>NZ_AQXI01000002.1:0-300000 GCF_000376445.1 Haladaptatus paucihalophilus DX253 | reverse complement strand
GCCCACCCACTTCCCACGACACATGACCGGTTCAATCGTTGACGTAATTATCCCGAGCGACCAGTTCGCGCTTGCACATACCCTTGCGGAACTCGAGACGGTGACGGTTGACGCTGAACGAATCGCCGCCACCAATGATGAGTTCTTGCTGTCCTTTCTCCGATTCGACTCGCCTGAACGCGCGACGCTCGAAGCAATGTTTGCTGAGGACGACAGCGTTGTCGACTTTCGGCTCATAGCCGAGTTCGAATCCGATTGTCTGTATCAGTTCGAATGGGACGACCACATCGAACATCTGGTTCGTCTTCTCGTAGAACAAGAAGGGACGGTGCTCCGTGCAACGGGCCACGACGACCACTGGAATATTCGTCTGTTGTTTGCTGATCGGATGATGGCTACGCGCACCAACGACTGCT
This sequence comes from Haladaptatus paucihalophilus DX253, assembly GCF_000376445.1. Lineage (NCBI taxonomy): Archaea > Methanobacteriati > Methanobacteriota > Halobacteria > Halobacteriales > Haladaptataceae > Haladaptatus > Haladaptatus paucihalophilus. The sequence continues at coordinate 299,584 of NZ_AQXI01000002.1, read as the reverse complement.
GTCTGGAACACGGCATCGATTTTGATGTCACTTCTATTCACGACCTCACCGACCAAAGTAGTAGTCCAGTAGGACTAACGGACCGCCAGCAAACGACGCTTCAGCTCGCTGCCGAGCACGGCTACTACTCGGTGCCACGTGAGGTGAAAGCAGAAGACCTCGCCGAAGAAATAGGAATCTCCCATCAAGCGCTCTCCGAGCGCCTCCGGCGCGCACATGGAAATTTGGTCAATCACGTACTTCGCGGTGGAAAACGGGGGGTAAACTCGGTGGAATCAGCACCGGCGGAATCCAAACTGGAGACGAGCGGGAACTAACAACGGCCTGTGTGACCTCCGACCGCCTAAAACCACGAGCGGAAGTGATTCTGGCCGGGTCGCCTCCCTCGGGGAAGCGGGAAACCTGTCCTCACCAAACGAAACCCAACACGAAAACCTCACCCGGTGTTCGTGAGCCCTCCGTCCAGAACGAGCGACTCCCCGGTGACGTAATCCGCGAGGTCGGACGCCAGGTAGAGTGCGCCATTGGCGACGTCCGTCGGCGTGCCGAATCGACGCGAGGGAATCATCTGCTCGTACATCTCCCCTTCTTCGGTTCCGACGATGGCAACGTCGTCGGTGGTCATCGCCGTCTCGATGACGCCGGGATGAATCGCGTTGACGCGAACGCCTTCCGGACCGAGTTTGTCGGCGAGTGCGTACGTCATCAGTCGAACGGCTCCCTTCGAGGTACAGTAGGTGACGTACTCCCCGGTTCCCTCCAACCCGGCGACGCTGGAGAGGTTGATGATACTGCCGCCACCGTTTGCAACCATCCGTTTGGCGGCGGCTTGCGCCCCAAAGAACACTCCCTTGACGTTGACGTCCATCAGTTGGTCGTACTCCCGTTCGGACACGTCGAGAAAGTCCTCTCCCCGGAAAATCCCCGCGTTGTTGACCATGATGTCGATTCCACCGTACCGTTCCGCCGCTTCGACACTCGCCTCCAGGTCATCAGGCTCGGTGACATCGCAGTCGACGTACGTCGCCTCGGAATCCGTTTCCTCGGAAATCAGTTCGTGCGTCGGCGGCCCGCCTTCGCGAGCGTCTTCACGAACGTCAGCGACGACGATATCGGCGCCCTCCTCGGCGAACGTTTTCGCAATCGTACGGCCGATACCACTCGACCCGCCGGTTATGACCGCTACCTTGTCGGACAGTAGTTCATCCATGATACCACCCCTCGCTAGACGACGGCGAATAGAATATCAATTATTCAATAGTTCTGGATTCGTCCCGTCGTAATTATCGTTTGTACCATCGTGCCGTAAGCCGCTCTCTCCCGTACTGGAATTGACCGTTCGTCGGCACTTTGGGCGGGGGAGTGGTGTCCGACTCGTCGTTCTTCGGTCGGACGAGCGACGAGACTCGAAAATCCGCTGACTCGACGCTCGCGGACGGAGTTTGCGTACCTCTGCTCATACTTTCTCACCAGTTCATCTGCTCATACTTGCTCCGCTGCTCATACTGCTCACGGAACGCTCACACTCGACACTCCGCCCTCTACGTCCGCGGCCGCTGTGCCGGTTTCGAAGAGAATGTTCCGTCAGCGCGGCATCCGCTAGCCGGTTTTACCCTGAAAACTAGAGCGGTTCGTCTTGATAGCTAGCGGGGTCCTGCTGGTCGTCGACGGCTTGCGTGAACAGGTCTTCGGACAGTTCGTCTTCCGTTTCGTGGCTCACCCCATGGGCCGACACTCCCAGCGAGAGGAGTTCTTCTATCGCCTGTTCTCGATTCAGGAAGTCACCTTGGTCGACAAGGCGGTCGATGTCGCTGTCGATACGGTCGGGCAGCGTCACCTCAAACGTGACCATACAAGCAATCACAACCGCGGACAAATTAATTCTCGGGTCGAATTCAACTCTCGCACGTTTCTCTAATTCCCCTTTCGTGAGAACGAAACGGTTCGGCGGGTTACGGCCACCTTCGACTCCGGAGAGTGCTCCTCGAATCCTCGAAAACGGTTTGCGTGTGTTCGTACTACGTGTGCTATGGCGACTCCGTGGGAACGTTGGCATCACGTGACCAAGGTCGACCCCGACAAATCACTTCGTGACGGGGATACCTACGCCGCCATCGCCGACACGGGGACCGATGCCATCGTCGTCGGCGGCACTACGAACGTCACCGAATCGAACGTCCGGTCGATTCTCGACGCGCTCTCGTCCGCCGACGTTCCGGTATTCGTAGAACCGACCTATCTGCCGACCGTGCCCCCGAACGACGCCTTTTCCGGCTATCTGATACCCATCGTCCTGAACGCGGGCGACACGACGTGGATAACGGGAGCGCACCACGAGTGGATTCGGTCGTCCGCGCGTATCGATTGGGAGCGCACGTACACCGAGGCGTACATCGTCCTAAATCCCGAGTCCGCGGTTGCGACGTATACCCGAGCGAATTGTGACCTCGATATCGCCGACATCGCCGCCTACGCCCGCCTCGCCGAGCACGTCCTCAACCAGGATATCGTCTATCTCGAATTTTCCGGGACGCTCGGCGACCCGACCGCCGTCGCTGCGGCGCGAGATGCGCTCACGGCCGCGAGTCTCTTCTACGGTGGCGGCATCCACGACTACGACTCGGCGTACGAGATGGCGCGCGTGGCTGATTCCGTCGTCGTCGGTGATTTACTGCACGACGCCGGTCTCGAAGCGGTCGAGACCACGGTTCGCGGTGTCCGTGATGCAAACCGAACGTAACGACGGCGGGACGAGCGTCCGTGCTCGCTCGTGTTCAGACGCCGAGGCGGAGTAACTGGCCCTGACTCACGATATCCGGCACGCGGCATTGAAAAAGCCGTGTCCATTATATAACGTGCCCCGATATGTATTGTCAATGGTACCGTCGTCTCCGACCATCGGGTTCCTGCACTCCGACGATCTCTCCTTCGAACAGCGGACGGCGTTCGACTGGGTGACCACCGAGTTGGGAACCGTCGAACGCGTTTCGTTCGCCGATTTGCGTGCGGGCGGCGATTTTAACGCCTACGACGTTCTCTGGTGGCACCGTGACACTCCCCTGGACCCGTCAGCTATCGCCGAGTTCGCCGACGCGTTCGCCGACTATTTCGAGCGCGGTGGCACTCTCCTGGTAACCCTCCACGCGCTGACCGCGGTCGAACCCCTCGACATCGATTCGGTCCCCCCGGATGCCGTCGGCACCGAACCGGTCGAAACGGCCGTTGGGCCGCTCTGGAAGTCCCAGTATGCCGACCATCCCGCCGTCGCGGCCTTCGACGACATCCGCTTCCATACCCGTGGCGACGGCGGTACGCAGCCGTATGCGCGGTACGTCGACGTCCTCCCGGAACGCGCGGACGTGCTCGCTGGAACGTACCGGGGAGACATCGACCATCCAAACGAGGTGTCCGTCGTCCAGTGGAAACCCGGCGACGGCACCGTCCTCGGCGTCGGCGCGAACGTCGAGTTCGACGCACCCGGCGCGGATGGCGGCCGCGAGACGCTCCTCGCGGGCTGTCTGCGTTTCCTCGGTTCGGGTGCCGAGGACGGACTCGTCGGCCGCCCGAAGGCCGCCGCCGACCTCGCCGCGATGCGCACGGCCTTCCGCGGCGACCACGACCGCCCGCGCTATCACTTCGCACCGCCCGCGAACTGGTTGAACGACCCAAACGGTCTCGTTCAGTGGAACGGCACCTATCACGCCTTCTATCAGTACAATCCGGGCGGCCCCTACCACAACACCATCCATTGGGGGCACGCGACGAGCGACGACCTCCTCCACTGGGAAGACCACCCGGTCGCGCTCACGCCCGACCTCGACGGCCCGGACCGCGACGGCTGTTGGTCGGGTTGTACGGTCGACGACGACGGCACCGCTCGAATCCTCTACACGGGCGGCCGCGGGAGTCGCCAGCTCCCGTGTCTCGCAACTGCCACTGACGATAGCCTCGACGTCTGGGCGAAAGAACCCGCCAACCCCGTCGTGACGGACACGCCAGTCGAACTCGACATCCTCTCGACCGACCACTGGGAGGCGGAGTTCCGCGACCACTGCGTCTGGCGCGAAAACGGCTCGTGGTATCAGCTCATCGGCTCCAGCATCGAGGGCGTCGGCGGGACGGTGCTCCGCTATCGGTCGGACGACCTTCGGGACTGGACCTACCTCGGGCCACTGCTCACGGGGAATTGGGAGGGCGCTGGCCACATGTGGGAGTGTCCCGAACTCCTCGACCTCGGCGAGAAGTCCCTCCTCCACGTCTCGAACTACGAGAGCGTGCTGTACTTCCTCGGGGACGTCCGCGACGGGCGCTTCGAGCGCGAGGAGTTCGGCCACCTCGATTACGGCGACTTTTACGCGCCACAGACGCTCCACGACGCTTCGGGGCGTCCGCTCACGTTCGGGTGGCTGAAGGAAGCGCGCAGCGAGCGCGCGCAGTGGGACGCCGGATGGTCGGGCGCGCTCTCGCTCCCCCGCGTCCTCAGCGTCGAGGACGGCGAACTCCGCCAGCGGCCCGCGGCCGAGGTCACGTCACTTCGGGGCGGTCACCACGGCTTCGAGTCGTTCGGGCTTTCGGACGGCCAGCGCGAAGTCCTCCAGACCCGCGGACGGTCGCTCGAACTCTCGCTCTCCCTTGACCTCGGGACTGCCGACGAGGTGGGCGTCGTCCTCCGCGAGACCGTGGACGGCGAAGAACGGACGCCGCTCCACGTTCGTCGGGACGAACTCATCCTCGAACGGTCGACGTCGAGCCTCCACCCGGAAACGGCGGACGACCCGATACGGATGCCGCTCGACGGCGACGACCGAATCGACCTTCGAGTGTTCGTCGATGGGTCCATCGTCGAAGTGTTCGCAAACGAGCGGCGCTGTCTCACGGGACGAATCTACCCGACCCGCGCGGACGCCGACGGCGTTTCGCTCTACGCCGCGGGCGGGGACGCCCGTATCGTCTCCCTCGACGCGTGGGAACTCGACGTTTCCGCCACCCCGTCCGTGGACGTCGGTTCGACGGCCGAGGTGGGCGACGACTGATTCAGTAGTCGCCGCCGTCGCTGTCTTCGTCTCCGTCGTCCGTCGCCCGGTAGCGAACGCGGTCGGGTGCGGCCAGCGACTCGCGTTCGAGCGGAATCCGTCCGTAGCCGAGTTCGCCCCAGATGCGGGTTCGATTCCCCGCGACCTGCAGGCGGAGCGTCGGCGCGTACGTCCCGCCGAAGCGACGGAATTGCTCCGCCTCCGGGAGGAAGGCGACGTCGTCGAGCGAGAGTCCGTTGAGGTCGAAGTAGTTGAAAAAGGACGTGACGAGGATTTCGTCGCCGTGCCCGAACGCCAGCCACGAGTACGCCTGAAACGGGGCGTTCTCGGGATTTGCGACGACCAGACCCGTCTCGTTCAACGGTTCGTAGGGACCGAAGAGGGAGTCCGCGACGAAGCCATAGAGCGCGTCGAACCCGCTACAACCGGGCGCGAACGTGTGCTGGTGGCTCGGCGTGAAAAGGTAGTAGCGCCCGTTACGGACGACGACGTGCGGCCGTTCGAGTTCCTGATTGACGCGCTCGGCGTCGAGGAGCGGGTCGAGGACCGCCCAGTCCGCCGGGTCGCCCGTCTCGGAGTACGCGATGCCGATACAGCCGTTGTACGTCCGCTCGGGGTCGGGGTCGTCGATGGGCGTGTTTCCCTCGAAGAGGAGGTACGTCTCCTCCGTTTCGGGGTCCTCGAAGAACCACGGGTCGCGGAACGTGTATATCGGCCCGTCCTGTCGCATCGACTGCTCCTGCGTCTGATAGCGCTCGCCGTCCGGTTCCAAAAGCACCGAGTGGTCCCACGGGCCGTCGATACGAAGGCCGTCTCCGTCCGTCGAGACGGTACCGCCCGCGCCGACGCATATCCGCTGTTCGTAGGTGAGTTCTGGTTCGTCACGGTGGCCCGCGGCGGTGTAGTAGGCGTACACGGTGCCGTCGTCGAGGAGGGTGGACCCAGCCCACTGGCGGGAACCGAACGCCTCGCCCTCGGGGAAGACCGGCCCGCCGTAGGTCCACTCCCGCCCGTCCGTCGAGTAGAAGTACCGGATACGCGCTTCGTCGTGGCGTTTTCCGGGAAGAAGGGACGACGACGCGGAGAGCGAGAACGCGATTCGATAGCCGTCAACTTCGGCGATGGATCCGTCGCGTTCGCGGAGAAACCAGGTGTCCCAGAGGTGATACTCGTCGCTGATCCGCCGCTCGGGGGGATAGATTATCGGTGCGGTGGTGTCAGGAGTCCGGCGGAGTCGAGAAGCGTGGTCGCGCGTCCACTTGGAGCGCGGTATCCGTTGTTCGTGGCGGCGAGACATACTCACCTCCAGTTTTCGCGTAGACGACTAAAGTTTCACTCCTCTCTGTCCGCAATTGTACCCTCCCCCGACAAGCACGCCTTTGGAACGGGTTCGGCCGACGCATCCACCGAGAGCGGCGAACCTCGGGGCGCGTCCCGCTCCCCGCTCTCGGCCCTCAGTACCCGTGCTCGGACGTATCGGTGCCCCCGGTGAACGCGTTTCGAACGGTGGCGACCGTACGTCCGGTGAGCCGACGGACGTTCTCGCGGCGGCGGACGAACAGCCAGCCGCCGAGCAGCACGTAGACGACGGTGTAGGCGTGCAGCAAGGCGAGGCTCAACGAGGCGGCTGCTGGCTCCGAGACGAGTTGGAGCACGCCGAACTCCAACACCACCTGTGAGGCGAACAGCACGAACAGCGTGAGCGCCTCGCGGACGTCTATCTCGAAGTTCACGAGGACGCCGAGCGCGAAGAAACTCTGTGCGGCGGTGATCCATATCTCCGCCGCCTGCTTCTCGTCGAACGCGAGCGTGCCGACTGTCCCCGAAGCGATACTGTAGACGACGGCGAGCGTGCCGATGAGCAGCGTCCACTGGTTCAGCTTCGAGGAGATGAGCGCGTTGAACCCCGCCGTCGAACGGGCCTTGTTCACCAGATAGAGGACGACGATTAGCTCGGGCGATTCGGAGGCCAGCGGTGCAATCCACTGGATCATGAAGAACTCCGGGATACCGAACGACGTCCCGAGCGTCTCCAACCCGTGGGCGAACGGGTGGACCGCCTCGAAGATCATGTACCCGGAGTACGCGAAGAGGCCGAACACGGCCGCGACCCGACCCCACTTCGAGAACGACTGAAGATAAGCGGGAACGCCGACGTGGGCGGTGTCTTCCTCGACGTCGTTCCTGATGATGACGCCGATGTAAAGCACGTACAGGCCGACCAGAATCAGCGTGTCACCGATACCGATTCCGCTTCCGAGCGGGATGAAAAACGCGTACACCGTCGCCGCGAGTAGGAACGTTATTTCGAGTGAGATGTTACGATCTATTTTGACGGCATCGGTGAGCGACCCCGGCCGCTGGACGACCGACGAGTCACCGGAGCGTGTTGCGCGGTAGATGGTGTAGAGCGCGATTCCGGACCATCCGAGACCGATGAGAATGCGGTTCGCGCCGGTCATGTTGGCGACGGCGAGGTTCGCGTCGTGACAGGCTTGTGCGAGCGTTCCTGGCTCGGCGGTGGCTATCGCGCTCCCAGAAAGCTGACTGCAGGCCTGTGCCGTCGCCCCGTTCGCCCCCGCGTTCCACGCGTAGTAGGCGTCGACGGCGTACTCGGGCGCGACGGCGAGAATCGCCAAAATCGCGATTGCGAACGCCCGCGGAACGTCCTTCTCCGCCGTTTCGGCACCCCACGCCAGCATGAACGAAGCGCCGACGATGGCGAGACCGGTCATCCCGACGACAATGATGGTCGAAAGACCGGATACCTCCTGAATGATACCCGTGAAGAGCCACGGCAGAGTCAGGGCGAACACGGCGCTGATCGCGAGAAGCGGCTGTTTCTTCATACTGTCTGTAATTCCACCCGTGGTCTAAAAACACGTGATAACTCCAATGACGCCGATTTGTGGCGATAGAAGCGCTGAAACGACGATACACTCGTTTTCGGGGTTACATCCGAATTCGAGCGATAGAAGTCTTCTAGGCGGCCATAACCGGGGATACAGGGATATCACGCGGTGAGCGGTCCGTTCGCCGTCGCCTTCAGTTCCGGCCTCCCCGTAACGGATGTCGTCTAAATTTCACGTGTCTGAAACGGTCGGCGACGTGACCATCAGTTTCGCAGGAAGGCGACCCTTTTTATTGGTGGTCGAACATACGCCGGATATGCCAAGCGAACCCCAATTCGAGGTGTACGAGGACAGCGCGGGCGAGTGGCGCTGGCGCCTCGTCGTCGCGAACCGGAACATCATCGCGGACAGCGGCGAGGGATACTCGTCGAAACAGGGTGCCAAACGGGGTATCGAGAGCGTCAAAAACAACGCGCCCGTCGCGCGGGTCGTGGAAAAGTGACGTCCGTCTTCGAGCCGTGATACCCGTTCCCGGGCGGTTTCCCGTGTATTTCTCGCCGCTAACGGTCGCGCGTTGGTGTCGTTCGCAACGGGTGAGAATTCCAACAACTGTTATCGTCGTCGCTAGCCGACTGCTAGTGAGCGTGAGCCACAATGACCCTATCAGGAGCCCCATCGTGGGCACGGCGGCGGAAGGCGGCCTTGGATTCGATACCACCGGTCGAACGGACGGTTGAGGACGGGACTCTCCGCGTCACGCGTCGGTTTCGCGGCCTCACGATCGAACAGGCCATGGGATATCTCGAACATCTCGGCGGCGAACGGCGTGGCGAGACCGAAATCGAGGGAGACGGATGGCAGGCTCGCCTCTCGGCTCGGCGGGTTCCCGTGGGACCGTCGTACCGACTGACGGAAGTGACGATCACGTGGACCGGACGGGAGGACGTTCTCGAACCCATCATCCTCCAGTTTCGCCTCAAGGCGTTCCGCGCGCCGGGCTGAGCGGTCCGCCCATTGGTCGCCCGTCGGTTCGGGTCCCGTGACTCCGGCGGATTCGGGGACCGCGTTCGACTACTGAACCAACACCCTCATTCGAACACTCGCACAACACCCACCTAATGCGCCGCCGAACGTTCCTCCGAACTGGCACGGCACTTGCAGGGGGGTCCCTCCTCACCGGCTGTCTGGACTCGCTCGGATTCGAAAAACGATCCGCGTGGCGTGACCCGCCGAGAGTGAAAAACCGTCCCGCCGCGGTCTATCATCCCGCGTACATGGAGGGAATGAAGATGTACGGGATGGGAACGGATGGGGACCTCCGCTTCGCGCTAATGTACTCGTACCCACATCGGTTCTGGAACGTCACCGGCCAATCGAACTCCAAGGTCGTCGTGCAACCGGACGACACGCTCCACATGATGGTCTCCACGTGGGACGCGAAAACGGAGACGACCATCCCGGCGGACGTTCAACTCACCATCGAAAAAGGCGGGAAGACGGTCGATAAACGGGCTCCGTGGCCGATGCTTTCGCAGAATATGGGGTTTCACTACGGGGACAACGTTTCACTCGACGGCGACGGCTCGTACAGCGCGACTGTCAGGGTCGGGTCGGTCGGCGTGCGCCGAACCGGGTCGCTCGCGTCCCGACTGTCGGACGGCGCGTCGGCGACCATCGATTTCGAATTCGACACGGACCAGATATACGACGTCGAGTATCGGGAGTTCGGCGAAAAGCAGGGGAGCCGCGATGCCCTCGACCCGATGTCGATGACGGTCCCGGTCGGTCGAGCGCCCGCACCGGCATCGCTGCCGGGAACGCTCGTCGGGACAAAATCGTCCGGCGACGCGAAGTTCGTCGTGACCGTCATCGAGGGGGAGAATCGCTTCGCCGACGACGGGAAATCGTATCTCGCGGTGTCGCCGAGAACGCCGTACAACCGCATCGTGTTGCCGCGGATGTCCCTCTCGATGGAACTCCTGCGAAACGGGACCACGGTATCGAAGGGGACGCTCACACCCGCCCTCGACGCGGCCCTCGATACCCACTACGGTGCTCCCGTCGGGGACGTGCGGTCCGGCGACACGCTTCGAATCTCGGTCGATTCGCCGCCTCAACTCGCCCGGCACGACGGGTACGAGACGGCGTTCATGGAGATGCCGCCGATGGAGTTCACGGTCTGATCACGACACGAACGCCGGACTCGCCGTCGGAAGCGAGACGAGCCACAGGCTGATAATCGTGTAGGCGATCATCACGAGGATGAACGGGTACTGGCTCCGAATCGCTTGCAGTCGGCTCGGAAACGTCGCGTACGCCTGCGAGTGGGCGACCCAGACGGCGAGCAGGTGACCGACGAGGACGAACCCGATGACGAGGCCGCCGAACCACTCCGGGAGGGTCAGGACGACCGGGTTCGCCGGGGGAGAGAGCGGCGAGACGACCGCGGGGACGAGCGACGGGAGGAGCGAGACGAAGAACCCGAAGTAGTGTGCGAGGTGGTAGCCGACGGCGATGGCGAGCAGCGGCGGTGCGAAGCGGAGGGCGATGGTCCGGGGCGGAAGGTAGGTTTCCCCCGTCCGTCGAGTGACGCGGGATGCAAACCGAAAGGCACCGAGGAAGAGGGCGTACCCGAGAACGAAGAGCAGCGCGTAGACCACGAGCGGGGGAACGCCCGCATCGACGACGGCGGTGATGAACGACACGCCGGTCGCCGTCGTGACGAACCCGCTGAACGTGAGTTCCCAGATGAGCGCGACGACGAAGGCGATGTCGGCGGTGGTCGCGACGGCCCCGGACTCGCGGAGGTCGAATCCGGGCGGGCGGAGCGTCACGCCGTCCGCGGACCAGCGGAGCGGGGCGACCTGCCCGTAGAAGTGGAACGTGACCGACACCGGGTCGGCGTTCGAAAACCACGACTCGGGCGTGTAGACGACCGCCCCGACGAGCGTGATGACTGTGTACGCGCAAATCGCCGTTGCGAGCATGGCCGGAACCTTGTTGACCGGCATGACCGTTTCGAGCCACACCAGAAGCAACAGCCCGCCGACCGCGGGCCACCGGCCGACGCGGGACGGATACGCACGACCGAGCGTGGGGAGTCGTCGCGCTATCGTCCGCCACGGGTTCAGCGCGGGCCACACGTTCCCGACGAGATAGACGACCATCGTCAGCCCCGCGCGGACGCCCCCGAACACGAGGATGATGGCGACGTTCACGGTCGGGATTTGCGGCCCGACGAAGCCGCGATAGATGACGATTGCGAGCCCCGCGACGCCGAGGAGTTGTGCGAGATAGAGCGCGCCTCGCCGAATCGGGACCCACATCGGGACGGATTTTTGCCAGTCGTGCATCGACCGGATGAACGAACGGTCGGTGACGACGCTCGCCAAGATGGCCGACGCACCGATCACCGCACCACCGGTCGCCAAGTACAACCACTGTGGCACCGCAATCGTCCGACTCGACGCGTCCGAAAGCGCGACCGCCGCGTTGCTCGCGGCAACCTCGTCGATGACCGCGATACTCAGGAGAAACCCGAGCACGGCGATTACGAGCGACCGGGAGAGCGCGTCGCGGGGAACGTCACTGGAGGACATCGAATAGAGGAGGTTCGGAACCGTCGCTGTTGTAGTTGTCGGATGCGGAGCACGGGTGACGCTCGCGGGACACATCCGTCCCCCGTCGCGGTTGCCGACATCAAAACCCTCTCCACGGTTCGTCGCAAATATTTCCGGACGACCTGAATGAAACGTCTTCGAACCCTCCAAGAGTCCCCCGCAACGACCGTCATCTTCGCGAGCACCCTCGTCGCGGTGATGGGCGTCTCGCTCATCAGCCCCGCCCTCCCCGCCGTGCAGGACGCGTGGAACATCACGGAGGCACAGGCGAGTCTGTTGCTCTCCGCGTTCACCCTTCCGGGGGTGTTTTTGACCGTCCCGATAGGGATGGTCGCGGACCGAATCGGTCGCAAACGAATCCTCATCCCGTCGCTCGTCGTCTTCGGTCTCAGCGGCTCCGCTATCGTCCTGCTCTCGAACTTCGAGGCCATACTCGCCCTCCGAGCCGTCCAAGGCGCCGCCAGCAGCGCCATCGCGACGCTCACGGTCACGCTGCTCGGCGACCTCTTCACGGGTGAGAAACGCCGAACGCTGATCGGGATGAACGCGGCGATTCTCGCGGTCGGTGCCGCGGGGTATCCGCTCCTCGGCGGGGGACTGGCGACCCTCTCGTGGATGGCACCGTTCGTCTGCTTCCTCCTCGGCGTCGTCGTCGCACTCCCCGGCATCGTCTTTCTCGAAGAACCGTCCGATACCGGGACGGACGCCGATACCAGCATCCACGACTTCGTGACCGGTCCGACGTCGATGCGACCCTATCTGGTCCTCTACACCGCGATATTCGGCATCTTCCTCCTCCTCTACGGTGCCCAACTCACGGTCGTGCCGTTCATCCTCGCCAACTCCTACCAGTACTCGTCGGGTGTCATTGGCCTCCTCCTCGGCTTACCCGCCGTGATGATGGGCCTGACGGCCATGCAGGGCGACCGGTTGCTCCGGTCGTTTTCGAGTTTCCAGTCCATCGCGCTCGGCTTCACGAGTTACGGCATCGGCCTCGTCATGGTGTCCGTCGCGGATTCGGTCTACGTCGTCGCCGGAGCGCTCTTGCTGTTCGGCTTGGGGCAAGGACTCGCCGAACCGATAACGGACACCGCGCTGAACGAACTCGCGCCCGACGAGTTTCGGGGGAGCATCATGAGCATTCGGACCAGCGTCCTCCGCCTCGGAACCACCGTCGGTCCGCCGCTGTTCGTCGGGGTCGCCACCCTCGTCGGATATACGCGAACGCTGCTCGTCGGTGGATTCGCCGCTCTCCTCGTCGGTCTCGGATGGCTGGTGGTCCGAAGCACACGGACGCGACCGGTCGCGCTTTCCGAACGGTGACATCCTCCCCGCCGTAAACGGCGGGGCTTCCCGTTCCGCGTTGGGATATTTACGGTTTGCAGATGCTCGCTTGTTCAGCGAACATCCCCTGTCCACAACTCGGGTCGCGTTCTCCACGACGGAACAGGTTGACTACAGGACGTGCCACACGCCCGCTACTCCTATCCGCGGAGGGATTCAGAGTTACCTTTTCTGCTTGGTCTAACCGACGCCGAATGTTCTCCGCGCCATTTGAGTCGGCATTCATCACGGCGTCACACCCACGACAGACGTACAAGCCGCGCTCTACGCGATTCGCCTTGCGCTTCTGCCCACACCACGAACACGTCTTCGATGTGTCTCGCTCGCTCACCGTGACCACGGTGATGCCTTCGGCTTTCGCCTTGTACGTGAGCAGGTTCGTGAAGCGGTCGAACGCCCACCTGTGCAAGCCTTCGTTGCCACGGTCGCCCCAGTTTCGAGCCTCGACAGTTTCGTCATCTTCACGGATACCTTCGAGGTCGCCGACAGCAACCGTTCCGACATCCCGTTCGACACACTCTGTGACGATGTGTCTGGTGACGGCGTGCATGTAGTGCGACCGCCGTTCGGAACGCTTCCGTCGGAGTCGGAGTGCCTTGTTTGACCGAGAGGAGTTGCACTTCGCTATCTCCTTGGCGAAGTATCGCTCGTCGGTCTTGAGGGCATTCCCCGGATACAACTCGTGATCGCCCGTGGAATACGCGATGGCGGCGAAGTTCGAGATACCAAGGTCAATACCAGCGGTTTCGTCTCCGGGAGACTCGGCCTCGATTTCGTGTTTGCACACGATGTGGAGTTCCCATTCGTCACCGTTCCAGACGGCGCGCACTTGGCGGACATTCTCGACGACGACATCTGGTCGGGTTTCGATATCGCAGAGGATGAAGTCAGACCAGTGGTTTTTGAGGTTTCGGCCTTTGGAGAGGCGAATCCGGTTGTTGTGAGAATCGTGTTTGAAGCCGTCTTCTTTGAACGTGACCGTGGAACGTGGGTGGTCGCCGTTGTGTTTACGGTACTTCGGTGGGTTCGCACGGTCGTCCCCGTTTCGGCGCTTGGCATACCAACCACGGAACGCTTCAGCGAGTTCTTCGATGACTCGCTGACTCGACTGAGAATTGAGGTCGGCGTAGCGTTCGTGGTTTTTCAGGTATGCTTTGAGCGGGCCATCCTCGGGGATTGTCCCTGTTTCGCTCCAGATGCGCTCTATCGTCCATCGTGCAATGTTCCAGAGTTTTGAGGCGGCGAACCCGAGCGAGTCCAAGTCACCCTTCACCTGTTGCTGGTTCCGTATGGAGGCAACGTAAGTGCGAGTGACCTGAATCGCCATACATAGGCTATGTAGAGAATATTACTTAATTGTATGGGTTGGCGTGGAATATCCGGGCTGCCATCGGCGGTAGGTTGCGTAGGAAGTGTAGGATTCACTCCCGCCGTAAACGACGGGATTCTCTCCTCGCAGAAAGATAGGTGACGCTAGCTGGTTCCTTTTCTGGTGGTAGAAACGCGGCGGAAGCGCCCCGCGACGAACTCCCCGGAATCTTGGGACTCCGTGGCTACTGTAGCTGCATTTGTCCGGCGTGTTCGATTGCGACGTCGGCAATCTCGTCGATACTGGCGTTCGAGCGGTCCGCGAGTACTCGAAGCAACATCCCCAATTGGGCGACGGTCATCTCCTGTAGCTCCTCGTTTCCGTCGGTGTCGTTCCCGAAGAAGTACTGCTGTTCGCCGTTCTCGTGAACGAGACCGACGTAGACCGAGGCGAGTTCGTCTTCGGTAACCGCTTTCGCCGCTCGTTCCTGCAACTCCTCGAACTGAGGGTTTTCCATCGTCCGAAGGACGTCCCGACCTTCCGTTAAACTACTGCCACGAAGTGTCACTCGGTTTTTACACCCCACCACCGTTATCGCCTGGACTTCCGATATCGTCCGCGTCCAGTTCGGCCCCCCGTCACTCCGAGCGCCATCAGTCCTCACCGTCCTCGCGTCGCTTACGATAGTCCGGCAACGAGTCGTCCTGCATGACGACGGTGCGACCGCCGTCCGCCACGAGGGATGCGCCCGTCACGAACGCGGCGTCTGAACTCGCGAGGAAGGAAACCACACCGGCGATGTCCTCCGGGGTGCCGATGCGCCCGACGGGGTGGATGGATTCGAGATGGTCGCGGTACTCCTCGTCTAACTCCTCCATCGTGCGGCCGATGGCGACCCATCCCGGGTTGACGGTGTTGACGCGAACGTCGGGACCGAAATCGAGCGCCATCGAGCGCGTCATCCCGTCGATACCCGCTTTCACCGCGTTGTACGGGAACATCGCAGGCATCGTCAGTCGCGCGTGATTCGAGGAGACGTTGACGATGCTCCCTTCGTCCATGTGTTCGCGGGCGTGCTTCGCACAGAGCCAGTACGAGCGGAAATCCGTTTCCACGACGAACGCCCAGTCGTCCATCGTCGCCTCGTCCGCCGCGGTGTTCGTCTCGACGCCCGCGTTGTTCACCAGCACGTCGAGACCGCCATACTTCTCCGCGGTGGCCTCGACGAGCGCTGCGATGTCGTCGGGGTCGCGCATGTCCGCGCGAACGAACGTCGCGGTCCCGCCCGCCGCGTCGATTGCCGCAACGGTTTCCTCGCCGTCCGCTCGGGTTCGGCCGGTGACGACGACGTTCGCGCCCTCGCGGGCGAACCGTTTTGCGATTTCCTCGCCGATACCGCGGGTCGACCCAGTGACGAGTGCCGTCTCGCCCTCGAAACGGCGGATGCCCTCGACTGGGGGTGACTCCGGCATCGTCACCACTCCGCGACGCTGCCGTCCTCGTGTCGCCAGACGGGATTGTGCCAATCGACGTTACCCGCCTTCGCTCGGACGTGCTCTTCGTCGATGTCGATGCCGAGTCCCGGCCCGTCCGGGAGGTCCACGTACCCGTCGCGGTACTCGAACACGGAGGCGTCGGCGAGGTAGTCGAGCACGTCGCTCGTCTCGTTGTAGTGGATGTCGAGGCTCTGCTCTTGGATGAGGGCGTTCGGCGAGACGGCATCCACTTGAATGCACGACGCCAGCGCGATCGGCCCGAGCGGGCAGTGCGGTGCCATCGCCACGTCGTACGCCTCGGCCATGTCGGCGATCTTTTTCACTTCGGTGATACCTCCCGCGTGGCTCAAGTCCGGTTGGATGACGTCCACGCTCCCGGCCCGGAAGACTTCCTTGAAATCCCACCGACTGAACATGCGTTCGCCGGTGGCGATGGGGATGGTCGTGTGGCGCGCGATTTCGGGTAAGACGTCGTTGTGCTCCGGGAGAACCGGTTCCTCGATGAACATCGGTTCGTGGGGTTCGAGCGCCTTCGCCAGCCGCTTCGCCATCGGCTTCGAGACGCGGCCGTGGAAGTCGACGCCGATGTCCACCTCGTTCCCGACGGCATCACGGACGGCCGCCAAACGGGCGACGGCCTCGTCGATGGCCGCTGGCGAATCCACGCGCCGCAGTTCCGCCGTGGCGTTCATCTTCAGCGCGGTGAATCCGGCGTCCACCTTTTCGCGGGCGGCATCCGCCACTCGGTTCGGGCGGTCGCCGCCGACCCACTGATAGACGCGGATGCGGTCGCGGGTCGTCCCTCCGAGCAAGTCGTACACGGGCGCGCCGAACCGCTTGCCCTTGATGTCCCAGAGCGCTTGGTCGATGCCCGCGATGGCCGACATGAGGACGGGACCGCCGCGGTAGAAGCCGCCGCGATACATCGTCTGCCAGTGGTCCTCTATCGAATCGGGCGATTTCCCGAGGAGATAGGTGTCGAGCAGTTCTTCGACCGCGGTACGGACGGTGTGCGCCCGCCCCTCGACCACCGGTTCGCCCCAGCCGACCACCCCGTCGCTCGTCTCCACCCTGAGGAACAACCACCGTGGCGGTACCTCGTAGAGTTCGTAGTCGACGATTCGGCCGCTCATGCCGACTCCTCGTCCCGTCGCCCGTAGTCGCCGACCGTGGCGTACCGGACGTTCTCGGTCCCCGTCGAATCGAGGGTTGGAGCCCCGGACCCCGCGAGAAGATTCGGGTTGCACGTTCCGTTCAGCACGTTTCGCCGTTTCACACCGAGTTTACTCTTCGTCATCGTTTACAATACCATAGACCAGAAACTAGAGAAACTTAGTTATTTGGGCAAAAAGGAAAATAGGTGTTGATTTTTATCCTATATGTGGAATATAACGACGAATCTAAATAAAAAATACGATGTCGGGTTAGAGTACTATCTCGGGTGGCGTTCATCGACGGTGAACGAGCTACATCGATTGCTGGTGTGTCATCTCCGACGCTACCGGTGAATTCGTTGGTATCGACCGGTTTCAGCTGAATCCGTGACGCCGTTCTCTCACCGACTACCGACGCGCATCTGTTCACCATCGATGAACGATTTTTTGTGCCCGTACCGACATCCACTACCATGCCGAAATATCCGGTCGGTGCCACCGCGACGACGTTCGAAATCATCGACTCCCTGGCGACGCTCGAACGGGCCGGTGTCACCCAACTCGCCGACCGACTCGGACACTCGAAAGGCAGCGTTCACAACCATCTTGCCACCCTCGAACGACTCGGGTACGTCATCAACGAGGACGGACGATACCGACTCAGCCTGCGCTTCCTCGAACTCGGAACGGGCGTCCGGGACACCGACTCGCTGTACCGCGTCGCCCGGCCGGAGATAGACCGCCTCGCGGACGCCAGCGGTGAGACGGCGAGTCTCGTCATCGAAGAGAACGGCGACGCCGTTTTCGTGTACAGAGCGGGCGACGACGCCGGTTTCGCGCTCCGTGACGGGAGTCGGGTTCCCCTGCACGCTTGCGCCGCGGGAAAGGCCATCCTCGCCCATCGTCCGCCCGCGAGTCTCGATTCGCTCCTCGACGGGGACACGCCGACACCGACGGACCGGACGATAACGTCGCGCGCGTCGCTGATTCGGGAACTACGGACCGTCCGCGACCACGGACTCGCGTTCGACCGGGGTGAACTCGACCCCGACCGGCGCGCCGTCGCGGCGGCGATTCCGTCCGACGACGGCCGTGCCGTCGGTGCCGTTACTGTTTCCGGTACCGCTCCCGGAATGAGCGGCAAACGCCTCGAAGAGGACATGCCGGGCCTCGTTCTCGGCGCGACAAACAGGATTACGGTCGAACACCAAACACGCGAATAAAATCGTTTGCTCACGGTGAATCTCGGCATACGTGGCGATTCTATGCGCTCTATCGTGGTGTCACGGGACTTCGATAACCGTCGTCCGAATCAGCGGGCAAATGTGTTCACCATCGGTGAACGGCCTTCCGTCGGCACCCGGGCCGGATACGTGTCGAATCGTCAGTTCGATTCCCGGCGGAGTGCGCTCGAATCCTTCCGCTCTCTCGATTTCTCATCGCGTCGCGGTTACCGTGGGATACCACTTTACGTGTGTCCTTCGTTGATATACACCATGGAAACTCGACCGCTCGGAGAAACTGGCCACGAGAGTTCGATTCTCACGTTCGGCACCATCGCTCTCGACTTCCTCGACCAACCGGAAGCGAATCGGATGGTCGAGGACGTCCTCGATGCTGGCGTCAACCACTTCGACGTCGCGCCGACGTACGGCGACGCCGAGTTGAAACTCGCGCCGAAGCTCGCCGAACACCGCGATGAGATATTCTTGGGCTGTAAAACCCAAGAGCGCACCTACTACGGCGCGTGGGGCGAACTCCACCGCTCGCTCGACCGACTCGACACCGACTACATCGACCTCTATCAGTTCCACGCGCTCACCCGGTACGACGAACTCGACACCGTTACCGGCGACTACAGTCCCGAGATGGCCCAAGGCCACGACGAGGGGGCGCTCGCTGCGTTCAAGGAGGCGCAAGAGGAGGGAATCATCGGTCACATCGGTCTCACGAGCCACGGGGACCCGAGCGTGATTCGGACCGCGATAAAACGAATTCCCGAACTGGAGACGGTGATGTTCCCGCTCAACTACACGCTCGACGCGAAGGAAGGCCCGGAGTACGATTATCGGTCGGTGTTGGACCTCGCCCAGGAACGCGGCCTCGGAACGCTGTGTATCAAAGCCTTCGCCGAGGAGCCGTGGCCGGAGGACCTCCCTAGAGACGAACGACCGTACGAAACGTGGTACCGACCGTACGACACTCCCGACGAAATCGAAACGTGTCTGCGCTACGCGCTCTCGCAAGGGATGACTTCGATACCGAGCGCGGGAGACCCGCAACTCGTCCCGATGATACTGGACGCCGCACGGAATTTCGAGGAGATGGACGCCGCCGAACAGGAGCGGCTTCGTGACGCCGCACGGGACGCCGACTCTCCCGTCCCGAGTCCGTGAAAGCGGTCTCCTTCCGGTGCGGACGTCCCCGGTATCGACGCCGGCGAACCCCGAGCGTCGGCTGACGGTCGCCTACCGCGGGAAATGGGAACAGTTATACCCCCGTCCTTCAAGGCTCTGCCAATGCCTGCTGCGCGTTGTAACCACTGCGGCTTACAGATGATCTCGTCTTCGTACCCGAAGGCGATGAAGTGGTACCACGACCATCTCCGTGAGAACCATCCGAAGGTCTGGCTCCACGCCTAAATACGGAGGTCTGCGTACGAACGGCCGCCCGATTCGGGAAGAAACGTCTTCTCCGCCCGGCGAACGCACTACTGAAGGAGTGTCGATAGCGTCTGCGCCGCAACGGTCGGTGCACCGTCCCGCTCATTCCGACGAACGTGCGTTCGAGGAGCGTCCCTTTCGCATTTCATTGACGGCGACGAGTACGTACAGCAACCCGACGATGCGAGTCCAGGGGTACACCCACGATTTCCACTCGCACTCGGCCGCATCGACGTACACGAGTTCGGACCCGTAGTCGACGTAGGCGTGCGGGTACATCAGTGCCAGAACGCCGATGACGCCGAGGAACCGCTTGAGCCGCGAATACGAGGCGTCGCTTCGCCACACGAGCGTCACGAAGGCGAGTCCCTCGACCCGTGCAATCGGAACGATCCACGACTGCAACTCACAGTCGTCCGGATTGTCGAGCGCGAGCCGCTCGGCGCGTTCGATGAGCGCCTCCGGCGAAAGGAGTTCGATGAGACCGATTACCGAGAGTATCGTGCGGAACATGCGCGTACGAGTTGGACCTCCAACATGATGAATCCCGCTCCTCGATTCAAAATCGGTCCTCGAAGGCCGCTATCGACCAGAGGGTGTCGTCTCTTCGTCTCCGAATCCGATTCGCCAGACGTTCACGCTTTGTTCTCGGATTCAGCGCGTGCGTCGGGTTCGTCGAGTCGTGTCGAACACCACTGGCAGAACTCCAACTCCGGTTCGGCCGACCGGCCACAGTGCGGACAGACCCGCTCTGTCCCTGATTCGTCGTCGGACGGCGAGTTGGACCCCGCTCGGTGTGCGAGCAAGTAGGCGTCCGCGATGCTGATAGAGGTCACGGCGAAGATGGGAACGAGTTCCGCGGTCGGAAGCTGCGCACCCGTTGCGAGCGCCTGCAACGTCACTTCGGGCGTCACGAAGGTCGCTACTCCGAGGTCGACCGAAAGCCATGCGACCGCTCGTCGCCACCGGCCCAGATACGCGTGTCCCAATCCGGTCACGACCACGCCGAGGACGACCGCTAACCACGGCCGCTTCTGTGAGTGGCCATACCCCATGTGCTTACTGAATAATTAGTCAGTATTGAGTCTTTTGTTTGAATCCGCCGTTCCCCTCGCTCTCGACCTCGAATTCGGATTACAGTTCGCCGTCGGACTGCCGGTTCGTACCCATCGGTCGGTGCTCGATTCGGTCGATGGTCGCCCGCCAGTAGCGTTCGTCGTCGTCCGGTCGTCCCCAACCGACCTCGGCTTCGACCGGAATCCGACGCCCGTTGCGGTCCCGGTAGTCCCGGAAGTGGCCCGTCCACGATTCGTAACGCTCGTCCTCCATGCGGTAGCGCTCCGCGGTGACGCGTTCGATTTCGTCGTGCTCGTTGAAATGAAAGACGACCGAAGCGGACGCGGATCGGTGTTCGAGCGTCGCCCTCGCGGACCGGTCGTCGATGGCCTCCCATTCGACGCCCTGCGCGGGGAGGAGCGCGGTCGGATACCAGACGGCTTCGGCGAGATAGCGAAGGAGTTCCCCTTCGTTCATCTCGGGTGACGGACCGGCGCTCGCGACCGGAACCGCCCCGAGCAGCCACGCACGGAGCACCCCGTCGCCGCCCTCGTAACAGTCGAGGACGCGCGCGGGAACCCGCGGCAGGACGTCGATGCTCGCGTCCCAAACGAACCCCGGCGGCCGCGTGGTGACGTACTGGTCCGCGACGAGCGGCCGCCACTCGGAGTCCGGCCCGCCGAGGCGGAACTCCCCGCGTTGGTGCAGTCGGACGACCTGTACGTGTGGCTGGCCGTCGTCCAAGACGTGGGTGAAATACCGTCGGACGGGAGCGGGCAGCTCCTCGATGTCGTCCCGCGAGAACTCCCCGTCCCGCGGTTCGCTGTCCGACAGGAGTTCGTCGACGTGCGTTTCGATTTCGTCTTCAGTGCGACGGTTACCGAGCGCGACGGCGGCGATGGCGACGGTTATCGCCGATAGAGCGAACGCGGTGACCGCGCCGAGGCGGACTCGAATACGGTTCGACACGGACCCGTCGTCTCTACGCGGATTGCGCTGTCGAGTGCGGATGTCTGGGAGAACCACGTTTTCAAGACCCACAACGGCGTCGGGGTACGTAGGTGTACCTCCGAAACGGCCATGAACCACCACGAATTTCTGGACGTCGCCACGGTGACAGCGAGCGGACTAGTGCTTCGGGATGCGACGTTCTTCGCGCGGAGCCTCGACGGCCCACGACTGGACGAGACGGTTGTCGAAACTCGATTGGCCCTCGACGAGGTGGAGACGAGCGGCCACCGCGAGGTGACGGTCGCCACGCCCGCCGGTGGGTTCCGCGGTGCGTATTGCGTCTGGCAGTGGTACGGCGACGACGCGCCGACACTCATCTTCCACCACGGGAGCGGGGAGGACCCGTTCGATTTCGGCCGATTCAGCTCCAACTCGGCTCGGCGACTGTTCGCAGCCGAGGATTGGAGCGTCCCGGTGAACGTGATACTCGTCCGGGCACCGTTCCACGACCGGTCGAGTTTCAGCTACGCCCGTGCGATGGGCGCGCTTTCGAACTTCGTCGGGATGTGTGCCGCCTCGACAGCGATGGTCGAGGCGCTGACAGCGGCGGTGCGCGAGCGGGGTTCACCCGCCGTTACCGTCTCGGGCATCAGCCTCGGCGGCTGGGTGACGAACCTCCACCGGTCGTTTCACGGGACGGCTGACCGATACGCCCCCATCTTCGCGGGGGCCGCTCTCGGTGAGATGTTCGCCACGTCCGCCTATCGACGAATGACGGCGGCGCGGGCGCGAACCGACCCCGACCGCCTCCGAGACGTGCTCGATTTCGAGCGGGCGTTTCGAGCGGCCACCGCCGACTGTCGCCCTCTACTCGCCCGCTACGACAGGATAATCGAACTCGATGCGCAACGCTCCGGCTACGACGGTATCCCCCTCACCGTCATCGAAACCGGACACGTCACCGGGTCGCTCGCCGCGTCCGCCCTCAGGGAACACGTGCGGACGGCGCTCGACCGACCGGCCGCCCGTGAGTGACCGTCCCGCCGCGGTCCGTGGGTCGGGAATTCGCCCCGTCAAATATACTGGGGAATTTATACTTTTTCGGAACCATTTGCAACCATGGGTGGGACGGAAAGCCGATTGAACCGGTCTAATTCCGACGAGATGAGGTTGTCGAGAGCGGGTGCCGCCATGTTCCTCGCCGGGGGGATTTCGTTCATGGGCATCATCACGGGGGAGGTTCTTTATCCGGACTACTCGACCAGACAGGACATCAGCGACCTCGGTTCCACGCAACCGCCGAACCCTATTATCCACGAGCCATCGGCGACCATCTTCAACAGCACGATGCTCGTGACGGGTGCACTGCTTCTCGTCGCCGCCTACTTCCTCCACCGGTCAACGGGACGGCGCGTCCTCACGATACCCCTCGCCGTGTTCGGGTTCGGGGTCTTCGGCGTCGGCGTGTTCCCCGGCAACGTCGTTCCGTGGCACGGCCTCTTCGCCCTGCTCACGTTCTTCAGCGGCGGTATCACCGTCGTCCTCTCCTCTCGCGTCGTCACGCGCCCGTTCAAGTACTTCTGTCTGCTGTTCGGCGTGATATCGCTGGCGACGCTAGTGAGCGTGTTCGTTCTGCAGGAAGCGAATCCGCTGAACGTCCTCGGGTCCGGCGGCGTCGAACGGTGGGTGGCGTACCCGCTGTTGCTCTGGGTCACCGGGTTCGGCGGATATCTGCTTGGCGACCCCGACGTGAGTTCGTGAACCCGCCTCGACCCAAACATCCAACTATCCGTCCCTCGTCTCTGCGCGAAGATGCCGCTATTTCGACGAACCGTCTCCGAGTTACGGTTCCCCCGCGAACCGACCGTCCGCTTCGTCATCGACCGATGAGTTCCCTCATGTCCCGCGAAACGACCCCGACTGAGTGGCACAGCGTTCCCGAAGAACGCGTCTTCGAGGCGCTCGATTCGGACGAAAGCGGGCTCTCGACCGACGAAGCGAGCGAGCGACTGTCGGAGTTCGGACCGAACCGGATTCGGGAGGACGAGGCCGTCTCGCCGTACGAACTCTTTCTCGCCCAGTTTCAGGACTTTCTCATCTACCTGTTGATACTCGCGGCGCTCCTTTCGATAGCCGTCGGACTCCTCCCGGGTGCCACCCCCAGATACGAGGAGGCCGGACTCATCCTCCTCATCCTGTTCGCAAACGGCGTTTTCGGGTTCTTCCAAGATTACCGCGCCGAGATGTCGATACAGGCCCTCCGGGAACTCTCCACGCCGAACTCGACCGTGCTCCGCGACGGCGAGAAGGTGACAATCGACGCCGAGGATGTCGTACCGGGGGATGTCGTCATCATCGAGCAGGGCGACGCCATCCCCGCGGACGCTCGACTCGTGGAGGTGACGGCGCTCGAGACCAACGAATCGGCCCTCACCGGGGAGAGCACCACCGTCGCGAAGGGGACGGACCCCGTTCCCTCGGAGACACCGTTGGCCGAGCGGGACGACATGGTGTTCATGAACACCACCGCCATCAAGGGGCGGGGGAGGGCCGTCGTCGTGGAGACAGGGATGAACACCCAAGTTGGTGACATCGCGACCGAAATACAGGAAGCCGAGACGCGGGAGACGCCGTTTCAGAAGGAGGTGGACGCGCTCGGAAAGCGTATCGGAATCGGAATCGTCGGACTGATACTCGTCATCGCGGTGGCGCAGTTCGTCTTCACCGCGGCGGGCTGGCTGTCGATTTTGCTGACCGGCATCACCCTGGCCGTCGCGGCGGTCCCCGAGGGGTTACCGGCGGTCGTGACGCTGACCCTCGCGATGGGGTCGCGCAAGATACTCAACCGCGACGCACTGGTTCGGCGACTCCCCGTGGTCGAAAGCCTCGGGTCGGTCGACGTCATCGTGAGCGACAAGACGGGGACGCTCACCGAGAATCAGATGACGGTCAAGCGGGTGTACACCGCGGGAACGAACGGAACCGTCACGGGAACCGGCCTCTCGACGGCGGGCGAGTTTCGTCACGACGGCGACGACGCCGACCGCGAACGACTGGTCCCGCTCCTGACCTGCGGGGCCTACTGCAACGACGCCGAACGAGCGCCGGATTCCGCCGACGACCCGTACTACGGAGACCCGACCGAAATCGCCCTGCTGGTGTCGGCCGCGAAGGCGGGCATCGACCCCGAGCACGAACGACTGCGCGAGATTCCGTTCTCCTCGGAACGCAAACGGATGACCGTCATCGCCCGTGAATCTCCCTCGACGCTCTCGGATACGGACGGGTTCGATGCCGCCACGCCAACGGCCTACATGAAGGGTGCCCCGGAGGTCGTTCTCGACCGGTGTACCCGCGTTCTGGAGGACGACGGCGTTCGGGAACTCACGGCGGCGAAACGGGAGGAAATCCTCGACCGCAACCGGGCGTTCGGTTCGGACGCGCTCCGGGTGCTCGGTTTCGCCGTTCGCCCGGTCGAGGACCCCGAGGACGACCCGGAACGCGTCGAGCGGGACATGATCTTCGTGGGACTGCAGGGGATGATAGACCCGCCACGGGCGGAGGTTTCGGAAGCCATCGAGGACTGTCGGAACGCCGGTATCCGGGTCGTCATGGCGACCGGGGACAACGTTCAGACGGCCGGTGCCATCGCCCAGACCATCGGCTTCGGCTCGGAGGAGGCCATGGACGGGACGACGGTCGATACGCTCTCGGACGAGGCCCTTCGAGAGGTCGTCGAGAACGTCGACGTCTTCGCCCGCGTCTCCCCGCACCACAAGGTTCGAATTCTGAAAGCGCTACAGGAGAACGGACACAACGTCGCGATGACGGGCGATGGAGTCAACGACGCGCCCGCGCTCCGCAACGCCGACGTCGGAATCGCGATGGGGACCCGCGGCACCGACGTCGCACAACAGGCCTCCGATATGGTCCTTCAGGACGACAACTTCGTCACCATCCGCGACGCCATCGCGGAGGGCCGCGCCATCTTCGACAATATCCGAAAGTTCGTGAACCTGCTGCTGTCGGCCAACGCCGGGGAAGTGCTTACCGTCTTCCTCGGCGTTCTCGTCGGGAGCTTCTTCTTCCCGGGGCTGTTCGCGTCGGAATCGGACGCCCTCATCCTGACGCCCGTGATGCTCCTGTGGATCAACGTCGTGACCGACGGCCTTCCGGCGCTCGCGCTCGGCACCGACCCCAAGGCGTCCAACGTCCTCGAACGTCCACCGCGAGGTGGTGACGAGTCGGTCATCGACCGACGAATGATCGTTTCGATACTCACCATCGGACTCACGATGACGGTCGTCGGACTGGGACTCTTCTTCTACGGACTGCAGGCCGTTCGCGACATCACGACGGCACAGACGCTCCTGTTCACGTTCATCGTCACCATCGAAATGATAGTCATCCAGGTCATCCGGTCGCGGTTCGACCAACCGCTCCTCTCGAATCGGTGGTTGATAGCCGCCGTCGCCGTGTCGTTCGGCCTCCAACTGGTCGTCCTGTACACGTCGCTGCACACTCTGTTCGACGTGCGTTCCATCTCCGTCGGGGGGTGGGAACTGATAGCGCTCGGGTCGGTCGTATTCCTCCTCGTTACCGGCCTCGTCGAGCGCGCCGTCGATTGACCCGTCGGTATCGCTATTGCGTGCGGACTCGTACCATGAATATGACGAAGCGAATCCTCGTTCCCATCGACGGGTCGCCGCTCTCGTCGAAGGCGCTCGAAGTGGCGCTGTCCGACTACCCGGACGCCGACGTGACGGTCCTGCACGTCATGGACCCCATCGGGTCCGGATTCAACATCGTCGAGGTGATGCGACCGAAGTTCCGGGACGGTGCCCCGCCGGGGTCCGTCTCGATAGAGTACTGGAACGAGTGGTACGAGTCGGCCCGAGCAAAGGCGACGAAGCTGTTCGATAAGGCACAGGAAATCGCGGACGAATTCGACGTCACGCTACGAACCGAGACCGAGTTCGGCGAACCGAAACACGTCATCGTCGAGTACGCCGAGGAGCACGATACGGACCGCATCGTTCTCGGGAGCCACGGCCGGGCCGGTGCCACCCGGCTCGTCCTCGGAAGCGTCGCCGAGACGGTCACCCGCCGGGCGTCGATGCCCGTCCTCGTCGTGAAGTAGCCGCGATATCCGTCAATAGCCCCGCTGTCCGTCACTCCAAACCCCTCTTCCAATCGCTCGAAACCCCGCTATCCGTCGCTCGATACCCTCATTCGAGAGCGTACACGAGCGCCTCGTACGGCCGCAAGTCGAACTCCCGTATCGAGTCGCGGGACGCCGACTCGTAGTTGCCGATTAACTTCTCCCAGCGGTCGTAGCTGACGTCGTTCGGAAGCCGAAACGTCGGCTCTCCGTCGAAGAAGTTCAGGACGACGAGGAGCGACCGCGACCCGTCCGTCGGCGTCCGAAGATACGCGTATATCTCGGGGTGGTCGTCCAGCAGTTGCGCGTAGCGCCCGTACACCATGACGGGGGTGGAGTGACGGAGGTCGATGAGGCGACGGTAGTACTGCAGTACGGAATCTTCGTCGTCGCGTTCCCGTTCGACGTTGACCTCGGGGTAGTTCTCACAGACCTTGATCCACGGCTCGCCGTCGGTGAACCCGGCGTTCCGTTCGTCCGACCACGGTATCGGCGTGCGGGCGTTGTCGCGACTCCAGAAATCGACCGCCTCCCGAATCTGGTCGAACGTCGAAACGCCCCCGCTCCGCAACGCCAACATGACCTGTTGGATGGTCTCCTCGTCCCGATACTCGTCGAGTCGCTCGAAGGTCGGGTTCGTCATCCCGAGTTCGTCCCCCTGATAGACGAACGGGGTTCCGCGCAACGTAAAGAGATACGTCGCCAGCATCTTCGCGGATTCGACTCTGTACCTTCCCTCGTCGCCGAACCGCGAGACCATTCGAGGCTGGTCGTGGTTACCGAGGAACAGGCTGTTCCACGATTGCTCGCTGACGCCCCGCTGCCACGCCGCGGTCGCGTCGCGGAGTTCGTCGAGGTCCCAGTCGTCGAAGTCCCACGGTCCCGTATCCCCTCTGTCGATGTGTAAGTGTTGGAACGTGAACACCATGTCGAGGCCGTCCTCGTAGAATCGTCGCGCCTCCTCGACCGTGATGTGGGACGTCTCCCCCACGGTCATGATGTCGTACTCGCTGAGCACCCGGTCGTACATCTCCCGGACGTACTCGTGGACCCGCGGTCCGTCGATGAAGTATTCCCTCCCTCGTGGGGTCGAATCGGGGTCGCCGTCGGGGAGCGCCGACGGTTTGGAGATGAGGTTGATGACGTCGAAGCGAAACCCGTCGCAGTCCTTTTCGAGCCACCAGCGGAGCATCTCGAAGATGTCCTCCCTCACGGCCGGGTTTCGCCAATTCAGGTCCGGTTGTTTCTGGTCGAACAGGTGCAGATACCACGCCTCGCGCCGCTCGTCGTAACTCCACGCCGGGCCGCCGAAAAACGACTCCCAGTTGTTCGGCGGGCTATCCGGGTCGCCGCCGGCCCACCAGTAGTATTTTCGGTAGGGGTCCTCCCCTCGCCGCGACTTGCGGAACCACTCGTGTTCGTCGGACGTGTGGTTCGTCACCATGTCCATGATGAGGCGAATCCCTCGCTCGTGGAGTTCGTCGCGCAGCGCCTCCCAGTCGTCCATCGCCCCGTAATCGGGGTGTATCGACCGGTACTCCCGAACGTCGTAGCCGCCGTCCACGAGCGGCGAATCGTACACCGGGTTGAGCCACACGACATCGACGCCCAACTCGTCGAGGTAGTCCACCTTTTCGCGGATGCCTCGCAAGTCGCCGATGCCGTCCGCGTCCGAATTGTAGAAGCTTCGAGGATAGATTTGGTAGACGACGGCTTCCTTCCACCACGCACTGTCGCGCCCCATGGTGGGTGTTCACCGTCATGTACCTTGAGAGCGGCGACGAGCGTCGTCTACTCTCCGTTCGTTCGCCGCCGATTACGCCATTTACTCTTCGTTCGCCACTGACCGACGCCATCTACTCTCCTTGTCCGCTCGTCGCCGACCGACAGAACCGCTGTTCGTTAGTTCGCGGCGCAGTTGTTCGGCCCCAGTTCGAGGGACTCGACGTCGCCGCCGGGTTGTTCTTTCCCCCAGTTGATCTGCTTTATCTCGTTGTAGTTCGCGGGTTCGTCGGCGAGGCTCTCGACGATGGTCTCGACGAAGGCCGTCTCGTCGTCGGCCTCGACGTAGCTGAGGAGTTCGTTGGTCGTCTCCTCCTGCAGGTTTTCGAGGCTCGTGGCGAGCGGGCGCATCTCCTCGTCGCTGAAGTGACCGGGGAGGACGAGCGTCTCGTCGTCGCGGTCGGTGAGGCGGTCGAGGCTGTCGAACAGTTCGCTCGCGGCCTCACGAACGGCGTCCTCGGCCCCGTCTTCGAGGTCCGGCCGACCGACGCTCCGGAGGAACAGCGTGTCCCCCGAGAGGAGCGCGTCGCCGAATTCGAAGGAGACGCTCCCCGGCGTGTGGCCGGGCGTGTACACGACGTCGAGGGAGCGGTCGCCGACGGAAATCTCGTCGCCGTCTTCGAGTTCGACCACTTCTTCGAGTTCGCCCGCGTCGTCGTCGTGGAGGTAGTACGGAACGTCGAGTTCGCCGGAGAGCCGTCGTGCGCCGGAAACGTGGTCCGCGTGCGCGTGCGTGTCCGCGACGCCGACGATATCGAGGTCCCGCTCGTCCGCGACGGTCAGGTACTCGTCGATGTACTGGGTCGGGTCGACGACGACGGCCTCGTCCTCGTCGTGGACGAGGTAGGAAACGCACCCCGTTCCGGGACGGACGACCTGAACGACGCCATCCGCCACGTCGAGGTCGTACTGACGGTGGACGCGCCCCCAGCCGTTCATTCCGTCCTCGATGGATTCGGCGTCGTAGCCGTGCTCCCGGAGGAACTCGGCGGCGCGCGCCGACGTGATTCCGCCGACGCAGACGATGGCTATCTCCTCGTCTTCGGGAATCTCGTCGAGATTGTCTTCGAGCGAGGAGTAATCGAATTCGAGGAGTTCGTCGTAGATGGGTAGGTTCGTACTGTCCGGAATCCGCCACTCCTCGTAGTCTTCTTCCCGTCGAACGTCGAGGACGTACAGGTCCTCGGCGTCGTCGTCCTGTACGCGTCGTGCGACCGTGGACGGCTCGAAGTTAGTATTGCTCATCTCATACAATACTATTTTCTCTATCGACTTAAACGCAATGGCATCGGTGAGACACGCGGTCCGTCGGCCACCGGTGTGCTGTGGAACGGCGCGAAACGGAAGGGAGAACCGGGGTTTGAGAGGAATGAGGTTCCGGACGGGGCCGCGTTTCGTTCGGAATCGCGGCGACCGTCCGGTGGTAAGCGTGGTCTTCGGTTTTAGTTGGTGAGCGCTTCTTCGCTGGCCGCGCAGTTGTTGGGGCCGAGTTCGAGTTCGAAGGCTTCCTCGTCGTCGGGGTCCTGCTGACCGAGGTTCGTGGCGATGATGTCCTCGTAGTTCGCCGGTCGCGGCGGCATGTCAGCGACGATGAAATCGACGAACTCGTCTTCGTCCATCGTGAGCGCGTCCATGCGCTCCGTGAGGTCGCCGAGTTCCGCGGTGTACGTGCCGTCGTCGTTCGGCGTCGCCGCGTCGCTGAAGTGGGCGGGCGCGATAGCCGTGTCGTCCGACAGCGGCAGGACCTTCTCGTTGAGGCTCTCGTAGAGGATTTTCGCGGCGTTCTTCGCCGCCTCGGGGTCTTCGAGGTCCGGGCGCGCGACGCTCTCCGTGAACAGGCCGTCGCCGGTGAACAGCACGTCGCCCACGTGGTACGCGGTCATTCCGCTCGTGTGGCCGGGCGTGTGAACGACGCCGATTTCGACGTCGCCGACGGTGAGCGAGTCGCCGTCGCGAACGGTTTCGTAGGGTTGGTCGTACTCGACGCCGCGGTCCACCGCGGGCTTCGGGAGCACCGCTTTCGCGTCCGTCGCCGTCGCGACGTCACGAATCCCGGAGATGTGGTCCGCGTGAACGTGCGTGTCGATGGCGTACTTCAGGTCCGCGCCGAACACGCGTGCGTCCTGGATGTACTCCTGCGAGAACGCGCGGAGGGGGTCGATGACCGCGGCTTCGCCGTCGGAGACGACGAGGTAGGCGAGACAGCCGCTCGACGGCCGTCGGTACTGTGCGATGGTCGCGTCGACGTCCACGTCGAGTTCCGTGTACTCGTAGATGCGAGCCCATCCCTTCATGCCGCGTTCGAGGTGTTCGACGTCGTAGCCGTCGTCTTCGAGGTGTTCCGCGACGAGTTCGCTGGAGCCACCTTTCGCACAGAGGACGGTGATGCGCTGGTCGTTCGGGAGGTCGTCGTGGAGGTCCTCCGGGATGCCGTCCAGCAGTTCGAAGTAGGGGTAGTTGACGATGCTGACGGTCTCCCCATCGATGTGCCACTCCTCGAAGTCGCCCTCGGAACGCGCGTCGAGGATAAAGACGTCCTCGCCCGCGTCGATGCGGTCTTTGAGTTCTTCGGGAGTGGTCGCTGCGACCGGTTCGTCGGTGGTTGCTTCGGACATTGTCACTCTCGTCTATCTCCCGCTACCAAATAAGGCTTTTCATGGTTATCCGAATACCGCACAATACTATCAGCTCTAACACTTCCTTCAAGGGGTGTATGTGCCTATCGTGCGTGTATGGGGAAAAATGGTTGTGCTCGAGACGCGAACTACTATCGATACGTTTTTCATACCCCATCCAGTATTGGGTGATGACGTCAATACTATGACCGAGTACGAAATCACGGAAACACTCGATGTGAAGGGGCAGAACTGCCCGATGCCCGTCGTCAAAACGAAGCAGAGTATCGACCAGCTCTCCGAAGGGGAAGTCCTCGAAGTACTCGCTACGGACCCCGGCAGCATGAGCGACCTCGGTGGCTGGGCCGACACGACCGATGGCGTCGAACTCTTCGACCAACAGGAAGGCGACGACGTGTACAAACACTACGTCCGCAAAACGGAGTGAATATCTATGGATAAAATCGGAATCATCGTCGACAACGACAGCCCGAAAAGTCTCGCAATGGCGGTCAACCTCGGACACACGGCAATCGCGTCCGAAACCGAAGTCCTCGTCTACTTCACCTTCGACGGACTGTCCCACCTTCTCGAAGGCGAACAGGACCTCTCCGAAATCGAGGACCTGCTCGACGCCGGAATGCCGAACCCCTACGACCTCCTCGACATGCTCGTCTCCGACGGCGGCGACCTCGTTACGACCGTCGCCTGCACGACGACGCTCGACATGCTCCAGTGGGACAAGGACGCGATAGACGACTCTCTCACCACCAAGTTCGCTGGCGCGGCGACGTTCCTCGAAGAGGTCGAGGACGCGGACCAGGTGTTCACGTTCTAACGACGAACCGACCACCTCACCTACACACTCACCTCAGACGGCGCAGCGCGTCCCGTCGATTCCCCTCACCCCCCACCCCCTCAACCCCCACCCTCGATGTCGGTCGGTCGCTCGAAGCGTGCCATATACTTCCACCGACCGACGCCGGACGGGATGGCGCTTCGAAGCGCTTCCACCTCCCTCGAAGACCTCCGATTTCTTCGATTTTAACTGTCCCGCGCGCGTACCCACTGGTATGGCCGACTGGACCGCGGAACTGGAGCAAGAGCGGGCGGAAAAGGACGAGTTCTTCGCAAAGCACCCTCGCTCGCCGATTCCCGTCGCCGAGCGCGAGTCCTTCGACGGTCTCGACTACTACCCGCCGGACGAGGACCTACGGTTCGAACTCGAACTGGCCGTGTTCGATGACCACGAGGAGATCACCGTCGAGACGACGCAGGACGGTGCACAGGGATATCTCCGATGGGGCGAGTTCCGCTTTACCGTCGGCGGAACGGAGTGTACGCTGACCGCGTTCAAGGCGGAACAGGGAGAAGAACGTCTGTGGGTTCCGTTCCGCGACGAGACGAACGGAGAGGAAACGTATCCGGCGGGTCGGTACCTCGACCTCGAATCCGAGGACCGCACCGCCGACGGGAAATGGATTCTCGACTTCAACCGCGCGTACAGCCCGTTCTGTGCGTACTCCGAAGCCTACGAGTGTCCCCTCGTTCCGATGGAGAACTGGTTGGACGTTTCCATCGAAGCGGGCGAACGCTTCGACGAGCACTGACGGGAACGGTCGTCGTTTTTCCCGAGCGCGCCAAAGCATTCAGTAGTCAGCCCACCGAAGGGGTATTCATGACGGGGGAGGAGGGGGACACATCGGTCACTCGGCGCGGATTTCTCTTCGGTTCCACGGGGGTCGTGGCGGCCGGGGCGACCGGAGCGTCCGGAACGGCGGCAGCACAGAACGAAAGCGGCGGAAACCAAAGCGGCGGAAACGCGAGCGGGGGTGGCGGCGGCGGCCCGACGCAGACGGTCCAAGTGGGTCCCGGCGGGGACCTCATCTTCGACCCTGATTCGATGACGATATCGCCGGGAACGACCTTGGAGTTCGTGTGGGATTCGGACAACCACAACATCTTCGTCGAAAGCCAACCCGACGGCGGCAACTGGGATGGCACGCCGGGTGGTCAGAGCAAGGTGTACAACACCGGCTACACCTACTCTCACACGTTCAACACGGCAGGGGACTACGAGTACTACTGCGTGCCGCACAAGAGCGCTGGCATGACCGGTTCCATCACGGTCGGTGCCGCGTCAGGGCCGTCGGAACCCGCGATATCGAACGACGCGAAGACGCTCGGTCTCGCCACGACCGGCGCACTGGCGTTCACGCTCGGGATAGGGTACTTCTTCCTGAAGTACGGCGGGGACTACGGCGAGTCCTGAGACCGTCGTTTCCGGCCGGTCGGTTCCCTCGAGCACCGCCGACACGGACCCGATACCGGGACCCACCTTCAAGTGGTTGAATTGCGAGGATTCTGGGAAGGACGCCATTTCGATTCGTCCCGAATGCCCGTTCCGGCCCACGCATGATAGAGATAGATGGTACCGTCGGTGGCGGTCAACTGCTACGAACGGCGCTTAGCCTCTCGGCCGTCACCGAAACGCCGTTTCGAATGACTAACGTTCGGGGGTCCCGTCCGAATCCCGGCCTCAAACCACAGCACGTCACCGCGGTCGATATCGTAGCGACCATCTGCGCCGCCGACGTCGCGGGCGCACGACTCGACTCATCGACGCTGACTTTCCGACCGGGTACCGTTCGCTTCGACCCGATGGCCGTGGACATCGGCACCGCGGGGAGCATCACGCTTCTCTTCGACACCGTGCTCCCGATAGCGATGGCCGCCGACGAACCGTTCCGGATGACCGCCGGCGGCGGCACCGACGTGAAGTGGGCACCGACGGTGGCGTACTTCCGACGCGTGAAACTACCGCTTCTCACCCGGTGTGGGCTCGATGCTGACGGAGACTGTACGAAAACCGGCTTCTATCCCGCGGGCGGCGGGGAGGCGATACTGCGGACGACTCCGGGGGCGCTCTCGCCGCTGGAAATCGAGCGCCGTGGCGAACTCGACCGGGTCGAAATCCGTTCGAAAGCGGCGACGGAACTCGCGGACCGGATGGTCGCGGAGCGACAGGCGGAACGCGCGCGGAAACGGCTCGCCGACGCGGGCTGTGCGCCCGAAATACGGCGCGTGGAATACGTCTCCACCCGTTCGCTCGGCTCGTCGCTGTTGTTGTCCGCGGTGTACGACCGGTCGCTCGCCGGATTCGATTCGGTGGGCGAACGAGGGCGAACCTCGGAGGAAGTCGCGGACGATGCGTTCCGCCGGTTCGAAGAGTTCCACGCCGGCGGCGCTCCAGTGGACGAGTACATGGCAGACCAGGTGATGACCGTCCTCGCGCTCGTCGGCGGAACCGTCCGTATTCCGACCGTCACCGCACACGTCCGAACAAACCTGGCCGTCATCGAGAAGTTCGGGAGCGATATGTCCCTCACCCGCCGTGATGACGGTACGATTCTGCTCGAAGCGTCGCCGCATCCCGCCGTGCGGACCTGATGTGGGACAGCACAGTCCCCCCGCTCGTTCACCGCCGATGACCGAACGGCAACAGGTACACCGGGTCGAGTTCGGCGGGTAAATCGAGAGTTCTCTTTACACTCTCGTCGGAAAACGCGCCGACGGGACAGGTACACAAGTCGTGCGCCTCGCACACGAGCTGGACGTTTTCGGCGACGTGTCCGGCCTCCATGTACACGTACCGAGTCCCGTGGTCGGGGTACTCCCGTCTCGTTCGCTCGAAATCGGCGGTGACGACGAGCACCGCGGGGGCGTCCCGCACGACCGCCTGCCCGCCCGCCCCGCTCGTGAGCGCCGACCGAACGGAGGTATCGCGTATCCGTTCGAGGGAGTGGCTCGGCGGGTCGTACCGGAAAACGCCGGGCGGGAGCGCCTTCGCCCCGTCAGGACCGACGTCCAGAAAGAGGGTGAGCGGATAGGTGGCCCCGGCGCTCGGTGCGGCGCGCATCTCGATGCCGTCCCTCGTGTGCGTCACGCCTTGCGCCGCCCACAGGACGCGCGACGCGTCCTCCCGCGACACGGGTGCCGCGCCGAACGACCGCCGACTGGCCCGCCACGCGATGGCGCGGTCGACGCTGACCGTCCCATCTAGCTCGGGTTCGGGAAGTGTGATGGAACTCATCGAACGCTGTTCGGGACGCGTGCGGAAATAGCCTCGTCCGTCACTCCCGATGGTGGACCGTGAGCACCGGCACGTCGCTCGTTCGGATGGTCCGCTCCGTGACGCTGCCGATGAGATACCGGTCGAGACCCGTTCGGCCGTGCGTCCCCATCGCCACGAGGTCGATATCCTGCTCCGGGACGTACTCCCGAATCACGCTCGACGGTATACCGTGTTCGACGTGCGTTACGACGTCGAGTCCGCGGTCTTTCGCTCGTTCGGCGACCCCCTCGACCGACCGCTCGCGTGCCTCTTCAACGACGTCCAACAGCCGCGGCGTCCACGAATCCGTCTCGTACATGCCGGTCAATTGTCGCACGTCGACCACCGAGAGCGCGTGGACGGTGGCCCCGTAGCGCTCCGCGATTGCGAGTCCGTGCTCGACCGCACCGGCGGCCGCATCGCTGCCGTCGGTCGGGAGCAAAATCGCGTCGTAACTCCGCTCGTTTTCCGCCGCCTCTCGGGAGGTGAGGACCGGAACGTCGCTCGTTCGAACCACGCGTTCGGTGACGCTGCCGAGCAGATACCGGTCGAGACCCGTTCGGCCGTGCGTCCCCATGGAAACGAGGTCGATATCCCGGTCGTCGACGAAGGACCGAATCGCCTCGGAGGGAATTCCGTGTTCGACAACGCGCTCGGACTGCACGTTCGCATCGGCGGCGAGGTCCGCCAGTTCGTCGAGCGCCTCCTCGGCGCGGTCTTCGAGCGCCTCCCTGTGTTCTCGAATATCCCGGTCGATATCGACGAGTCGCGCGCTGTACGCGCGCTCGTCGACGACGCTCAATAGATGCACTCGGGAATCGAACGCGCGTGCGAGGTTCAACCCGTGGCGGGCACCCGCGGTGGCACCTCGACTGCCGTCGGTCGGAATGAGTATGTCATCGTACATGGACCGTCGCTCACCTCTGTCCGTCACTCCGAGCCGACTTAACTGATTGCCGACACCGGTTCCCGGCGCGCTGATTTCGTCGCGCCGCCGACCGAACAGTCACACGATTGTTTAAGATAATCCCGCCCCTCTCTAGCGGACGACCATGGCACAGCAAGAAGTCCAGCAAGAACTCGCGGTCGACCGGTACACGCTCGGTCTCGTGGGACCGGACCAGGAGTGGGCGGGCACCGTCGCGGACGGGGGAACTATCAAAACACACACGCCACCGGCGTGTTGGGGGCCGATGATAACGCCCGAGTTCAGAGGGGGCCACGAAGTTACCCAACCGATTCGCGTCGAGAACGCCGAAGTCGGCGACGCCATCGCGTTGAAAATCAAGAACATCGAGGTGACGAGCATCGCCACCAGCACCGGCAGCATGCGCGAACGTGAGGGCGCGTTCGGCGACGACCCCTTCGTGGACCACGTGTGCCCGGAGTGCGGGACGAAGTGGCCCGAGAGCATCGTCGAGGGGACGGGCGAGGAGTCGATAAAGTGCGCCGAGTGCGGCGCGAACGCCTCCTCGTTCGGCTTCGAGTACGGGTACACGGTCGCCTTCGACGACGACCGGACGGTGGGACTCACCGTCGGCGAGGAGGGTGCCGACGACTTGGCGCACCGGGCCGACGAGGCGATGGCGCTGCCCGAACACTCCCGCCAGCACCCCATCCTCCTCTACGAACCGTCGGAGATGCCGGGGACGCTCGGTCACCTCCGCCCGTTCATCGGGAACGTCGGGACGACGCCGCCCATCGAGATGCCGGACTCCCACAACGCGGGCGACTTCGGCCAGTTCCTCATCGGCGCGGATCACGACTGGGGACTCGCCGACGAGGACGAACTCGCGGAGCGCACCGACGGCCACATGGACATCAACGCGGTCCGCGAGGGTGCCGTCCTCGTCTGCCCCGTCAAAATCGACGGCGGCGGCGTGTACGTCGGCGACATGCACGCGAATCAGGGCGACGGCGAACTCTCGCTTCACACGACGGACGTGAGCGGACGGGCCGAGTTCGAGGTCGAAGTCATCAAAGGCCTCGACATCGACGGCCCGCTTCTGTTGCCGAACGAGGAGGACCTGCCGTACATCAGCAAACCCTACACGGACCGGGAGATGGAACGAGGCGAACGCCTCGCCGACGAGTACGACGTCGAAGCGATAGCCGAGACGGGACCGATACAGGTCGTCGGCAGCGGCGCGACAATCAACGACGCGACGGACAACGCCTTCGAACGCGCGGGTGCGCTCCTCGACATGACCGAAGGGGAGGTGCGCGCTCGGTGTACGTTCACCGGCGGCGTCGAAATCGGACGCCTTCCCGGCGTCGTTCAACTGACGATGCTCGCGCCGATGGACCGCCTCGAAGAGCGCGGCCTCGCCGACCTGGTTCGCGCACAGTACGACCGCTGAGCGCTCTCCTACTTCCGAGTGTTCTTCGATTTTCCGCGATTCGTCCGGGGCTCTCCCGTGAAACGGAATTCGTCTCTCGACGCTCCGTCGGTCGGTTCACCTTATCCGTCGGTAGGTCTACCCTGTCCATCGGTACGTCCGCCCTGTACGGCAGGAAACACCGTCACTTCCGCGTCGGCCGGGCACGCATCGTCTACCTCGACCCGCTCCCCGTTCACGGAGATGCGAGCGCTGGTTCGGAGGCTCCCGTCGTCGTCGAACAACTGGGTCTCCGATCGGGGGTATCGCTCGACGAAGACGGCGAGCGCGTCCTCGACGGTCCCTCCGTCGAACGCCATCGAAACCGTCTTTTCGCCCGTCGAGCTCCGAAGCGGGCCGTACACGGTGAGTCGCATGTCGTCCCCTACGGGAACGTGGCGGAAATGCGCACCGCCGTCGAAAGTCGGTTTGTCCACCCATAGTTAACCCCCTGAAGAACGTGTATCCCGGACGATGGTTTCCGGGGGGATTCAGGCAGCGGGGAGTCTCGAATCGCATCTTTTCACGCTTCTCGCCGTGTTCGTCATCGCGGGAGTCGTCGGGACGTTCACGACGAAAATCGTTCGCATCCCGTACACCGTCGGCCTCGTTCTGGCGGGGTTGGCCGTCTCCGTTCTCGACCTTCCGCTGACGACGCCGCTCTCGAACCAACTCATTCTGCTCGTCATCCTGCCGACGTTGATATTTCAAAGCGCGATGAACATCGACACCGAACAGCTACGCGAGGACGTCGTTCCGATTTTGGTGCTCGCAGTCGTCGGCCTCGTCGTGTCGGTCGCCATCGTCGGCGTCCTCGGTTCGCAACTGCTCGGACTCTCCGTGGCCGTCGCCCTTCTTCTCGGTGCGATTGCGATGCCGACCGACCCCGTTTCGGTCGTCGCCCTGTTCGAGGACCTCGGCGCACCGGAACGGCTGTCGGTGCTCACCGAAGGGGAGAGCATTCTGAACGACGGCGTCGGCATCGTGCTGTATTCCGTCCTCCTCTCCGTCCTCCTCGAAGCACGCGTTCGAGACGTCACCGCCACCGAGCTGATCACACCCTCGCTCGTCGTCAGGGACGTCGGGTTCGGCATCGTCATCGCGATGGTCGGCGGCACGTTCATCGGCCTGGTCGCTGGGTACGTCGCCTATCGTCTCCTCATCCTCGTGGACCAACCGATGACGGGAATCGTCTTCACCGTCGTCCTCGCGTACGGCGTGTACGTCCTCGCGGAGCACCTCGACGTCAGCGGCGTCATCGCCGTGCTGGGTGCCGGTCTCGTCGTCGGCACGCACGGAACCCGTGACGCGGTGAGCGCGCGAACGCGGCTGACGCTCGGAACGGTCTGGGCGAGCGCGGCGTTCATCGCGAACACCGTCATCTTCGTCGCCATCGGCGTCGCAACCCCGCTCGACCTGCTCGAACGGTACGCCGGTGAGATTCTGGTCGCCGTCGTCCTCGTCTTTCTGGCGCGGGCGGTCGTCGTCTACCCGCTCGTCGCGTTGCTGAACAGGCGATTCACGAGCACGATTCCCCGGTCGTACCAGCACGTTATCGTCTGGAGCGGCATCCACGCCTCCGTTCCTATCGCGCTCGTTCTCGGGTTGCCGCGGAGTCTTCCGGTCGCCCTCCGGGAGGAACTCTCCGCGATCGTGTTCGGCGTGGCCGCGGTCACCCTCGTCGTCAACGGCCTGACGATGGGACGGCTCATCGAGCGACTCGGAATCGTCATCACCTCCGCGGCCGAACGCCGGTACGAACTCCTCATGGGGCGGT
Source organism: Haladaptatus paucihalophilus DX253 (assembly GCF_000376445.1). Taxonomy (NCBI): domain Archaea; kingdom Methanobacteriati; phylum Methanobacteriota; class Halobacteria; order Halobacteriales; family Haladaptataceae; genus Haladaptatus; species Haladaptatus paucihalophilus. The sequence goes on along the minus strand of NZ_AQXI01000002.1, from coordinate 260,279 downwards.
TACACGGCGTCAACGCCGCCCTCGCGGGTGCCGAAGAACTCCACGAACGGGACGACATCTCCGCGGAGATATACGAAAACATCGACACGCGATACACGTCCCAGAAACGGCGGTTGAATCGCGCTATCTCGACGCTGCTCGACGAACATCCACATCTGCGAGAGAAGGAGGGACTCACCGCGGAAGCCGAGGTCGTTCGATACGAAATCGTCGGCATCAAGGCGGCGATGGAACGGGGCATCGTCAGCACCGAGGTCGGCAATCGGCTCCTCGAAGAGACGGAACGGCGGCTCGAACACATCGACGACAGCCAGTACGCGCTCGAAACCGAGGACGAGAGTCACGACGAAACGTGACCCGCGGGCCGACCCCGCGTCGAGCGATCCCCCGACCCTGCATCAGTTGCCGCCGAGGACGCGCTTGAACAGCGTGAACGTGAGGAGGGTGAAGAACAACCCGTTCAACATCCCCTGACTCGCGGCGAGCACCCGCGCCACGTGCCCGAGCGGGTTGATGTCCCCGTAGCCCACCGTGCTGAAGCTGATGTAGCTGTAGTACACGGTGTCGAAGAGGATTTCCGGTGACGACTTCCCGACCTCCGCCGGGTGGAAGACGCTGCCCGCCTGCGTCAGGAACGGCCCGCCGAGCGCGTAGAGGACGCCGAACAGCGCGGGCAGGAGGAAGGTGAGCGCGGCGATTCGCGGCAGTCGGTTCCCGTAACCGCAGGTTATCTGCATGAAGAAGTTGAGCGTGACGCTCGCGGCCTTCTTGCCCCGCGCCCACGTGTTCAGCGAGTACTCGTTGAGGATGATGTCGAGGTTCTTCTTGCGGTTGTAGTAGTAGTGTTTGAACTCGAACTCCCTGCTCGTCGGCGTATCGCCGACCGCATCGGCGCTCTCCTGTGCCTTCCGGTACGTCTCCTCGATTATCTCGTTGTTCATCTCGACGGCGAACTGGCCGGTGGCGCTGTTCCCGACGAAATCGTGAATCGTCCAGTCGTTGCGTTCGAGGTACACGTGGTGGTTACTGAAATCGAAGTGATCGAAGTCGGTGAGGCAGAACCGGAAGTGGTCGAGGAGTTCGTGTTCGTTCCCCTCGCCGTCCAGTTGGACGCTGCCGACGGTCGCGCGCGTGAAATCGTACGGAATCGCGTTGCCGCCGACCTGCGTGATGGTCCCGCCGTTGACCGTCGCGTCGGTGAAGTCGATGTACGTCTCGCGGTCGCCGCCGAGCAGGCGGAAGTTCGCCGTCTCGTGGACGACCGCGCGGCGGAAGTCACAGGACCCGTGGAACGTCGCGTCCCAGAACGAGACGTTGGTGAAGTTCGCCGCCTCGAACTCCGCGTCGTCGCGGAACGTCGCCTCCTTGAACGACGCGTTCTCCTCCATGTGGCGCGCCTCGCCTTCGAACACCGCCCCGCGAAACTCCGCCGGGCCGTCGAAGGTCGCGCCGCGGAAACTCGCATCCTCGTTGAACCGCGCTTCGTCGAACCGCGCGCGGCCATTGAACGCGACGCGTTCGAACGTCGCGTCCCCCTTGAACTCGGTTTCGACGGCGACGATATCGTCGCCGACGGTGCTTTCGGTGAAATCGACCTCCTGTTCGAACACCGCTCCGTCGAGCTGAATCTCCCCGGCGACCTGAAGGCGTTGGCAGTCGGTGCGCGCTCGAAACGTCGCGCGGTCGAAGTTGACCGAGCGTTTGAACGTCGTCCCCTCGAAGTCCGAAAACCGGAAGCGCGCGAGTTTGAAGTCCGCTTCGCCCTCGAAGGTCGCCCCTTCGAACGTCACGTCGTCGTTCGTCGTCCGACTGCCGCCGTTGAACTCGACGCCGCGGAATTCGGCCAACTGCATGAAGCGAACGTCGGTGAAACTCACGTCGTCGTCGAACCGCGCTTCGTCGAAGTCGGCCATCCGGTGGAACGTCACGCCGTCGAAGCGGGCGTCGCCGCTGAAGTTGACGTGTTCGAAGTCGGACCCGGCGGTGAACTCAGCCCCTTCGAACGTGACGTAATCGAACGTCGCCTGTCGGAAACTCGCGTCGTCGCGGAACGTCACGTCCGCGAACGAGATGTGGTCGTCGAGGACGTGGCTGCTGCCGCTGGTTTCGACGTTGCGGAAGTGCGCGACGCCGTTGAACGTCGCGTCCGCGAAACTCGTGTCCGAGCGAAACACCGTCTCGTCGCAGTCGACGTCGCCCTGAAACACGGCACCCTCGAACCGCACGTCCTGTTCGAACGTCGCCTCGTCCGTCGTGACGTTCTCCCGCACCGTCAGCTCTCTCGCATCGACGGTGCCCGTGACGACCGAATCCTCGAACTTGAGACGACCGATGCTCGCCTCGCGGAGGATGAGTCCTTGGTCGAGGCGTCCGTGGGTCAAATCCAGTCCGTCGATGCTCGCGTGCTGGAAGTTGAGGACGTGGTTCGTCGTTCCGTTGACGTCCTGATACGTGAGCGAGAGGTGGGGCAGGTCCGCCCCGACGTACTCGTTGACGCGGGTGTCCGCCGATTGGAGGTTCGACCGGAGGACTTCGACGATATCGTCGGCCGTGACGTCGTGTGTCGCGCGCTCGTTCCGGCTCATGTGGAACACGCAGTATTCGCTTTCCGAGTGGGCCTCGTGCGGGCACTCCCACGTGGTCTGGAGTTGCGCGTCCGTCTGCGTCGCCGGGTCGAACGTGTATCGACAGGTCGTTGACGACATCAAGGCCGGTTGTGGCTCATTTCTCGACATAACTGTGTAGCGTCCGTGTCCCGCCCCGCGGACCGTCGGCCGAGACGGGGCGGATGGTTCGTACTTCCTTCATTTATTAGGCATTAGATATATAGTTTATGTAGAACGCGCGCTTCAATCCAGGATCGAGCGTCGTTCTTCCGGCGACAGTTCGGCGTGAACCGCGTTCGGAGAGCACTGTTCGCACTCGCGCGCCGGGTTGGTGCTCCGGTCGTACGTCCGCACGGGTCTGCCGAACAGGAAGAACGCCTCCATCTGGTGTCGCTCGATGATGGCGTCGGCCGCCGCCCCGCAGTTGGGACACCACTCCTCGTCGTCGTCCGCTGGAACCTGAAACGTCACTTTTCTCCGGCCGAATCCCGCGTTCGAGTAGGCTTCGCTCCGGGACATCTCGATGAGGTCCTCGGTGGGATACGGTTCGGCGTCGATTTCGTTGTCGAATCCAGCGTCCGAAACGACGTCGGTCGTGAGATACGGACCGACGTGGACGGTGTTGTCGTAGCCGACGAAGTGGACCGCGAGGTCGGCGCTCCGTCCCGTGACCGTCACGTCGTGGCCGTGCCCGACGAGGTAGAGTTCGAGGTCGGTCCGCGCCCCCGTCACTTCGATTTCGTGTTCCATGCCGACCGCGTAGACGCCGACCGACGGATCGCTCGCGCTCCCCGACTGCTGCCAGCCGAGCGTCGAAACGTCGTACTCGTCCGGCGTCGCCGTCGGCGACACGCCGTCGGAATAGACGTTCTCCGCGCCGGGGGCCGAGAACCCGCCATCGACCGCATCGGCGGCGATGAACACGTCCTCCGCGTCGATGATTCGAACGTCGCCGTCGGCGCGCTCGACGTAGCCGTCCTCGATGTCCCCCCGAATCGTCGTTTCCGCGTCCGCGACGTCGCCGTCGCCATCGACGGCGTGGTGGGTGAAGACGTACTCCGCGTTGCGAACGTCGAAATCGCCGCCGACGCTATCGCTCGCCACGAACACGTCGCCGGGGTCCCAGAGTTCGACCGGGGGTCGGTTCGAGCCGTTGAGCGTGATATCTCCACTGTACGTCGTCTGCGTCTGGTTGTTTGCCATCGTGTGTCACTCCGTTGGGTGTGGATTCGCGGCACCGGCCGGTGTCGCGGGTGGTTCGTGCTGTCGAATCAGTTCCGTCTCGGTGTAGAGGGCGAGGTCGTGTTCCGGGTAGGTGTGGTACGTCTCGTATCCGGCGTCGCCGACCAGAATCGTGGTCCACGCGTCGGGACCGAATCGGTAGGCGACCGTCGCCGCGTTCGGGCCGGGAAACGCGCTCATGGGTCGTCCTTCGACGACCGTCGTCGCGCCGACGCGCTCGCCGTCGAACCGGAACTCGCGCTCGACGGCGGTCGAAAGCGGCGTCTCGTGCGCCGTCTCCGAGGTGATTGACGTACACGAACAGAGTTCGTGGAACCCGAGTTCAGGGAGGCCGACGTAGTGTGACTCGCCGATGACGGTGAACACCGCCGGGCGGCCGAGCAGCGTGTCGGGATGGACGGTCTTCACGTCGAGCGACGCGAGGTCGGGCGCGTCGCTGGTGTACCCGAAGTACAGCGTCGTGGGCGTGTGGTCCGTGTCGTGCGTGTCGGAGGGCATGGTTAGGTGTCGATGAGGATGTCGTAGTTCGGGTGGAAGATGGTGTTCACCCGGACGCCGCGGTAGTGGGGCACCGGTTGCCAGCGGCGGTCGCGGTACCGGTCGGCGTATCGATTCACGTACGCGGTTCCGTTTTCGACGCCGAGCGGCCGTCGGTCGCCGGGTGCGAGCACGTAAAATCGCTCGATGCGTTCGGTCTCGCCGTCGCTGTCGATGTCCTCCCACGCCCAGTACGGCAGTTGGCGGGTGAACCCGGCGGCACCGACCGTGTTGACGAACGCCTTGTGGTGTTCGGGGTAGCTGTCGGCCGAATACGTCCACGTCACCAGCACGCCGTCCGAGGTGAGGTGGCGACGCACCGAACCGTAGAACTCCTTCGAGTAGAGTTTGAGCAGGTCGTCGTTCGTCGCTCCGGGGATGTCGAGGAGCACGAGGTCGTACTGCTCGTCCGTCTTCCGGAGGTACTGGTAGCCGTCGGCGATGGTCGTGTTCAGCCGCTCGTACTCGTAGGAGTCGTGGTGCCATCGGCTGAAGAACGGGTCGTTTTTCGTCCGGTTCATGAACTCGGCGTCGAGGTCCACCTGGTCGACGGTGACGTCGTACTTCCGGAGGTGGTCGATGGCGACCCAATCGCCGCCGCCGACGACGAGCACCTTCGTCTCCGGGCCGCGTTCGAACATCGACATCGGGACGTCGACCAACCCGTTGTGATAGCTGTCCGCCCAGCTATCGCACATCTGTATCGCGGAACCGAGTCGGAGGCACCGTTCGGTGTCGCCGGTGAAGTACGGATTCGGTCCGGCACCGGTCCACGTGCGCTTGTACCGGATGACGTGCTGGTACGGCGTCGTCCCCTGCGAGACGACCTGGGCCCGCATCGCGCCCGGTCGATACTCGTTTTCGATGTGTTGTTCGAGGTAGAGCTCCGAGAGCCGTTCGTCCGCCGTGTCGTGCTTTGCGACGACGCCGCCGTACGAGACGGTCAACAGCAGGCAGACGACGAGGAGCACCGTCGGAACCCGACGGACGAGCGGCGCTCGAACGTCGAGCGGCGTCCACGACCACTCGCCGAAGCGGACGATGAAGACGAGCGCAGCGACCGCGTTGAGCAGCGCGAGGACGAATATCGTCGGGATGAGTCCCCAGCCGGGATAGAGCACTCTGGCGTACAGCACCGCTCCGGCGAGGCCGCCGACGTAATCCATCGCCAGCACAACCGAGAGGCCGCTCCGCGTCCCCGTCTTGCGCTCTACGTCCCAGAAGAGACGGAGGACGGCGATGACGCTCCCGTGTACCCGTCCGCCGAGGCGACGGAGCCACGCGGGGGCCGCTTCCCCGTCGTCTCCGAGTTCGTCCACCATGTGCGTCAACAGGGGGAGTTCGAACCCGGAGAGGAATCCGACGGCGACGACGGGGAGACGCGCGACGACCCAGAGCAGTTCCGCCGGGACGGCCGGGGGAATACGCACGCTGTTGAGGCCGATGACGAGCAGGAATCCCGCCGGGGCGACGGCGGCGAGGAACACTTCCGTCCGGAAGAAGTTCCCGCCGTGAGAGTCGGGATTCAGGTCGTCGGAGAGCGCGGCACCGATGCCGAGGCTGAAGAAGTACAGTCCGACGGTGATGACGTACTGGGTCACCGTCTCGCCGTACATCACCGTCAGCAGTTCGGAGTAGACGAACTCGTAGACGAAGCTACAGAACGACACGACGAACGTGAGTACGAGGAACGTCGTCGTTCCGGTTCGCCTCTTAGCCATGTATCGCGGGGATGTGAGGTTCCATTGCGTTTCCGTTGCTAGCCGTGTTGCGGACCGCGGACGCGTTCAGATGCGCGGCGACACTTTCCACTCTTCGTCGATGCTGAACCCATCGCCGACGCCGCTGTCGATTTCGAGGTCGAAACACTCCCAGCGGAAGTCGTGATTGCTGTCGGCGTCCATGACGTTCGCACCGACGCGATACCAGCCGTCACGCGAGAAGTCGCTTCGACCCGAAACGTCGTATTCGACGGTGCCGCTCGGATTCTGGAACGTCTTGTCCCACGGGACCGCCCCGGCGTCCGGCGCGTCGTCCTGCATTTGCGCGGTGCTGCCGAGGTAGGCGATACCGAGCGTGGCGATTGCGACCTGATACCTGGTCACCTCGTCGTCGTGGTCGTCGTACCAGTCGTCGGCGTAGCCGCCGCCGTGATACCACGCGTAGCCGTGGCCGGTTCGCGGGGCGGACGAGTAGCTCCCCGAGCCGCGACCGGTTGCACCCCGACCGCCGCCACCGCCGTTCTTGCCTTTGGCGTTTGCGATTCCGACGGGACTCAACATCCCGGCGGACCCCTGATTCCCGTCGTACCGGGACATGAGCCACGGGTTGTCAACGAGGTCGATGACGAGCGACCCGGATTGCATCTCGAAGTTCGTGATGACGCTCGATTTCCGTGGAGGGGGGGAGGAGTCGCTACCGAGGCATCCACTCAACGCGGCAACTGCTCCGATTCCGGAGGCGAGGACGAATTGACGACGGCGCATAGTTTTCTATTCAGCTATAGAAATTAGACAACTCCATAATCTATCTTGTGGTTTAGTTTATGACTATGGTGCTCATCGGTCGGGAAAAGGGCTGAGCCGAGCGCCCCCTTGACCGACGCTTTCGTGACTGTCTCGGCCGTTTGTTGGTGTCTCTCCCCCGACGCCTACACCGGCGGCGCTTCTTCCCGACCGACCGCGTACCCCGCTTCTCGAAGCGCCGTCACGAACCGGTCGGGTGCGAACAGTTCGTGGAGGTGCCCCACCCCGGCGCTCGTACCGTCGTCCCACAACCGTCGGACGGTCGTGGTGGCGACCAACGCCGTCGCTCGAGCCTGATTCGGGCCGCGAACCCATCGAACGAACCGTTTCCGTCGCCCGTTCGCGGTTCCGACGACTTCAGTCTGGACGACCGACTCGGCCGCGCCGAACGGCGCGCGGTCGATGAGCGACGCGAGGCGGTCGGCCCCGACGAGCGACACGAACGGTCGTGCGAGTCCATGTCGCGTCGTCGCGGCGACGTATTCGGTCAGTAGCCGCGAATCGTAACAGAGTCGCGTCTCGACCGACGGAATGTCCGTCGTCCGCGCGAGGACGTGCTGGTCGGCGAGGTTCGCGCGGTACGCCCGACGGCGACCCCATCCCGCCAGGACGACCGTCCGCGGGTCCGTGAACGCCTGAACGGGCATCCGTCGCCCCTCGCGTTTCACCGCGAAGTCAGTGCTGGCCGCCCCGACCGTCCATTCGAGGCTGTCCGGACCAAACGACTCGCCTACCCCCAGCAGGAGGGTGATGTCCGCTCGGTCCACCGTTTCGAGCGCTCCGGCGCTCTCGGCGACGAACAGGTTCGTCATGCCGGGCGACAGGCCGACGCTGAGGACGCCCGACGCGCCCGTCTCACGGGCCGTGTCGTCGAGCGCTTCTATCTCCCGAAGGTGCGTATCCGTCGGTGACACGTCCACGTAGTCGATTCCCCGCTCCAGACACGCGGCGGCGAACGCCGGACCGCCTTGGTCGAGGCACACGACGACAGTGGAAACGCCGTCGAGAACGTCGTCGAAGGTCGCGGGGGCCTCGGTATCCACGACACCGGGCCGGAGTCCTTCGACCGACGCCGCGAACCGCTTCGCTTTCTCTGCCGTTCGTCCGGCGGCGACGACCCGCCCCGGCGCGTCCGCGACGAGTCGGGTGCTGACGACGCGACCAACCGCGCCGTAACCGCCAACGACGAGTACGTCTCCCGGCATCGTCACCGGTCGCTCGGACGGATTTCGAATCCGTCGCGGTCGTTCGATTCGTCGAGCGGGTCGGTCGGACGCCGATTTCTCTCTTCGGAGGGTACCATCGGACTTCGTGTCGGAATCGTGCCGATGTCGTTCATCTCGTTTTCCCGTTCTCGGCCAACTGTTATTACTGTAGCTGCTAAAATGGGTCATAATTATAGCAAATATAGTAAAATGATACGGTTCAGTTAATAATGCGTGCCGGGGGCGACGACTTTTCTCCCGGTTCATCGACGCTCGACGGGCGAACGCTCTCCTCCGATTTTTGCCGTTCGACCGGCTTACTGACTCTGACCGGTCGTATCGCGTGGTCCCGTCGATTCAGCCGGTAAAATCAGCCGTTGTTCGCACGGAGATATGTGTCGGATTTTCAGAAGGATTCTTGACGACGGCTGTCGTCCGCTTGGTGAATGAGTGATACGTCCACGTCGGCGTCCGGGTTCGACCTTCGGTCATCGGCCGACCTCGTCGCGGTGGACGTGTGTTCGGTTCTCGCGGCCGGGTCGCCGTTCGTCCCTTTCATCGGTGCTCAACCGATTCGACTCGTTCTGACGCTTCCCCTCGTTCTCTTCTTCCCTGGCTACGTCCTGCTTTCCGCGCTGTTTCCGCCCGGGGACGGAACGACCGACGATACCCGACTCGACGGGTTCGAGCGCGTCGGGTTCTCCGTCGTGGCGAGCGTGCTCGTCGTCGCGGCGGTCGCGCTGGGTCTCGACGGGTCGGGCGTCGGCATCCGACCCGTTCCGGTGCTGTTCTCGACCGCCGGGTTCACCCTCCTCGTCTCGGTGGCCGCGGCCGCGCGTCGGCGCCCCGAGCGCCGCTCCGTCGGCTTCCCGTCCCCGAAGCGCACGCTCCGCCGTTTCCGGATTCGGAGGGCGGAAACGCGCCTCGACAGCGTGCTGAACGTCGTGTTAGTCTTGCTCCTCGTCGCCGCGCTCGTCAGCATCGGCACGGCGCTCGGCGGACTCGGGCGGACGGAATCGTACACCGAGTTCTACCTCAGTACCGGAAACTCGTCCACTGCCGTCCCGTCCGCGGGTGTCGCGGCCCCCGATTTCGACGGCAGTATCGGCATCGAAAACCACGAACACCGTCGGGTTCGCTACACGGTCGTCGTGCAACACCAGCGCGTCCGACCGAACGACCCGATGTCGATTCGAACGCGGCGGACCCTCACGACGCGCCGCATCACGCTCGACGCTGGCGATAGTCGCACCATCCCGTACGCCGTTCCGTCGTCGGTCGGCGGTCCCCATCAGCGCGTCGTGTTCCTGCTGTACGAGGGGGCCGTGCCGCCGACGCCGACCGTCGAGAACGCGGATCAGGAGATTCACCTCTGGGCGACTCAGACTGCGAACCGCTCCGAAACGACGCGGGGACGGGGGTAGTCGGTGGGCTACCGACGACACCTGCTCCGTCGATGGTCGCGCCGCGACGCGCTCGCCGTCCTCGTCGTCGTCGTGGCCGTCGCGTTCCTCACGGGCACGACCCTCGTCGTCCTCGCCGCAGGTGCGCAGACGACCTCCATGGCGAAGGAGTATACGACCGAGGGCCACGCGACTTTCTACCCGACCGTTTCGAGCGCCCGCGCCGCGGCGGACGGCCAAGCGGTGGTTCTCCCCACGGCGACGGTCGAGGAGGCGGACGGGACCGCCACCCGCGTCGTCGGCGTCGCCTGCCCGCAAGCGACGTCGTTCGACCGCCGGTCGTCAGTCACGATTCCCTGTCCGCCGGAGTCCGGCGGAGCGACGGGCGACGTCGGGTCGGAAACGAAGCGCGTCGTTCGCGGGCGGGACGCTCGACTGTCGCTGTCGGTTCGGCCTCGACACGCGCCGGAGTCGGTCCTGCCGCCGCGGTGGTACGTGACGAACGAGTCGGTGGTCGAGCGGCTCGGCACGATGGGCGCGTTCGTCGTCGAACCGGCGTCAGCCGCCTCCTCCGCCTCCGTCCCACCCGGCGGCGTTCCGCTCCGGTCGGCGCTCGCGTTCTTCCTCGCCGGGATGCGGCAGGTCGTCACCGTCCTCGGGTTGACGGCGGCGGGGGCGGGCGTCCTCGTCGGCGTCACCGTCTACGGCGTCACGCGGATGCACACCTACGACCGGCGGCGGACGATTTTCGTCGCCCGAGCCACCGGGGACCGCCCGACCCGGATTCGCCGCCTGTACGCGCTCAGGTCGGGGGCGCTGACCGCGGTCGGCACCGCCCTCGGGTACGCCGTCGGCGTCGTCGTGACGCGGACGGCCGTCAACGCCGCCGTGTACCTGCACATGCCGACGTCGCTCTCGATTCGCGTCTCCCCTCGCGCCGTGGCGATACTCCTGCCGCTGTACGGCGTCGTCGTCGTCGTCGGCGCGTTCGCCGGGTATCTCGCCGCACGCGCCTGTACCCGAGGGCCACCCGTCCGGTCGCTGTCTCCGCGGGACGGGGCGGGGTGGAGCGCCCGTCTCGCCGATTCGCTCTCCCGCGGTCGGTCCCTCTCATTGCTCGACTGGCGAATCCTCGTCCCGAGCGTCGCGCCCCTCGCGGCGTTCTGTCTGGTCGTCGTCGTCGTCGCGTCCATCGCGGGCGTCGTCACGCCGATGGTCCGAACCGGCGGGACGACGGTCGCCCAACCGGGTGCGTCGCACCCGATAGACAGCCGCGTTCCCGAGAGCTACGCGACGGCGCTCCGCGACCACGGAACCGCGGCCAGCCCCGAAATCCTCGCGTTCGCCGTCCGCGACGGCCGACCGATGCTGGTTCGGGGGGCGAACTACGGGGCGTTCGAGCGCGTCTCGAACGCGACCCTCGTCCGCGGGCGACGGCCCGACGACCCCGGCGAAGCCGTCATCGGCGCCGACCTCGCCCGAACCCTCGGCGTGACGGCGAACGACTCGCTCACCCTCGGCGGCAGCACGGTTCCGGGCGTGACCCGCGTCGAAATCGTCGGCGAGTACCGCGCGCCGGGTCCCTTCGACGACCAACTGGTCGTCTCGCTCGAAACGGCCCGCCACCTCGCCCGCGTGGACCGCGGGATGGTGCAGGTGATTCGGACGACGGGGACCGTCGCCACCGACCGCGACACGGCCGTCGTCGTCGGCGTCTCGACGCCCGAACGGGTCCCGCGAAACGCCACCGTCCCGGTTCGGGTGCAGGTCGAAAACCTCGGCTCGTCCCGCGTGACTCGAACCCTGACCGTCGAAATCGACGGCAGAACGCGCGCTACGTCCGTCACGCTCGGGCCGCACGAACATCGGGTGGTCGCGGTCCGGGTTCGCGCGACGCGACTCGGCCGCCATCGAATTTCGGTCGGCGGGCAGACCCGCTCGATTCGCGTCGTTCCGCGCGACGCCATCGAACTCCGCGGCCTTCCGGCCCGAGCGCCGCCCGGTAGCACTCCCCTCGTCAGCGTACTCGGCGTCGGCGGCGCACCGATTTCCGACGCTACCGTTTCGGTCGGCGGACGGACGGTGCGGACCGGTTCGAACGGCACCGCACGGGTCCGACTCGGCGCGACGGGGAACGCGACCGTTCGCGCCGCACACGGCGGACGGACGGCGCGCGAGACGGTGACGGTTTCGCGCGACGCGCCGCGCTCCCTCTCCGCTCGCGTTCGGGTTCGGCCGTCGAAGCCGTCCCTCCTCACCCGTCCCACCGGCCTCCTCACGCTGACCAATCCGTGGAACGCCACCCTCTCGAAGACGGTGACGCTCGTCGCCGACGGCGAGCGGACCACCCGCCGGGTCACGCTCGAACCGGGCGCGCGAACGACGGTGAGCGTCGGCCTCGGTCGCCAACCCCCCGGGTCGCACGCGGTTCGGGTGACCGCCGACGGACGGGAACTGGGAACGGCGACCTACCGCGTCACGGGCGACGACCGAATCGCCACCGCGCTCGCCAGCAGCGGGGCAAGCGGCGAGACGGGCATCGGCCGCGCGATTTCGACGGCGTTCGGCAACCTCAACCTCCTCGTCGCCGTCTTCGTCTGCTTGGCCGGGCTGATGACCGTCGGGAGCACGACGGCGACCGTCGCCTACACCGTCCACTCGCGCCGACGCGTGTTCGGCGTCCATCGAGCGACGGGGGCGTCGCCGCTCAGTCTCCTCCGAACCGTCCTCGTGGACGCGGCCGTGGTCGGCGCGGTCGCAACCGTCGTGGCGCTCGCGCTCGCGCTCGGCGTGCTCGCGCTGTTGGCGAACCACGACCTGCTCGTGCTCTACGGCATCCGCATTCCGCCAGTCTTGAATCCGCGCGTCATCGCCGGTGCCGTGGTCGGCGGTGTCGGCGTCATGTGTCTCAGCGCCGTCCTCGCCGTCGCGGCGCTCACGACCGCGCAACCGGGAGCGCTCCTGTCGGCGGTTCCCCGACACGCACGCGACCCCGATTCTGGGGGTGACGCGGATGACTGACCGACGTCGCTACCTGCTCATCGGCCTCGCGGTGTTCCTCGTCGGCGTGGCGATGCGGACGCTCCCGCTCCACTGGACGTCCCTGCCGTACAACGTCGATGGCTACCACTTCGCCGCGCTGGCACGAAAGGCCGGTGCCGCGGGACACCTCGCTGCAGCGGGTCGCTTTCTCAACCCCGACGAGTACGTCTTCGCCGCGTACCTGACCGGGGTGAGTCAGGCGACCGGCGCGGGTCCGCTCGCCGTCTCGCAGTTCCTCGTCGCGGTCATCGGGACGGTTCCCGCGCTCGTCGTCGTGAGCGTCGTCCGCCGCGTCTGTGCTCGGCGCGACTGGAAGCCGTCGCACACGCGAATCGCGGCCACCCTCGCCGGGTTGGCGTTGGCCGCCGAGGGCGTCTACCTCGGTCGTTCGGCCGCCGTCAGCAGCGAGATGCTCGGCCACGCGCTCGTCCTCGTGACCGTCATCGCGTTCTACCGGGCGCTCCGGACCGAACGCCCGGCGTGGATGGCGCTGACGCTCGTGTCCGTCGCGTTCCTGCCGTTCACGCACAATCTCGGCGCGATGGTCGCCGCGCTCGCGTTGCTCGCCGTGTTCGTCCGCTCGCTCCGACGACCGACGACGCGCCGGGTCGCCTTCGGCATCGTCGTCCTCGTCGGTTTCTGGACGTTCACGGTGGCTTACTATCAGTTCACGGGTCTGGCGGAGGCCAGCTACGTCTCCTCGCTTCCCGGCCTGTTTCTCGCGTGGTTGGTCTTCCTCGTGGCGTTCGTCTCGCTGCTCCCGTCCGTGGGAACGACCGTCCAGCGCCTCGTTCCGGCGGGCCTCATCGTCGGCGTGGTGACGCTGTTGGTCGCCAATCACTTTCTTCCCATCTTCCCCGGCACGGCCGGAACGGACGCGCTCCAACTCGCGTTATTGCTTCCGATCGCGGGTATCGGCCTGCTGGCTGCGTGGGGATTGCCGCGGGCGTCCGACGCGGGAGGGCCCGCCGTCGTCGTCGGTTCCCTCCTCGCCGCCCCGCTCGTCCTCATCGGGTTCGCGCTGACCGGTTCCCTCACGCACGAGTACGAGTCGCTCGCCGTCCGAAGCCAGATATTCACCCACTTCTCCATGTGCGCGCTCGCGTCGTTGGCGGTCGTCGATGTCGGCGTCCGTCGAACGTCGAAAACCGCGGTTCGGACCGCCGTCCGCCGACTCGCGGTTCCGCTTCTCGCGCTCTGTGTGGTCGCGAGCGTTCCAGTCGCCTTCGCGGGCCTGCACGCCACGTCCGCTCAACCGACGGTAACGCCGTCCGAGTTCGCCACCGCGACGTTCGCCTCGAACGAAATCGACGGCGGGTGGGTCGGCGACGGACACGTGGTCATCCTCTCGACGAACTACTATCCGGGCCGGGCCGACGCGCGATACACGCCGCTGTACGGGTGGCTCCACGGGAACGGGCCGCCGCCGAACTGCCCGGTCGTCGCACAGCGCTCGTGGACGACGGTCGGGGCGCAACTGTTTCCGTCATCCCCGACCGCGGTCACGACGCGCCGCTACGACCGCTGGGTCGCCCGGCGAAACGTCGTCTACTCGGCGCACGGCCGCGACCCCCTCGTCATTACCACGCCGCGCGGGAGCGGCACCTGTTCTGTCGATACCGGTCGCGGTCCAGCGGCGGGGCTGTCCGCCACCGGAAGCGGTCGCGGAAACGTCACTCGACGGTGACGCTCTTGGCGAGGTTTCGCGGTTTGTCGATGTCGCGGCCGAGGTGGTCGGCCGTGTGGTACGCGAGCAGTTGATACTGCACGTTGACGAGTATCGGCGCGAGCGTGCGATTCGTTCGCGGAATCGTCAGAACCTCGTCCGCGAAGCGGTCGATGGACGACACGCCGTCGGTGACGGCCACGAGCGGCGCGCCGCGCGCTTTCACTTCCTTCGCGTTGGCGACCGTCTTCCGGGCGGTTTCGTCGTCGCCGACGACTGAGACGAAGACGGGCGTGTCCTCCGTCACGAGCGCGAGCGGCCCGTGTTTGAGTTCGCCCGCGGCGAACCCCTCCGCGTGCTCGTAGGTTATCTCCTTCATCTTGAGCGCGCCCTCCAACGCGACGGGATACTGCACCCCCCGGCCGATGAAGAAGTAGCCGGAACTGTCCGCGAATCGGCGGGCCGTCGTCGGTGCCGCCGTCGTTTCGAGGAGGCGTTGGACGTGTTCCGGCAGTTCGGTGAGCGCCGAGAGGAGCCGCTCCGTCTCGTCACTCGTCTGACCGGACGACTGGAGCGCGAACAGCACGAGCGTGACGAGTTGGCTGGCGAACGTCTTCGTGGCGGCGACGCTGATTTCCGGTCCCGACCGGATGTAGAGCGCGTCGTCGCACTCGCGCGCCGCGGTGCTGTCCACGACGTTCGTCAGCGCGAGCGTACGCGCACCCTCCGCTGTGGCCGTTCGGAGCGCACTGAGCGTGTCCGCCGTCTCGCCGCTCTGGGTGACGCCGACGACCAGCGCCCCGTCCCGTACCGGTGGCGGGGACAGCGCGTACTCGCTCGCCAGATGCGCCTGCGCCTGGATCCCTCGCTTTCGCAACAGCTTCGCTCCGTAGAGCGCCGCGTGATAGCTCGTTCCGCACGCGACGAGGTGGACGGACTCCGGACGGTAGCCGTCCTCGATGGCGTCGAGTGAGACGGAATCCCCCGTCGAAAACCGGTCACGAAGGCACTCGCGCAGCGCGTTCGACTGTTCGTGAATCTCTTTTCGCATGTAGTGGTCGTGGCTGCCCTTGGTGACCGACTCCGCGTCCCACTCGATTTCCGTCCCCGTCTTCGACTGCGGCGTCCCGCTCTCATCGACGATGGTGTAACCGTCTTCGGTAAGGAAGGCGAACTCCCCGTCGTGCAGGTGGACGACGGTATCGGTGTGCCCGACGAGCGCGGTCACGTCGCTCGCCACGTACGTCCCGTCGCCGACGCCGAGGACGAGCGACGAATCCTTTTTCGTCGCCATCACTTCGTCGTGGTCGTCGAATACCGCCGCGAGCGCGTAGCTTCCGTCCAACTTTTCGACCGCTCGACGGAACGCGTCCTTCCGCGCCAACCCGGTGTCCAAGTAGTGACCGATGAGGTGCGGGACGACTTCCGTGTCTGTTTCGCTCTCGAACTCGTGACCCAACGATTGTAACTCGTCGCGGAGGAGTTGATAGTTCTCGATGATACCGTTGTGCACGACCGCGACCCGGCCCGCACAGTCCGTGTGCGGGTGTGCGTTCTCGTCGGACGGCTTTCCGTGCGTGCTCCACCGTGTGTGGCCGATACCTGCCGCGCCGCCGCGGTCGAACTCCGAATCGACCGTCCCGACGAGTTCGTCGAGGTCCCCTTCGCGCTTGACGACTCGGATATCGGACCCGCTGACCGCCAACCCCGTCGAGTCGTATCCGCGATACTCCAACTTTGCCAGTCCGTTCAACAACGTCGGAACCATGTCGCCGTCGTCCCCCGCACACCCGATGATGCCACACATAGAACGGTCACCTCCTGTGGGTGGCGTTTGCTCGTTCCATCGACGCTCTCTCGTCTTCGCTTTTCTCGATCGATTTTGGTGTTTCTTCGCGTTTCGGCGGTTGTGCCGTTCGGACGCGGCGTCCACCAGCGATCTGTCGTCCATCGAGCGATGACGGTATCATATATATCACGGCCCTCCTAAGCGAGCACCTTTATTTGTTATTTAGATGATTCCGACGGTCTAACCTCGATATTTCGACGGTATCTGGGGACCGTTCGTGACCCATCCGAGACGGTAAGAACACGAGTCCGAGGGTGTGCGCCCACTTCGACGTTACCTCCCGGTCCAGCGAGTGATAACGCCGTTACGACTGGACTATTTCGCACATATCGTTCGCGGTGACGCGCGTTCGTCCGTTCGAACCGTTGTTCGCTCGGCGCAACGAATCCGTTCCGCGGAAATCGTCGCGTAAAACGGGTTGTGTATGGTGAATTTACAGTACCATTTCATTTCTCCACACTGAATGAACTGTTCTTCGTTCATCGCACCATCCTGTTCCCGCTGGACCGTCCCGTCTCGGATACGAACGATATACTCCGCCATTGATTCGTCACGATAGCCGATACCTTTGTAAGGACCATCGTCGCATCACCGATAATGACCGGAGCGCGTTTACAGGCGGTACCGTGCAAAACGCGCGTGGGGGCCGTTCTCGGACCGGGTGGGACCGACAGACGATGGCGAGCGACCGGGACGTGGATAGCGTCCTCGGGGTGTGAGGAGCGACAGTGAACGGACGCGGCTCGCCCCGTGCTCCGACCGCTGCGTTGCTCGTCCTGTCGATACTCGTTCTCGTCACGATAGCCGTCGGAAGCGTCAGTTCGACCCGCGATTTCGGCGCGTACAATCCCACGTGGGACGGGACTTCGACCCTTCGCGGGTGGATAGACGACTCCGGGGGCGGACCGAACGTCGTGCTCGAACCGTCGCGGTATCGTACGCTTCGCGCGAACGGGACAGTCGCCTTCGTCGTCGCCCCGCAGTCGGATTCGCGGGGGATGGCCTTGCGCCGGTTCGTCCGTCGCGGCGGCACCGTCGTCGTGATGGACGACCGCGCGAACCGAAGCAACGACCTCCTCGCGTCGCTCGGCGCGGACGCCCGAATCGACGGGGCCGCCCTCCGCGACGAACGACACAACTACCACTCACCAGCCATGCCAATCGCAACCACCGCAAACACGACCGCCGCAAACACGACCACCGCAAACACGACCGCCGCGAACGATTCGCTCGTCGCAACGGCGGACCGACTGACGCTCAACTACGGAACCGCTATCCGACCGAACGGGGCGACTACGCTCGCCGCCACGTCCGACTTCGGCTACCGCGACGTGAACGGCAACGGGACGCTCGACGGGACCGAACACCTCGACAGCTATCCCGTTGCGACGGTCGAGACCGTCGGCGACGGGCGAGTCGTCGTCGTCGGCGACCCGAGCATCGCCATCAACTCGATGCTCTCCCGTCCGGGCAACGAACGCTTCGTTCGGGACCTGCTCGCCGCACACGACCGCGCCGTCTTCGATTACGCGCACGGCGAAGCGCCGCCACCGTTCGCCCTCGTGCTCGTCGTCCTTCGGCGGTCGCTCGCGGCACAGCTCACCCTCGTCAGCGCGCTCGCCCTCGTCGCCCTCGCTGTGCGCCACCCGAAGTCGATTTCGAACGCTGTTTCCCGGCTGTCGGCGCGAGTCGGCTGGAGCCGCCGGTTCGGGGCGAACGCCGACGCGTCCGCCGTCCCGTCCGTCGAGGACGACGAGTTGGCCGCCGCCATCGAACGCCGGTATCCGTCGTGGTCGCGGGACCGCATCGAGCGGGTCGTCGCCGCCAGTCGCGCCGCGCGAACGGGAGGTGAGGACGATGACTGACGCCGAGGCGCTGTACGACTCGATTCTGACGGAGGTCAGCCACGTGCTCATCGGGAAGGAAAACCTCGTCGAACACCTCACGGTTTCCCTGCTGACCGGCGGCCACGTCCTGCTCGAAGGCGTCCCCGGCATCGCAAAGACCATGGTCGCAAATCTCTTCGCGGGGGCGACCGGCCTCTCGCACAGCCGGATTCAGATGACGCCCGACCTGCTGCCCGCCGACATCACCGGCACCCACGTCTACCGGGAGGGGACCGGCGAGTTCACGCTCCAAAAGGGGTCCATCTTCGCTAACCTCGTCGTCGCCGACGAGATCAACCGCGCCACGCCGAAAACCCAGAGCGCGTTCCTCGAAGCGATGGAAGAAGAACACGTGACCATCAACGGCGAGACGCTCTCGCTTCCCGACCCGTTCATGGTCATCGCCACGCAGAACCCCATCGACATGGAGGGAACATACCAACTCCCGGAGGCCCAGCGCGACCGGTTCCAGCAGAAAGTCGTGGTCGACCTCCCGTCCGCCGACGAAGAGCAGGAACTGCTCGACCGCATCGATGTGAACCCGAACCTCGGGCCGGACGACGTAGCGCAGGTCGTGACGGCCGACGCCATCGACGACGCGCGACGTGAGGTCACCGAGGTCCACGTCGCCCCGGAAATAAAAACGTACATCCGGCGGCTCGTCGAGGCGGTTCGAACGCACGAGGCGGTCGAGTACGGCGGCTCCCCGCGCGCATCGATAGCGTTCCTCCAGACCGCGAAGGCGCGAGCGGCGATTCACGGCCGTTCCTACGTGGTACCCGACGACGTGAAGTTTCACCTTCGTTCCGTGCTCATCCACCGATTGGTGCTCGACGCGGACGCGGAGTTACGCGAGACGACGGTGGCGGACGTACTCGATTCCGTCGAGGAGTCTATCGACCCGCCGGGAAGCACGATGGACGAACTCGTCCCGACCCCTGACGGTGGGCACCAGCAGGGTGACGACCACCAGCAGACGGACGACGACCACCAGGACGACGCCTGATCACTCGCCCCAGCGAAGTTCGACGAGTGAGTCGGTTTCGTCGGTGGATTCGACGTGTTCGACGCGGACCGGTTCGTCGAGCGTGGCGGCCAGCCCTACCGCGAACACCGAGACGACCGGGTGGTCGAATCGGTCGAGCGAGCCGTACGACTGCCCGGACACGGACACTGTGAGACGATTTTCGTCTTCGACCGCGGCGGAGGCCGCATCGACGATGCCGAGGGTTTCCACGGCTTCCGCCAGACCGTTACCGAGGTCTTCCGGCGTCCGTCCCACCTCGTCGGGTATCGACCGTCGAACGGAGTCGAGGAGGGATGCGCCGCTCGGGTGGAGCGCGACACCGTGTTCGTTCGCTCCGTCCGAAATCACGAACAGGGCGTCCGAATCCGGGAGCGACGGCCGGTCGTCGTCCGTCGCCCGCGTGACGAACAACACGACCGACGGCGTTCCCGAGGCGTCGGTGGGAACGTACGTCGGCGAGCCGTCCAACCCCAGTTCGGCGACGAGCGACGATTCGTTGGCCGCCAGCGTCCCGTAGACCGCTTCGCTGACGCTCGCGGGGAGCACCCGCGTCGGTTCGAGGGAGTAGACCAGCGTCGCGGTGAACAACCCGGTCGCACCGAGCACGAGCAGAATCGTCCGCACGGACGGCAGGAGCACCGCTCCGCCGACCGCGACCAGTCCCACGACCGCGAGGCCGACCGCCGCGTTTCGGTTCCTGATCCGTCGAACGCGGGCGTACTCCTCCCGGAGCGCCGCGTTCTCCTCGCGGAGTATCTCGACTTCCGCCTTCAGTCGAAACCGCTCGTCCTCGCCGGGCGAATCGCGCTCCGCGTCCGGTCTGGGTGGCTCGTTGCTCATCGAACGTCACCCCGCGTGACCGCACGGCCGTACCGGGTGATCAGCATCGACGCGGTACCGGCCGCGACGACGACGACCGCCGCGACGGTTAGCGTGCCGAGTTCGAGGAGGCCGACCCACGCCAGGCCGACACAGCAAGCGACGATGGCGGCGATTCCCGACTTCCTCCGCGCGCTCGACGTCCGAACCGACGGCGACAACAGCGCGAGCGTCACCCCAAGTTCGACGACCGGGACCGTCCAGTCGAGAGCGTGGGGTTGATACAGCGCGACGACGGCGAGTTGTCCGCCGACGAACGCGTACACCGCCGGGGTGAACGCCCAGAGCGCGACCAGTGCGACCCCCGCGACCACCCCCTCCCCCCGGTGGGCGAACGCCAGCGCGCTCGCCGCCGCGACGACGGCGACTCCGCCGAATCGCGTTCGAACGTTCGGTTCGAGCATGGTTAGACGCGCGCCTCCCGTGCGGAGGAGAGGACGGTTTCGAGCATGTCTCCCGGTCCGACCTCGAAGGCTGACACCCGCGGATACGCGCCGAGTTTCCGTCGGAACCGCTCGAACGAAACGTACCGTCCGTACGTCTCGTCGAGGTCCGTCAGGTCGGTCGGGTCGAACAACACGCGCGGCGCGAGAAACGCGTTCGCCCAGGTCGCTTGCTGACTCGCGTGCCGAACGCAGTCCCGCACCTCGTGCCGGTGGGCGTCGGACGTGAGAACGACGGCAGAGACGTTCTCGGTGTGTCGCGTGAGTCCCCGTTCGACCGTCGAACGCAGGGGCGTGGCGTTCGCCCCCGCCCCGGTCGCGTTCGTAAGGAAGGGTCGGAGTCGCGTCGCGAACGCCGAGTCGTCCCCGCGGAGGGTTCTCCGCCGTCTGGACGCGACCGACCCGGACATTCGTTCGGTGGCCGCTCGCTCCTCACTCCTCTCTCCGCCGACACCGCCCTCGGAACCTTCAGGGTCGAGCGAGTAGAGCGTCTCGCGGATGGCCGCGTAGTGCGTCGGCGTCGAACGGAACGGATAGCGCGCGGTTATCCCGTCGCGGCCGACCGCGTACAGGGCGATCGAATCCGACCGTTCGTTGGCCTCTTCGACGAGCGCGAGCGCGACCTCCCGAAGGTACGCGAACTGAGTTTCGCCCGGACGACCGTTCCCGACCGACGGCCGCCGGTCGATGAATATCACCACCTTGCGGTCGGCTTCGTTCTCGTACTCGCGGACGTGCGGGTAGTTGAACCGAGCCGTCGCGTTCCAATCGACGTGGCGGAGGCTATCGCCGGTCGTGTACTCGCGTATTTCGGCGGTCGCCTGTCCGCTCGTGTTTCGTTCCGCCTGCTGATTCCCGTACCTCGTCTGTGCCATTTGGCCGCCGCGTCCCACGTGAACGTTCCGCGGCGTCCGTTGCGTGACGGTCACCGTCGGTTCGTCGTCCCCGACCCACCGGCCGGTGAACAGTCCCAACTCGTCGGTGCTTTCGAGCACCGGGTGTCGAAACGAGGCGGTTCCGGCGGTCGGAATCGTCACCGAATAGGTCGTCGCAGCGGTCGCCTCGTCCGCACCGAGTGTCGCGGTCCGGGCCGCCGCGCTCGCCCCGCGACTCGAGAGCGGCGGACGAGATTCGACGCTGAGGTCGAGTCGCGTGTCACGCGGTCCCTCGACGTCCACGCTCACCGATAGCGACGTGTTCGTCCGAACGCTGTCGCGGGCGGGCGTCTGGATGACGGTCGTTTCCTCGACCTGCCGTCGGAGTTCCGACGCGAAGGAGACGGAGCGAACGAGCGACCAACACGCGACGCCCACCGTGCCGAAGACGAGCGCCGGACGGTCGAGCAGCACCGCCAACACCGAAAAAGAGAGCCCGAACGAGACGACCATCCAGTGGCGACGAGTCGCGTGCATCGTCCTGAGGGTGAGCCGACGTTGGCAGTTAACACGTCCACATCGTTCTGGCGGTAAGCGGTCGTTTCCGTCGTCCGAGGTGACGTCGCCATCGGTGCACCGAAAATCGCCGCCCGCCGTCGAGTCAGCGCTCACGTTCCCGCGCGGATAGCCCCCTCATACCGTCGCTAACGGTCGCCCGGTTTTAAGCCCCGCTCCGGCTTACGTCGGCGTCAGCGCGGCGGCCGTAACGCCGGACAGCCGTCGGGTCGTCGCCCGACGACCCGGGTGGCGGTCCGCCGGGACCCGAGTTCCATGAACCGTTCGAGATACGTGCTGGCAGTGGCGGTAGTCGCCACCCTCGTCGTCGCGTCGGCCGTCGGCGGTGGACAATCGACGGTCACGACGTCGCCCGAGCGACGCGTCGCCGAAAACGGGACGAACGGGTCCATCGGCGGTCGGACGACGGCGACCGTTCCGCGCCACCGGGACCCCGACCGAGTGCAACAGCGGGGCGATTCGGCGGCGGTCGAACGGTGGCTCCGGGAACGACTCGCCCATCGGCTCGGCAACAGCATGGTGCGGGTCAAACGGGGGCAGTACGAGAAGGCGCGCGGCATCGTCGGCGACCGGTTCTCGAACCAGCTCGGTCAGTACGTCGAGGTTCAACAATCGACACCGGGGAACCCGAACCACACGGAGCAGTTCCGGCAGGGGAAGGAGAATCAACGGAAATTTATCGATTCGGTGCAGGAGTATCGCCGGACGTACAAGCAGTATCGGAAGGCGCGTCGGAACGGAAACACGAAACGCGCACGACAGCAGGCGCGGCGGCTCGACCAACTGGCCGAACGGACGAATCAGTCGGGTGCGTCCTTGAAATCGACGTACCGGAACGTCTCCGGGACGACGGGGGTCGACCTGAACCGCTCGTCGCGGCAGGTGACGACCATTTCACGGAACATCTCGACCACGCAATCGAGCGTCGAGTCGGCCGTGTTCAAGCGGACGGCGTTGAACGTCACCGCGCAGTCGAATCACGTCTCCTTCCTCGACCCGATGAACTTGACCGGCGTGTTGACGACGGCGAACGGGAGTCGTATCTCGAATCGCAACGTCACGCTCGACGTGGGGAACCGAACCATCGAGACGCGGACGGATGGTGACGGCCGGTTCACCGCCTCGTATCGACCGACGACGCTTCCCCTGAACAAGAAACGACTGACCGTCAGGTATCACCCGCTGAACGAATCCGCCTACCTCGAATCGACCGACACCGTGGCGGCGAACGTAACGCAGGTCGATTCGACGCTCGGACTGACGCGGACGCCGAACGAAACCCGATTCGGGAAGCCGGTCGTCGTCTCGGGAACCGTCGGCGCGAAAGGCGTCTCGGCGGGGGACGTCCCGGTCGTCGTCAGTATCGGCGACCAGCGCATCGGGACGACGACGACGGGTCCGAACGGCACGTTCACTGTTCGAACCCGACTTCCGTCGTCGATTCGGTCCGGGAACCGAACGCTCCGGGCGACGGTTCCGCTCTCGGAGAAGGCCCTGTCGGGGGCGAACGCGACCCGTAAGCTCCGCGTGGAACGGACGAACACCTCGCTGTCGATGGACGCCGCTCGCAACGGTAGCCGCGTCGAAGCGCACGGCCGACTCCGAGTGCGGAACGATACCGCGGTGAACGATACAGCGGTGACTGATGGCACGGTCGTGATTCGGGTGAACGGCAATCGCGTCACGTCGGTGGAAACGGGGCCGAACGGGAGCTACAACGCGACGTTCGAGCTTCCGTCGTCGGTCGGCCCGGACCAGTCGGCGACCGTGGTCGCGGCGTACGAACCGCCACCGTCGAATCTGGAAAACGCACAGGCGAGCGACGTCGTGGAACCCGTCTCGAAACCCGCCAGCCTGCTCGGTTGGATTTCGTTGCCGTGGGCCGGTGCGGCGCTGTTGACCCTCGTCTTCCTCCTCGGAACGGTCTTCGTGCGGTCGCGCCGGAGCGACGATATGGACGGGGCGGACGAGGGACTGTCCGGCGGCGAGGACGCGCGAGACGACTCGACGGACGGCGATGTCGAGCAGGACCTGTCAGAGACGGAAGACGACGCGGCGAACGAACTGGACGCGCTCGACACCGCCCGGACGCGACTCTCGTCGGGCGACCACGAGCGAGCGGTCAAAATCGGTTACGCGGCGTTCCGTCGGTATCTCCTCCGTAACTACGACCTCACTCCGTGGGCAACGCCGCGCGAACTCCGGGACGCGGCCGAGTCGGTGGTTACCGACCGCGAATACCAGACGCTCGCCGACCTAACCACGTGTTACGAGCGGGTCGTGTTCGCGTCGGACGGAATTTCGACGGACACCGTGTCCGTCCTGCTCGACGCCGCCGACGGCATCGTAACCGACGAACGAATGGACCAGGGGACGGACGAACGGCCGGGCGAGGACACGGAACCGTGACCGACGCTACCGCGGTTAGGTAGTCGCTATCGGGGTTCGCTCGATGGGCCCGGCCCGACGCTGACGGTCGTTCCGACGGCCGTCGGATTATGTTTTCGTTTCCCGAACGATTCGATGAGAAACGGCGGAGAACCCCGTCGTACTGCCTTATTTCGACCGTTTCACCGCCGTTACGCCCACAATCTTGAAGGCGGAACGGATGGTTCCCTGACACTCAAATGAGACGCGAACGCGAACACACTCACCATCTTCACGACGTCGAGGATGGCGTGGGCTGTACCGAAATCTGGGAGCACCTGAGCGACCGCCGAACCGAGGCGGACGAATCGAGCGAGGAGGGAAACCCATGACGATTCTCGTGACCGGCGGCGACGGCTACATCGGCTGGCCGACCGCGCTTCGAATCGCCGACCGAACCGACCAGCGCGTCGTCAGCGTCGACGACTGCGGGCGACGTCGATGGGTCGAGGAGGTCGGCGGTCAGAGCGCCGTTCCGGTCGCCGACCCGAACGAACGCGTCGCCGCCGCGCGCGACCGACTCGGCGTCTCGAACCTCTCGTTCGTCGAGGGCGACCTGACGGAGAAGTCGTTCGTGGACGAACTCCTTCGGGTTCACGAACCGAAAACTATCGTTCACACCGCCGCACAGCCGTCGGCACCGTACTCGCAGATCAACGGCGAGCGCGCGAACTACACCCAGCACAACAACCTACAATCGACGCGCAACCTCCTGTGGGGACTCGAAGAGAACGGCCTCACGGACACCCATTTCATCGAGACGACGACGACGGGCGTCTACGGCGCGCCCGAGTTCCCGATTCCGGAAGGGGGTGCGACGATGGAGAACGGCGGCGAGCGCGACGAGGTGCCGTTCCCCGCGATGGCGGGCAGTTGGTACCACCTCACGAAATCCCACGACGCCGCGAACATGCGCCTCGCGCACAAGCAGTTCGGGATTCCCATCAGCGACGTTCGGACCGCCATCGTCTACGGCACCGAAACCGAAGAGACGCGGGACTCCGATCGACTGAAGACGCGCTTCGACTTCGACTACTACTTCGGTACCGTCGTCCACCGCTTCTGTGCGCAAGCGGCCGCGGACTACCCGCTGACGGTGTACGGCAAGGGCGAACAGAGAAAACCCTTCGCCAGCCTCGAAGATACGGTCGAAGGACTCGCACGCCTCGCGCTCGGCGACGCGGACGACCGCCCCGAGGACTTCGTGGTGTACAACCAAGTGACCCGCGCCATCAGTATCGTCGAAATCGCCGAGACCATCGACGAGGTGGCGTCGGAGTTCGACTTCGACACGTCGGTCGAGCACTTCGAGAACCCGCGCGAGGAGAACGAAACCCACAAGATGGAGATAGAGAACGACCGCTACATGTCGCTCATCGGCGAGCAGCGACAGTCGTTCGAGGACGGGATTCGGGACGTGTTGCAGGCGCTTTCCCGCCACACGGACCGGATAGAATCGCACGAAGACAGGTTCGTCCCCGACGTGATTCGGGACGAAACCGAGTCGGTCCCGGCACAGTCGGATTAGATCACCGCTGTTTCGATTTTTCGCGCCGATCACGACCGCCGATAGGTTTCTACGTGTCCCCGTCGAGTACCGATACCGATGACTCTCGACCACCGACGCCGGTTCGTCTACGGCCAACTCGGGCTGATGCTCGTCGCGGCCGCCACGCTCTCGATTCTGGGCGTGCTCTCGGTCGAGACGTTCTTCCTCGTCTCGTTCGTCGGCCTGCTGATGCTGCTCGAACTCACGTCACCGGCGCACGTCCGACCGCGATGGCAGCTGCGACTCCGCTGGATACTGCTCGCCGGACTGTTGGGATTCGGTTACGTCGTCTTTACGCACGTTCAGCGCGCGTTTTCGGGCGGCCTGTCGTAGCGGGTTCGCGTTCGCCTGTCGTAGCGAATTTTACGACCCGACCGAAAGCGGGAACGTCCGCTTATCGTTCCGCGTTCCCGTCGCTCGAGTCGGTGTCGGACGACTCGCGCGAGAGCCGAACCGGGAGCGAAAAGGAGAGCGTGTAACTGGCCCAGTGCAGTTCGAACAACAACCAGAGCACGACCACTCCCGCCAACGCGAGGGCTGCAATCGCGCTCACCGGCGTTATCCACACGGGAAACACGAAGAGGAGCGCGTGGAGTATTCGCGGCGGCAGGAGATTTATCCCGGTGTGCACCGCTTGCTCGGCCATCGCCGCGACGACGTACGACGTCCCGTCCGTGGTCGAACCGGCGGTGTGCGGTTCGAGACCGAGCGCCTTCGCGCTCGTTCCGTTCGTGCTCTCGTCGCCGGTTCCGAGCCGCTCCGCCTCGTACGGTCCGGGGAACGACATCGACCAGACGATTTCGTTTTGCTTGTTGACCTCCAGCACTCGGTCCCCGTTGGAGTCGGTGATGAGCGTGTGACCGTTCGGCAGTCGGTCCGCGTCGCGGGGCCACTGCATCTTCGAATCGCTCCACGCCCACGTCCGGTTCCAGCTACCGTTCGACCGCTGGTACTCGACGGCACGGTTGTTCTCCGAGTCGGCGACCAGGAGCGCCGGTCCGCCGTTCGACTCGTTGATGTAGTCCGGGTTGTGCTGCTCGAAGAGCGTCTCGTGCCGGTCGTCGGCACCGAGCGTCCAGTTGGACTTCATCCCCGTCGACCGATTGAGGAAGATGACCTGATCCTGATTGCGGACGCTGACCGCGATTCGTCCGTCGTGTAGTTGCTGGACGTTGTTGATGTGCGTCCAATCCCGCGGGAAGTTCCCGCCGCTCGCGTGGGAAAAGTTCTGCTCCGCCCGCCAGTACCACTCGATGTTGTCGGTGTTCGTGTCCACGATGTACACGCCGTCCGGCGGATTGATCTCCGCCACGAGGAGCTTCCCGTTTCCGAGGTAATCGACGTCGTGAATCGCGCTCGAACCGCGGGACGGGCGCACGTCCGACCAGATACGGGTTATCTTCCCCGTCGTCAGGTTGAGCCGTTCGACGACGCTCCGTCGGCATTTCACGGATGAATCACACTCGCTCTTGCTCACGTCGTCGGACGCCACGTAGAGGACGGTATTCTCCCCCTTCGCACTCGGGTCCACGTCGTGGTAGAAGTCGTGTGAATCGTTGTAGTACAGCGTCTTTCCGCTCGGTCCGTATGCACCGATGCGACCGCCACCGTACGCGTCCGACGTCACGACCGTCACCCCGTTGGCGGGCGGGACGGTCCTGTTTTCCATCCTCGCGCTCGACCATTCGGTCCCGCTCTGGAGATACGCGCTTGCAATCGGCGCGCTCAACACCAGTAAGACGAGAACGAACGCGATTCGAATGACGCGCTTCGATGGGACGTAGCTACGATACCCCGCACTCTCCTCGTTCGTGTCTGATTTCCTCCCGTCCATGCTGAATGACCAGATACTTTATTTAAATTATTAACTCTTATGACCGCCGTCGCTCGGTGGACAGGCACGACCTCCGCGGCACGGAGCCGAATCGGTGTTCGCTCACCCGCCAGCGAGAATCGCGGCGTACTCGTCCATCATCGAATCGACGTCGAAGTGTTCGACCATGTACTCCCGCGCCATCCGACCGCGGGCGGCGAGATCCTCCTCGGCGAGCGTTTCGATTCCGTCCGCCAGCGCCTCCGGGTCGTTCGGCGGGACGACGACGCCACCGTGAACCAAATCCGAAACGCCGCCGACGTCGGTGGCGACGACGGGCGTCTCACAGGCTTGGGCCTCGCGTATCGCCGCCGGTGGTCCCTCAGCCACCGACGCCAGCACGAACACGTCCGCCGCCAACAGGAACGGCCGAACGTCGTCCTGATATCCGGCGAACGTGACGGCATCCTGTACCCTCCGTCGTTCGACGAACCGTTCGTAGTCGGCCCGCTTCGTCCCGTCGCCGACGAGCGTCAGGTGGTAGTCCCGCGTCCCTCGCTCCTGCAGTTCGACGAACGCTTCCAGCAAGTTCCGTACCCCCTTCACCGGGTCGAGGCGACCGACGTACACCAGTTCGATGGAATCCGTTCGCTCGAATTCGGCGGGCGACGTCGCGCCCGGCGCGTAGTGGTCGAGGTCGATTCCGGTCGAGATGACCGACGTTCGCCCCTCGGGCGCGAATCGGTTCAGTCCGTCGCGGACGTACTCTCCCTGTCCGACCACGTTGTGGGCGGCCAAGAACGTGAGACGACCGACGGAGTGCGTGTAGACTTTCGATACCGCATCGATGAACTGGTCCCCGTAAAACCACTCGACGCCCACGAGGTTGTTCACGATGACGGTCGTCTCGACGTCGAACCGCCGCCCCAGTATCGCCGCTATCGAACACACCGGATAGAGGTAGCCGCCGATGACGAGTCTATCGAGCGTCGGCACGTCGTCCGTCAACAGCCGATAGAATCCCGGCGTCGGAAGCGTATAGCGGATTTTCGGGATGAAGCGTGCCGGATAGTGTTTCACCGTGATGTTCTCCCCGGTCGGCGGATTCCCCCGCCCCTCTTCCGGCTGGTAGAACACGACTTCGTGTCCTGCCTCCGCTAACCGTGGCGCGAGTATTTGCGGGTGTCTGACCAAGACCGTCGGATTCAGTATTCCAATCTTCATGGATATTCGGTAGCGCCCGTGAATCGGCGGTACGGAGCGGCAAAAAGATTCGTCGAAAGTTACATCTCGAAGACGAACCAACTATGTCGGGTCCGCTCTCTAATCAATGCAAGAACATATAGGACAGATAGGTAGACAGGCCGATAGATTCGTAACCGTCTCGGTCGTGTCCTGAACGGACCGAAATGAATTCCCGCTCCGTCGTGACGTTTCGTTCTGCGGACGCGCTCAAGGTGGTCGTTATCGCAGCCAGTTGGATTTTGCTGGCGACGGCGATTTCCGTCCACATGAACGGCCGACTGTACCCGTTCCTTACCGTCGGTGTCGGGGCCGTCGCCGTGCTTTTCGTCGCGTACGTCGTTTCCGTCAGGTCGTTTCCGACGCGGTATCTGCTCGCGGCACTCGTCTGCCTCAGCGTCTACTACCGGGCACTCGTCGTGCTGTTTCCGAGTAGCTACGTCGGAATGGACCCCGACAAGTATGCTGGCGGTATCGTTTCGTTGATGGAGACGGGTCGCGTGGTCAACCTCGACTTCCCGTTTTACGGCAAAGCTCCCTTTTTTCTCGTCTCGGGTGCCCTCACGGGAGACGTGATGGGTGTGGACGCGTTGCGGATGTTGGACGTGTACGCCTTCGTCTTCGGCGCCCTCTTTCCCCTCCTCGCGTACGTCGTCACGCGTCGGTTGTCGTCCGAGCGCGTCGGAATCTACGCTACGCTCTTGGTCACCGTCGGTGCCGCGTCCGTCATCTACGCCACCAATCCCATCGCACAGACGCTCGCGGTCGGCCTCTGGATTCCGTTCCTCGTCGTCTTCGGGCGATACCTCCGATACAAGCGAACTGTTGACCTCGTTCTGACGTTCCTCTTTACGGTTGCGATGGTGTACACGCACAAGCTAACGGCGCTCCTCGTGTTCGGTACGGTCGTCGGGAGTTCCGCCTTCATCCTGCTCCAGTCGAGGGAGTGGATGGACGACCCGCTCAAACGGGCGACGACGCCATCGACCCTGCTGATGCTCACCGTTCTGTCGGGCGTGCTCGTCGTCGTCCAGTTGACCATCATCACGGATTACATCGTCGGCGTTATCGGCCGATTCCTGCTGGCACTTCACGTCACGTCGGTCGAAACCGTTCACGTCGTCCCTCAGGCGGCCACGCCCGTCGCCAGCGAACCGGTGAACTTCGTCCTCCGACGCGGATACGGGTTGACACTCGTCCCGCTCGCCGGAATCGCGTGGCTTGTTCTCGCGCGGCGGACGGACTCCCACGAAACTCGGGCCATTTTAGCCGGTATCGCCGTCTGTATCGCACTCACCGGCGTCGGTGCCGTGAGCGTTTCCGCGGTAAACCCGTCCCGGATGTACTTTTACATGGAACTGCTGTTGTTCGTCGTCGTGGCCGTTGCGGTCCTTCGCCGACACGTTCCGGGGCGGCGACGGAGCACCGCCGTCCTCGCAGTCTTCTTCCTGCTGGTGACGTCGCAGTTGGTAACCCCGCTCGTCGTTCCCGACCACCCGCAGGGTGAACGCCAATATCTCACCGCCGAGGAAACCGCTGCGAAACGGTTCAGCACCCACGTTCCGGGGGACATCGCCACGGACTTCTTCTACGCGAAATCGACGGTTCGACTTCACAATCCGAGACCAGCTCGACTCGACGATCCAAGTGCGGATACCTACGTGTACATGGACGAGGAGCTGTTAAACCGAACGACGTTGAACGGAAATAGTAGATACATCGCTTACCGGACGCAAGTTCGCGTGTATCGCATGTACGGAGCGATGCAAGGTCGATGGGAGTTGACTTACGACCCCGTGCCGGGTTTCGACCGACGTCACGAACGCGTGTATTCGAACGGTGGCGTCGTCGTCTATGAGCGGTGACGCTACGGGACCGTCTCCGCGGTCGATAGTTTTCCCTTTACGTCGTCGAGCATCCGCAGCAACTCGGCTTTCGAAAGCCGTCGCGCGTCGGCCGACGTGTACTCCCCGGAGAGCGCGTTTCCGTCGGCCTCGGACGGCATCGACTCGTCGTTCGGAAAGAGCACGAATCGGTCGCGTTCCTCGACAGCGTGTTTCACTTCGTCCGCGGACACGAGTTTTTCGTGGTAGCGCTCGGTCGGTCCGGACCCGACGACCCTCGTCGGGATTTCAGTGGGCTGATAGCCGAACTCCGACGCGTACTGCTCTCGAAGCGCGTCGGCCAGCGTTCCGAGCTTGAACGCGGGCATCTTGCGGACGACGACTTCGCCGCCGGTGGTCGTCCCGAACGCCTCCACGACGAACTCCGCGGCGTCCCGTGGCCGCATGACGAACCGCGTCATCTCCGGGTCGGTCACGGTGATGGGTCCCCCTCGTCGAATCTGCTCTACGAACACCGGAACCACGGACCCGCGCGTCCCGAGCACGTTACCGAACCGGACGCAACCGAATCGAACGTTCCGTCCGTCCGCGCTCTCGTTCGCGGCGACGGTCAGTCGCTCGGAGAGCAACTTCGTCGCGCCCATCGCCGAAACGGGGTTGGACGCCTTGTCCGTGCTGACGGCGATGACGGCTTCGACGTCCGTCTCCGTCGCGGCGCGAAGCACGTTTTCGGTCCCCCTGACGTTCGTTCTGACGGCCTGAAACGGGTCGCGTTCGACGATACCGACGTGTTTCAACGCCGCCGCGTGGAATACGACGTCGATTCCCTCCATCGCCTGTCTCATCTCGTGAAACTCGCGGACGTCCTTGTACGACGTCTCCAACCGACGCGGGTACTGTGCACCCAGTTTCGTTTTCATCTCGTGTAGCCGTCCCTCGTCGTTGTCGATTACGCGAACCAACTCCGGGCCGTCCTGTAACACTCGCCGAACGAGCGACGATCCTATCGAACCGCATCCCCCCGTGATGAGTACCCGTTTGCTACTCAAATCTGTCATCTTTGTCCCCCGATTGTCAGACCACTCACCATTACTTATCGGTTGTGCCCGCTATTTTCACTACGTATGACCATCATTTTGGATAATTGTTTCCTCATCAGTCGGAAACCATCTCTTTTCTTCGAAAATTTAGGTGCTTCACCGGTCCGGTCATCCAGCGTTTCATACGCTCACGTCCGAGTGAACGACGTAGTTGGCGTAGACGTAGAGGAGCGCGAGCGGAAGATACGCGGCGAACACCCGGTCGAGGATGATGACGCTCGTGGCGACGCTCGGCGAGACGCCCAACGCGACCAGCACCGTCGTTCCCGTCACCTCGGTGACTCCGATGCCGCCGATGGAGACGGGGAGCACGGTGACGGAGTAGATGAGCGTCGGGATGAGAAGGTAGCGAAGCGGCGACAACTCCAATCCCTGACTCGCACCGACGATACCGAAACGAACGCCGGAGAGGACGACGAAGGAGACGAACAGGAGCGCGACGGATTTGAGCTTGTTCGACGAGAACAGGTCGTGTTGCATCTCGCCGACCGACGCGAGCAACTTCGGTGCCCTGTCCGTGATGACCCGTGGAAGGTCTATCCACCCGAGCAGGAACGCGAAGACCGGGAGCGCGAGATAGACGCTCGCGCTGGCGAGCAGCACGAGGGCGATGTTCCGTCCGAGGTATCGAAGGAGCACGAACAGCCCCGTCAGCGCGACGAGACCGTTGATGGCCGCTATCATCTGCAGTTGCACGCCCTTGATGACGAACGCGCGCCGGAGTTCGATACCCGTGTACTTGTTCAGGATGAGCGGCGTCGTTGCGAGCGAGCCGAGTCTGGTCGGCAGAAACGAATTGACGACGAAATCTACCGTATCCACCTTGAATATCGGCAGAAAGCGTACCGACTCGTGTTCCTCGTACAGCAACTGCAACGACCGGGACGTGAGGAAGATGGGCAACAGCACGACCGGCACGAGCACGACGAGGTAGGGAGCGCTGATTTCGAACATGGAGCGAAACGCCCGTTCGACCGGAAACTTCCACAGCAGGTAGCCGAACGACGCGACGGATACCAGCACCTTCAGCACCGTTCCGATGGACTCCCACCGCGAGCCGGT
This sequence comes from Haladaptatus paucihalophilus DX253, assembly GCF_000376445.1. Classification (NCBI taxonomy): domain Archaea; kingdom Methanobacteriati; phylum Methanobacteriota; class Halobacteria; order Halobacteriales; family Haladaptataceae; genus Haladaptatus; species Haladaptatus paucihalophilus. The sequence continues at coordinate 227,481 of NZ_AQXI01000002.1, read as the reverse complement.
CTCCTCTTGAGTTTCCCCTGTCGTGTCGGAGTTTCCTCGGTCGTGTCGGGTACCCTCGGCCACGTTCGAGTTTTCTTCAGTCATGTCGTGTTTCCTCAGTCACGTTCGAGTTTTTCTCGGTCGTGTCGGGCGTCCGTCGTGCGCGTTCATCGGAGATACGACCCCACGAGCGTCCGGGCGATACCCAGCCCGTAGCCGAGTTTCGGTTTCTTCGTCGTGCTGCCCTGCCGACGTTCCACGGTCACGGGCACTTCCTTCATCCTGAGTCCGCTCTTTCGTACTTCCACCAGCAATTCCACCGCGCAAAACCGCTCTTCGACCCACGAAATCCGTTCGAACGCGTCGATGGTGAGCGCGCGGAAGCCGTTCGTCGCGTCCGTGATGGACGACTTCGTGAGGACGTTGATGAGCGTCGTGAACGCCCAGATTCCCCCGCGACGGATCGGCCCGTTTTCGGACGCGTCGGTGCCGCGGTATCGGGACCCGATAACGTAGTCGGCCTCGCCGTCGAGAACGGGGCCGACGAGGCGTTGCAGTTCGTCACCGCGGTGTTGGCCGTCGGCGTCCATCCCGACCACCACTTCGGCGTGTTGTCGTCTTGCGATTTCGAACCCGGTTTTCAGGGAGCTACACTGTCCCGTATTGACGACGTGTTCGACCACGATGGCGTCCGTGGCACGGGCCGCGCGGACGGTTCCGTCCGACGACCCGTCGGAGACGACGAGGGGAACGACCGCGCGACCTCTGAGCGTCTCGGGGAGCGATTCGATCACCGCGCCGATGGTCTCGGCTTCGTTGTACGCCGGGATGACGACGTACACCGCGTCCTCGTCCGACCGCTCCATCGGCACGTCCCGTATCGCCAGTTCGCGGACGAGCGCGTTGAATCGCCGCCTGTTCCGGACCGCCTTACGGCGGGCGATCACGGCCGCGACGAGCGCGAGTACGATGGCGATGCCGACCACGATTTCCACGAGTCCCACGTCGTTCAGCAGTCCCGCGACACGTGGTGCGAACGCGACGACGGCGACGAGGAGCGCGCCGAGGAGCGCGGCCCCTAGTTCGTGCTTCTCGAAGCGGGTGCGATAGCGTTCGAATCCGACGCCGAGCACCCCGACGACGAGGACGAGATAGGCTACGCGAGGAATCATCGTGTCTCATCAACCACGCTCCGACGGATAACTCTTGATAGATATCTAACAACATTGCGCCGCTAATTCCAAATCGGTGGCGGACCAGAACGATGGGGTACTCGCCGGATGGTCGGCGAGTTCGGCGACGGCGGACGGTCGGTCGCGGACAACGCCGTCGTCGCGTCCGGTCTCGACCTCGCGGTGGACTCCCCGAAATTCACGTCGCACGCGGTGGTTCGCCGCAAACGTAATGTCGTTCGTCGTTGAGACTCGACGTAAAATGGGGGGGACGATTCTCGTAGCGGAGCCATCGCTGGGTGAACAGGTGCGTGAGAACGTCACGTCGGCGGTCGAATCCGTTCGATTTCCGCGAGGACCATTCGACGCGTCGTTCGAACGGGGACGGGGCGACGACGCGGGGACCACGGAGAGGAGGTACCGATGAGCGACACGGACGCATCCGCGGGGACGCCGACGGTCAGTGTCACCGGCGCGGGCGGGTACGTCGGTAGTTGCGTCGTGAACGTTATTCGAGAGCACCATCCCGAGTGGGAGATTCGGGCCTTCGACAACTTCTACCGCGGCGAAATCCACCGCATCGGCGATATCGACGTGGAGTTCCTCGACGTTCGACGGCGCGACCGGCTCGAAAGCGCGTTGGACGGTTCGGACGTCGTGCTCCACCTCGCCGCCGCAAGCGACGTGGATTCGTGCCGCGACGACGAGGAGTTCGCGCTCGAAACGAACGTTCACGGGACGACCAACGTCGCGTGGTTCTGCAAACGAACGGGTGCCGGGTTGGCGTTTCCGTTCAGCATGGCCGTCCTCGGCGACCCCGAGGAGTTCCCGATAACCGTGGACGCGTCGCGGCGACCGATGAACTGGTACGGGGAGACGAAACTCGTCGGGGAGCGGACCATCGAATCGCTCGCGGCGGATGCGTTTCCGGCGCACCTGTTCCTCAAGGCCAACGTGTACGGCGAACACACGGTGAACGACCGCGGTATTTCGCGCGGAATGGTCCTCGAATTCTTCGTTCGGCGCGCGTTCGCGGACGAACCGATTTCGGTGTACGAGCCGGGAACACAGGCGCGAAACTTCGTTCACGTGCGGGACGTCGCCGACGCCTACCGACGGAGCGCGGAGCGGTTAGTGGACCGATGCGATGCGGGTCGGACGGGCGTCTCGAAGTACGAGATTGCGAGCGACGAGGAGTGGACGGTCATGGAACTGGCCGAACTGGTCCAACGGACGGTCGCCGACGAAGTGGGCCGGGAGCCGGACATCGAAGTCGTCGAAAACCCCCGCGGCGACGAGACGCTCGTCACCGACTTCGACGTGGACATCTCCGCCGCACGGCGGGAGTTGGGATGGCAGCCGGACCGCTCGATTCGAGCGTCCGTCGAACGCCTCGTCCGACGGCGTGCGGAGGGCTGAACGCATGAACGGATCAGCAGAACCGCCGACGGTCGCGGTAACGGGGGCGACGGGCTACGTCGGGAGCCGCGTCGTCGAAGTGCTCCGAACCGCGCATCCCGAGTGGACCGTTCGGCCGCTCTCACACCACGAGAGCGGACCCGCCATCGACGGCGGCATCGAACACGTCGATATCCGCGAGAGGGACCGCTTAACCGACGCGCTCGCCGGTTCGGATGTCGTCGTTCACCTCGCCGCAGTCAGCGGCGTGAAGAACTGCGATGAGAACCCGGAACTCGCCTACGAGGTCAACGTACAGGGGACGAACAACGTCGCGTGGTTCTGCTGGCGGGAGACGGCCGCCCTCGTGTTTCCGTTCAGCGTGGCCGTCCTCGGCACCCCGGAGTCGATGCCGGTGACGGTCGATTCGCCACGGACGCCGATGAACTGGTACGGACGCACCAAGGTTCTCGGGGAGCGCGCGGTCCAGATCTTCGCCCGCGGGTCGTTCCCGGCACACCTGTTTCTCAAGTCGAACATCTACGGCGAGCACACGGCGAACGGGGAACGGATCAGCAAGTCCACCGTCATCAACTTCTTCATCGAGCGCGCGATGTCGGGCGAGTCTCTGCCGGTCTACGAACCGGGGACGCAGGCGCGAGATTACGTCCACGTGCGGGACGTCGGGGACGCATACCGTCGAAGCGTGGAACGGTTGGTGGACGAACTCGACGACGGAACCACCGGGACGAAGGGATACGAAATCGCGAGCGAGGAACAGACGGACGTGTTGTCACTGGCCGAACTCGTCCAGCGGACGGTTGCGGACGAAACGGGTCGCTCCCCGGACATCGAACTGATCGAGAATCCCCGGAGCAACGAAACCCTCGTCACCGACTTCGACGTGGATACCACGAGGGCCGAACGGGAGTTGGGATGGCAGCCGGACCGTTCGATTCGAGAAACCGTCCGACGACTCGTCCGTCGAAAGGTCGAGGAGGGTTATTGATGAACGCGAATCCAGAGGTGCGTCCGTCGATACGCGTTTTTCGCCGAGGGCGACGCCGGAGCCGCCCCGCGATACAGAAGGAACTGGAGCCGGAGCCGTTCACCGGTCATCGTCGGTTCGAGACTGCGGTTTTCGACGACCGTTTGTCCCTGCCCGGCGGAAACGTGGAACCGGTCGAGCCGCCGCTCGGCCGTGACCCGGGTCGATCCGTTGTTCCGTTTCACGCGTTGTAAGAGGACGACGACGGTGTAGTTCGAGCGTTCGTACTCGTGGTTTCCGATACCGACGCGGAGATGTTTCGCGTCTCCGGCGGTGAAGTTTTTCGGGTACGCGTCCGTGACCGTGCTCCCCGACGCGTTTTTCGTCCCGAGATAGAACTCGGTGAACCGCTCGTCGCTCCGCGGGGTCGTCGTCGTGTAGACGATTCCGGCAGTGGCGACGACGAGGCTGACGACGAGGAGGACGTTCAGCGGCCGCACGTGGCTCGTCACCGTCGAAACGTCGGGCGTGAAGCGCGCATACGCGTCCTCGATAGGAACCGAAAACCGGTCCGATTCCGGGAGCGTCCACTGACGAACCGCACCTGCGAGGGCACAGACGATGGTGAAGCCGCCGATAGCGAGGAGGCTCGGGTCGAGATTCAACCCCCACGGCGAGTAGCTGACGAGGTAGCCGATGAGCGGAACGACGGCCAAGCTGACCGCGATAGACAGCGTGATGCGCTCGATACCGTCGATACGCCGCGGAAATCCGGTCGATGTGCCGTCTCCTTCGTCACCCCCGTCGGACTCTCGATTCCCGCTCGCTTCGGGGAACAGCACCGCGACGAGGCTGTATCCCGGCAGGAAGAACAGGAACAGGAACCCGAACGACAGTCGAACCGGCGTCCAGACTCCTCCGGCGCGGACGACGCCGACCGTCACCAGGACGAGTGCGATGACGACGCCGAGGTCGGCGGGAAATCGGCGAACGCGTCGTGGAAGCAACTGCCACATATCGGACGTATCTATCATTGTCATCGTCGTGTGTCGATGCCGAACTCGTCGAACGGTGGTCGAACCGTCCGTGAACAGCGGTCGAATCGTTCGCTATCGCCTCGCCCATCGCCGCGGGCGTACCGACGGCCCGACTCGGGAGCACTCACCTACGACGACGACCGAACTAAAGATTGGGGGCGTTCGCCTTACTACCGTTCGCGGTGCGGGTCGGACCCGAGCGGGAGGACGGATGCGACGCCCGGCGCGCCGTCGGCCAGCCAGACGTAGACCGCCGCGACCACCAACGACAGTTCTATCGGGAAGTCGCCGGGCACGCCGACGACTGACGGACCAGAAGCCGGCGACGAAAGCGGGAGAATCGGCCACAGCAGAAACGTCGCCCGTCCGTACCCACCGGCCAGTACAGTGAGGAGCACGTCCGCGAACGGGTGTGACACGTACCCCACGGCGAAGGCGGCCCAGCGGGACCGGTGTCCGTTTCGTCGGCAGATGCCGTAGGTAACGGCGAGCAGCACGCTCGCGGTCAGCAGCGAGTGTGCGAGCGACCGCCCCGTCGGGAGGACGCCGACCCACCACGCGAGCGGTTTGTCCACCAAATCGGGGAACTGCGTCCCGACGACCAACGCGATTACGTCGGTGCCGGTCGGCGGACGGGTCGTTCTCGTCCGTCGAAGCCCCGAGTAGGCGAGGTACCCCACCGCCAGATGTCCCCACGGCCACATACCGACCGCCTCGACGGGACGTCGCTTAACCGCTCTGGGGGTGACGCCGCGACCATCGAGCGCGTCGAGGTAACCTCCGATTCAACAACCCTTGCGGAACTTATTCGACATCTTTCGTGGAACGTACTCAACAACCCTTGCGGAACTTGTACAGGTTGTAGAGCGCTGTACCGCGTTGGATGAGTCGTTGTTTCCGTTGTTCCGGCAGGTCGCTGTTTCGGACCCGTTCGACGCCCCGTTCGTACGTCGCACGGAGTTCCCCGCACGACATCGATTCGAGTTGCGACGCCGACGGCTGTTGTGACTGCGTTTGCGAGAGACGGTGCGAGTCGGCCATCGATTGCCCTCGTCCAGCGGTCGTTCCGGCGAGTCCGGTCACGAGCAGACTGGACGCGACGAGGACGACGAGCGCGTGTTTCAGTGCAGTTCTCATTTGTGACACGGGAGTCGAGACTCCCCTCCGGTGTGTCACTGAGTTACGGTTTCAAACCCGAGAACCGTTTTCAGGACGCGATTTCGTTTTCGGCTCCGTAACCCTCGTTCCGTCGAACGAACGCCACATATTCTCCACACGGAATCGCAGTAATCGCGGTTACGCGGATGACGAACGGCGACCGTTTTCGTCCCGCCGACACCCCCGATGTCGAGTGAAAACTCCGGTATCGCTCGTGGTAGAAATCGTCGAAGGAGTGGCCGCTCCGGACGGTTACTCGACGGTAACGCTCTTGGCGAGGTTTCGCGGTTTGTCGATGTCGCGGCCTTTCTCCTTTGCGACGTGGTAGGCGAACAGCTGTAGATACACGTTCCCGACCACGGGTTCCATCAAGCCGATGGACGGAACGTCGAACGTCGTATCGAAGACGGCGTTGGGGTCGTCGTCCGAGGTAACGCCGATAACGGGTGCCCCCCGCGATTCGACCTCCTTGACGTTGTGAAGCGTCTCGGACGCGTTCGTCTCGTCGGTGAGGACCGCGATGACCGGCGTGTCTTCCGTCACGAGCGCGAGCGGCCCGTGTTTGAGTTCGCCGCCCGCGAACCCTTCCGCGTGCTCGTAGGATATCTCCTTGAGTTTCAGCGCGCCTTCGAGCGCGACCGGATGGCCGAGTCGCCGCCCGATGAAGAAGAACGACTCGCTGTCGGCGAACGCCTTTGCCTCCCGTTGTACAGTCGGCTCGGCGTCGAGCACCTGTTGAATCGCACTGGGCACCGCGGACAACTCTTCGAGGATGCTCGCCCGCTCGTTCGAGGACAGTGCGTCCCGCTGTTGGCCGAGATACACCGTCACGAGCGTCAGCGTCGTCACCTGCGATACGAACGTCTTGGACGCCGCGACGCCGATTTCCGGCCCCGCGCGGATGTACACCGTGTCGTCCACCTCGCGGGTGACGGTCGAGCCGACCGTGTTCGTCACCGCGAGCGTGCGAGCGCCCGAACCGGCGGCCTTGCGAAGCGCGCGGAGCGTGTCGGCGGTTTCACCGCTCTGGGTGACGGCGACGACGAGCGTTCGCCACGGGTCGCGGTTCCCCTTGAACTCGTATTCGCTCGCGATGTGCACCGAGACGCGAACGTCGGCGTACTCCTCCAACAACCCGGCGGCGTACAGTCCGGCGTAGTACGACGTTCCGCACGCGACGATTTGAATCTCGTCCAAGGAGCGACAGTACTCCTCCGACAGGGAGAGGTCGAGGTCCACCGTCCCGGCGAGTTCGTCGATACGTCCCGAGAGCGCCTGCCGTACCGCCCGCGGTTGTTCGTGTATCTCCTTCCGCATGTAGTGTTCGTAGCCGCCCTTCTCGGCCGCGTCGGCGTCCCAATCGACGGTTTGGGGCTCCCGCTCGACCACCTCGCCGTCGTTGAGGATGGTCACTCCGTCCTCCGTGAGGCGTGCAATGTCGCCGTCTTCGAGGAACGTGACCGTTCGGGTGTGTTCGACGAAGGCAGTCACGTCGCTCCCGAGGAAGGTGGCGTCGTCGTCGTGGCCGATGACGAGGGGGCTGTCCTGCCGCGCCGCGACGATGCCGTCGTAGCCGACGGCCGTGACCGCGATGGCGAAACTCCCGGAGAGCTTCGAGACGACCCGTTCGACCGCTTCGCGGAGGTCCACGCCGTCCTCGTTCAGGGCCTCCTCGATGAGGTGGGCGATGACCTCGGTATCGGTCTCGCTGGTGAACTGGTGTTCGTCGAGGAGGTCCGTCTTGAACTCCTCGTAGTTGTCGATGATACCGTTGTGCACGACCGCTATCCGCTCCGTACAATCGGTGTGCGGGTGCGCGTTTCGCTCCGTGGGTGCCCCGTGCGTGCTCCACCGTGTGTGACCGATGCCGCAGGTGGCGTTCGACGTCGATGGAACGGTCAGGTTGTCTATCTCCCCGCTTCGCTTGTTCACCTCCAACGAGTCGTCGAGGAGGGCGATACCCGCGGAGTCGTAGCCGCGATATTCGAGGTTCTTCAGACACTGTGCGACGATGGTCGAGCAGCTTTCGTTTCCGATGTAACCGGTGATTCCACACATGAACTATCCTCTCCGTACAACCGCACCGTCTTCGATTCGTTCACGAACGGTCGTTCCGCTCTCCACCGTTACCCCGTCACCCACGATAGCGCCCGGCAGGACCGTGACGTTGCCACCGATTCGAGCGTTGTCTCCGATGAGACCCCCGAACGTCACGTCGTGATGGACGGTTTCGTCCAGCGTCACGTCCGTAACGCCGCCTTCGACGGTGGTGTTCGGTCCGATTGTCGCGTTCGCGCCGACGATGCAATCCCGGACGACCGCTCCCGGTTCGATGGTCGCGTCCGGGAAGACGACGGCATCCTCGACGACGGCGTTCGCACAGACCGTCGCGTTCTCGCCGAGCGACGTTCCCCTGCAGACGACCGCGCCAGCGCGCACCGTCACGTCCTCTCCCATCATCACGTCGTCGTGGACGACCGCGCTGGAAGCGACGTGTGCCGTCCGTGCCGTGTCTGCTTCGGTGATGGAATCCTGTTTGTCCAACACGTAGCCGTTGAGCCAGAGCAAGTCCCACGGGTGTGAGACGTCGCCCCAGAGGCCGTCGTACGGAATCGCACGCAGCGGATGGTCTTCGACGTAGTTTCGCAACGTTCGCGTCAGCGCCAGCTCCCCGCGACTCTCCGTTTGGCGAATCGCGGCGAAGATGTCCGGGCCGAACACGTACACACCGGCGTTGATCTGTTCCGAGGTCGTCGTCCCCGGTATCGGCTTTTCGATGATGTCGGTGACGGTTTGCTTGTCGCGTTCAATCACGCCGAACCGACTCGGCGTTTCGACCCGCGTCGTCGCCAGCCCCGCCGCCCCCGTCTGTCGGTGGTCGTCGATGAGCGTTTCGACGGCGGACGGTTCGATATATCGGTCGCCGTTCATCGCGATGAAGTCCGACCCGATGTACGGTTCGGCCTGCAAGAGCGCGTGTCCGGTACCCAACTGTTTTTCCTGTACCGCGTACGTGATATCGACGTTCCACCGGCGACCGTCGCCGAAGTACGTCTGAATCCGTTCACGGTGATAGCCGACGACGAGGACGATTTCGTCCACACCCGCCGCGGCGATGGATTCGATGACCGACTCCAGGAGCGGCTTGTTGCCGACCGGGAGCATCGGTTTCGGGCGACGATTTGTAAGGGGTCGAAGCCGGGACCCTTCGCCAGCAGCGAGAACGACCGCTTTCATCGTCAATAACACACCGACCGGACAGTATATCTCTTTTCATTGACAATCTGACCGGTTGGTTCTGTCGTTCTCCCGCAAAGTTCTTAAAACGACGTCGGAAGATAATCGTCGTCGGAACCGAATTCAAGCCGAGAGACGTCTGCTAGCCCATCCGAATCGAACCCCCTCCGTCGAGCGAGGGACACCGCGTTCATCCGGTCACCGTTGACCGACGCTATTCCCGTTAGGTCGCTCTTGTTCACGGATTTCCCCGTCCCAATCCTGTCCCACCTCGATGGTTGGCCGACACGTTGTATCTCTCGATACTCGATTCGAAGCGACCGCAACGATCCGTTTTGCGTTTACACCCGACGGTCGGTACGCTTTTTAGGATGACCTTACAACAGTATCGACGACCACCTGCTGGTTTAGCGGTCGAATTTCCCTCCAACGGGTTTTATGATTCCCCACCGAGACCATACGGGTCGATGACGGCCAACACGATTCGCGGAGTCGTACGAATAGTCAACACTAACGTCACACCCAGTACCGGAGTCAGCGCGAAACCGGCGTCGGTCCTTTCGGTGGTGAACTGAATGGAGGAGATAAGCACGGACGCCGCACCGCCGAGCATCGGCCCGTTCTCGCAAGCGGTCCGTGACGGCGACCGGATTTACGTCTCCGGGCAGGGACCCGTTGACCCGACGTCCGGCGATATCGTCGGCGATACCATCGGCGAGCAGACGACCCGGACGCTCGAAAACATCGACGCCGTTCTCGCGGCGGCGGGTCGCTCGCTGGACGACGTGGTGAAGGCGACCGTGTTCGTTCAAGACATGGACGACTACGACGAGATAAACGAGGTGTACGCGGAACACTTTTCCGCGCCGTATCCCGCCCGGAGCGCCGTGCAGGTCGAGGACTTGCCCATCGACATCGGCGTCGAAATCGAGGTCGTGGCGAGCGCCCGCGGGGAGGAGTGACGACGTGAGAGCGGTTGCAGTCCGTCGCGGCGAGTCGGGTCCACAACTGGTGGACGTTCCGAAACCGGACCCCGAGTCCGGCGAAGCACTGGTGCGGACCCTCCGGGTCGGCATCGACGGCACGGACCACGAAGTCATTGAGGGAACCCACGGCGGCTTCCCCGACGGGTCGGACTACCAAATCCTCGGCCACGAGGCGGTCGGCGTCGTGGCGGACCCGAACGGAACTCGATTCGAGGCGGGTGACCTCGTGGTCCCGACCGTCCGCCGACCGGCGGGCGAACCGAACGACTACTTCGCCCGCGGCGAACCGGACGTGGCACCCGACGGCACCTATCTCGAACGCGGCATCGTCGGCGCGCACGGCTACATGGCCGAGTTCTTCACCAGTCCCGCGGAGTTCCTCGTCCCCGTCCCCGACGAGTTCTCGGAGACCGGATTTCTGGTCGAACCCGTCAGCAACTCCGAGAAGGCCATCGAGTACGCCGACGCCAGTCGGTCGCCGTTCGAGTGGCAACCGAAGAGCGCGCTCGTCCTCGGGAACGGCCCGCTCGGCCTGCTCACGCTGGCGATGCTCGTTAACCGCGACGACTTCGAGCGGACTTACTGCCTCGGCCGCCGCGACAGGCCGGACCCGACCATCGACATCATCGAGGAGCTGGGCGCGACGTACGTCGATTCGCGCGAAACGTCCGTTTCGGAGGTTGCGAACGTCCACGAACCGATGGATTTCGTCTACGAGGCGACGGGCTACGCGCCTCACTCCTTCGAGACGATACGGGCGCTCGCGCCGAACGGCGTCGCCGCCCTCCTCGGTATCCCCGGAGACCACATGTTCGAAATCGACGGCGGTGACCTCCACCGCGAGTTGGTTCTCCAGAACAAGGCGCTCCTCGGCAGCGTCAACTCGAACGTCCGCCACTTCGAGGCGGCGAAGGAGTCGCTCGCGGCGTTTCCCGACTGGTTCACCGAGAAGTTGGTCACGGGCGTGTACCCCCCGGAAAACGCCGAAAAAGCCTTCGAAACCGGCGACGGCGTTATCAAGACCGTCGTCGAGTTCGATACGCTGTAGAATCTCGCACGGACGACCCCGAGGTAGGACGTTCGACACCACCTTCGTCGCGTCGTCCCTCGTTCGTTTTTCTCCCACGTTTTATCGTCGCGTCGCTTCATCTTCCATCTCTTTCCCGCGTTTTATCATCGTGACCACTGTTGCTGGCGGCGTTCATACCGCGACCGCACCGCCCTCAACCCTCCCCATCCGACTCCTTCGCGTTCGCTCAGTCGTCCCTCGCGCGCGTTTCTCGCACGCGCCGATCGCAAACGAACGCGCCGACCGCAAACGAGCCTCCCACTCACGCCAACCGTTCGCCGCCGTATCACTCCTCGACGTGCGCGACGATTCGCTCGACGGCGTAGTCCGCCTCATCGTCCGTGAGACACATCGGATTCACGGTGAACTCGCCCGCCGGAAGCGCGTCCCCGCCGACGAAGACGCGTGGTTCCTCGCGTCGGAGACCGCCAACGATGTCCGTCGCGGTGACGCCCGCCACTTCCGGGTCGACGGAGACCACGACCTCCGGCGCGACGGCGGTCTTGTCGTCGGCCGTGAGCGACGGTTCGAGGCCGTCCACGTCGTCGAGTTCGGCGGCGATTCGCCGAGCGCGTTCGAGCCACTCCTCGATTACGGCGTCGTGGTCCTCTTCCACGAAAAGCTGGAGGGCGCGGATGAGGCCGACGATTTCCTCCTTTCCGACCTTCATCGAGCGCCCGATTCCTTGCCGCGGGACGCCGCCGAGTCGCCCCGGATGGACGAGTTTCGGGGCCGGTTCCCACACCGCCTCGGCCGCGTGCATGTCGAGGTGCTGGGCGGCGACGGACTCGATGAGGTCCGCGCCACCAGCGAGGATGCCGGTGGTTTGGGGGCCGCGAATGGCCTTCCCGCCGCTGAAGGCCACGAGGTCCGCACCCGCGTCGATAAAGGCTGAGAGGTTGCTCATCGGCGGGAGTTCGGCGGCGGCGTCCACGATGACCGGGACGCCCTCGTCGTGTGCGATGTCGCACACGACGTCGAGCGGCGGTTCGGTGTACGATTTCTCGACGTAGGCCACCGCCGCCGTGTTCTCTCCGATGGCGTCGGCGATTTCCCACGGTTCGACGTTGCGCGACCCGGTGCCGAGGTGACGGTCGTTGGTTCCCACGTCCACGATTCGCGCGCCGACGGCCCGGAGCGCGTGGTCGTAGCCCGTCCGATGCGTTCGCGGCATGACGATTTCGTCCGGCACGCCCTCCGTCTCGGGCAGTCGCGCCATCGCGCCGATGTCGTCGCCCGCGATGCAGGCGGCCGCGCCGAGCGCCAGCGCGCTCGACGCTCCGGAGGTGACGTACCCGGCGTCCGCGCCCGTCACCTCGGCTATCAACTCGCTGGCCTCGGCCTGCAGGTCGGAGAGGCGGACGAACGCCTCGGACGCGCGGGCCATGGCGTCCATCGCTTCGGGCCGGATTCGACTGCCGCCGATTCGCGTCTTCGTCCCCGCCGCGTTGACGACGTGCGGGACGCCCAACTCCTCGTAGATGGTTTCGTTCGACATACGATACCTTCCCATGGCACGGAACAAATAGCTTCGTCGTTCGCGTCTCGAATGATTCGAGTCGGTCGCAGATTGCCATCCCGGGAACTGCGCGCGTTGGGTATCGTACGTGTACCCGGTTGCACCTTCACCCGGTCGCACTGTATCTGGTCGCACCTGTACTCGAACGCGGACGAAACGGCCGACAACCTCGGCACAGGAGAGTCCGACAACCTCGGCACAGGAGAGTATACGCGGCGCGGGAACCTGGCGGCGTTCATACCGCGACCGCACCGCCCTCGTCCCTCCCCAACCTCCTCGCTCGTCCCCGTTCCCACGGAACGTCACTCGTCCCTCGCGCGGGTCGCTCACGTTGTTCGCTCCCGCGCGCCGACCGTTAAATCCGGGTCGCTGTGGTGGAATAATACCTTTCCGATTGCTTTCCCGCCGCTTTCGTTCCACCCCCCTCGTCGATACGTTCATGGTTGTCGGCTGTGCAGTGATATCACGCCACGACCATGCCCGACATCGAACGCGGAGCGAGCTATTTCGGCGTACAGGACCCCGAACACGCGGCGGCCGACCTCGAACGACTTCGCGAAGAGGGACTGACCGCCGTCCTCCACACCTTCAGCGAGCGCGACCAAGCGTTCTACCGCGAGACGATGCGGGATATCGTCGCCGCGAGCAGCGACCAGTCGCTGTCGGTTTACGTCAACCCGTGGGCCGTCGGCGGCGTCTTCGGCGGCGAGGAGTTCTCCCGGTTCGTCGCGCACAACCCCGACAGTCGGCAGGTCCTCAACACCGGGGAGCGCGTGCCCGCCGCCTGCTTCAACGACCCGGCGTTCCGCGAGTTCATGCGCGAGTGGACGCGCGACGCCGCCGGACTCGGCGCGGACGTGCTCTTCTGGGACGAACCCCACTGGCACGACGTCCACTGGTACGGCGACGACCATCCCCGCGACGTGTGGTGTTGTCGCTGTGAACACTGCCGCGACGGATTCCGCGAGGAGTACGGCGAACCGATGCCAGCGACCGAAACGGAGGCCGTCTCGTCGTTCCGGGAGGAGTCGATGCTCGACTTCCTCGACGAGATGATGGCGCTGGCACACGAGGCGGGCGCGGAAAACGCGGTCTGTCTCATGCCCACCGGGTCGGCCGACCACGGGCCGCGCAATTGGGCGCGACTCGCGGAGAACGAACACATCGACGTGCTCGCCACCGACCCGTACTGGGACGCGTTCACCGAGGACGCCGACCCGGGTGAGTTCGTCTCGCGGTTCGGCGAGGAGCTGGTCGAACTCGCGGACGAAAACGACCTCCGGAGTCAGTTGTGGATTCAGGGCTTCGGTCTGTCCGGCGATTCGGCGACCGAGGAGGTCCGGACGGCCACGCGAACCGCGCTCGATCTCGGTACCGACAGCGTGTTCATGTGGGGCTACGACGGCTGTCGGACCATCTCGGAACTCGCGTGTGAAGACCCGATGGGCGTCTGGAACGCGTATCTGGACGAAGTGAACTGACTAACAAACGCGGTCGAGAACCCGCTCCCAGAGCGTCGGCAGGCCGTTCCACGACAGAAGCCCGTCGGGTGCCCAGTGAGGTGCACAGTCCGTCGCGTAGGCGAACGAACTCCCGTCCCCGAAGTCGCCGACGGCGAGGAACGGGTCGTCCCGAACCGTCGCCCATACCTCGGCATCCGGTTTCGCCGTCGTCCGATTGTAGCCGAGGACGTGCGGCCACTCGTCGGGCAGGTCGGCGTTCGACACGCCCTCGTTTCGCGGTACCGAACCGTCGGGCGTTTCCACGCGGTCGTCGCCCGCCGCTATTTCGACCGGAAGCACGTCGGCGACCGGCGTGTGTCCGTATCGCGCCTGCCCGCCTTTTCCCGCGAAACTCATGTAGCCGCCGACCATGCCGAGCGCGCCGCCGTCCCGAACCCAGTCGGCGAGGAGCGCACAGCGGTCGACGTCCGTGTCGCCGCCCGCCACTCGATCCGTTATCTGGAGCGTGTCCGCGCCGACGTCGCTCAGAATAACGAGGTCGTACTCGTCCAGCGCGTCGGTCGTCCGCGGGAACGATTCGGCGGCGACGTGACACGGCTGATACGTCACCTCCGCGCCGACCGATTCGAGCGTTTCGATGAACCGGTCCGCCGCCTCCCCGTACTGGCTGTCGCGCATGACGTTTCTCCCCTTTATCTCGAACTGTACCGTTACCCACGACTCACCGGCGAGCAAGACGTTCGTCATCGATTGACGTGTCAGACCGTCTCCCTATAACCCTGTCGTTCGCGTCAGAACGGGAACAGTCGCGCCTTCGTCTCGTCCGTCAGCGGCGCGCCGTGCTCGCTCACTTCGAACGCCTCGGCGTAGCGGACCTCCTCGCCCGCCGAACCGTATCGCTCGACGAGGTCGTCGCGGTAGCGGTCCGCGACGGTCGAAAGCGCTTCCACGTGCGGCAGGCCGCCGCTTCGCAACCAGTCGAACCGCTCGTCCGGGTCGTCGGGGACGTCATCCAGCACGCCCTCGACGTACGGTAGCCACTCGTACATCTGGGAGCCGTGACAGTCGAGCATCTCGAACTTCCGGTCCGCGGCGTCGTCGATATCGACCACCACGTCAGGCGAGAAGGGATACGGGCGCTCGAAGGTGTCGCTCAGGTAGGCGAACACGGGATTCGAGTCGAGCGCGGGCGTCGCCGGGCAGACGTTCGGCACCGCGACGAGGTAGGCGGCGTCGCGCACTAGTTGCGCCGTGTAGCGGTGGTCGGGGTGGTAATCGTTGGGTCGATGAGTGAGCACGAGGTCGGGTCGAAACTCGCGGATGCGGCGGATGAGTCGGTCCCGATTGTCCAGCGACGGTTCGACCCGACCGTCCGGGATGTCGAACTGCTCGAACCCGACCCCGGCAACGGATGCCGCGGCGTTCGCTTCGGCGCGGCGGCGTCGAACCAGTTCCGCGCCGCCGAGTTCGTGGTGTCCGGCCTCGCCGTTCGTCACCGAGACGAACAGCACGTCGTGGCCGTCGTCCGCATATTTGCACGCGACGCCGCCCGCTTTGAGGTCGCAATCGTCGGGATGCGCGCCGACGACGAGAACTCGTACCGTCTCCGAAATCATCGATATGACAGATAACACTCGGGCGCATAAGTTCTCCGGACGCGGAAACCGATTTCGCCGCCGTGCGGAGTTATTTGTAGGTGGCCTTCGAGGATGTAGTATGTCGGTGACGAACGTGTCAGCCATCCCTGTAGAGATGGGTGTCAAACCGCTCGAAGACGAACTCGGACTGGCTCCCTACGTGAGCAACCACGACCAGGTGACGTCGGTCACGCGAATGCTCGTGAAGGTCGAAACGGACGACGGCGTGACGGGGTGGGGCGAGATGCTCGTCGGGATGAAGTCCGCCGCGGTGACGAAGGCGGTCGTGGACGACGTTATCGCCCCGGAACTCGTCGGCCGCGAGGTGGGCGAAATACGGGATTTCGTCGAGTCGTTCTACTTCCCCTACGTGAAAGTTCGGCCGTTTCTCGGGGCGGTCGAAACCGCGCTCTGGGACGCCTTCGGCAAGACGGTGGGCGTCCCCGTCCATCAACTGCTCGGCGGGAAGACCCGCGAGTCGGTAGACATCGCCACCTGCCTCGGTATCCTCTCGCCGGAGGAGTCGCGGACCTACGCCCGACGCGCCGTCGAACACGGCTTTTCGACGCTGAAGACGAAAGCCGGGCCGGACTGGCGCGAGGACGTCGAGCGAATCCGCGCGATGCACGACGAGGTGGACGGCGAACTCGAATTCCGACTCGACCCAAATCAGGGCTGGTCGTTCGAGGACGCGGTTCGGGTCGCCACCCGACTCGAAGAGGAGGGCATCCTCCTCCAGTACCTCGAACAGCCGGTTCGCATCGACACCTACGGGACGTACGCCTCGCTCCGCAACCGCGTGCGGACGCCCGTCGCGGTCAACGAGGACACGTACTTCCCGCGCAACCTCCGCTTTCTGTTGCAGGCCGACGCCATCGACGTGGCCGTCGTGGACCTCGTGCCCGCTGGCGGCATCCTCGCCGTGCGCGAACAGGTCGCCATGGCGGCCAACGCGGGCGTCTCGGTGTCCCACCACTGCGGCTTCGACCTCGGCGTCAAGACCGCGGCGATGCTCCACACCGTGGCGAGCACGCCCGGTATCAACCTCCCGCCGGACAGCACCTACTACGGGTGGGACGACTACATCATCGAGGACCCGTTCGAGGTCGAGAACGGCGCGCTCCGGGTCCCGGACGGGCCGGGGCTCGGGGTGACGGTGGACGAGGAAAAGGTCGAACGGTATCGGTGCGACTGAGGTTCAGTCGCCGTCCGCGGTCTCGCGGGGGGCTTGGGGTTTTTCGGACCGTCCGTCGTCCGAGAGCGGTTCGCTCTCCCAGTAGGCGTGGTCTGCTTCGTTTCGGAAGCAGGCCGTCCGCCGACCGTCGCCCTCGCGGTCGGCGAGCGATGGACACGATTCCGTACACGCCGTCCGCGCCTCGGGACAGCGCGTGTGGAACCGACACCCGGACGGCGGGTCCACGGGGTCGGGGATGTCGAGTGTGCGAATCGGCGGCTCCGGCACGCTCTCGGACCGATTCCTGAGGTCGGAGGTCGCCCAGAGAAGCACCTTCGTGTACGGGTGTTGTGGGTCGTGGATTATCTGTTCGGGCGTCCCTATCTCGACGAGTTCGCCGAGATACATGATTCCGATGCGGCCGTTCGCCCGCTGGGTGAGGTGCTTGGCGTTGGCGAGGTCGTGCGAGATGTACAGGTACGAGGTGTTGAACTGGTCCTGCAGTTCGAGCATGAGGTCCATCATCTCGGCGCGAAGCGACACGTCGAGCGCGCTGATGGCCTCGTCGGCGAGGATGAGGTCCGGGTTCATCAGCAAGGCCCGGATGAGCGCCACGCGCTGTTGTTCCCCGCCGGAGAGTTGATGAGGATACCGTTTGGCGTAATCCTCCGCCGGGGCCATACCCACGTATTCGAGCAGGCCGTAGATGCGGGCGCGTCGGTCCGCTTCGCTCATCTCCGGTTGCCAGTGTTTCAACGGGTCGGCGAGGCTCGACTCGACCGTGTAGTTCGAGTTCAGCGAACTGCCGGGGTCCTGGTGAATCATCTGGAGCGAACGGCGTATCTCCTCCGCCGAGTACTCGCCGGCGGACTCTTTTCTGTCGAACAGGCCGCCGGATTCCTTGGTTTCCCACACGTCTTGCCCCCGGTACAGCACGTTCCCCTCCGTCGGACGCTGGACGCCGATGGCCGTCTTTCCGAGCGTCGTCTTTCCACACCCGGATTCGCCGACGAGTGCAACGATGTCGTTCTCGTAAATGTCGAGGCTCACGTCGTCCACGGCGTGGACCGTCTCGGACCCGGCGAGGCCGAACAACCGTTCTTTCTCGAAGTGGACGCTCACGTTCTGCAGCGAGAGGAGCGGGTCACCGCGGCGGTCGGTCATCGTCGCTCACCTCCGCTGGCGTCGGCGGCATCCGCCGCGTCTGCCGACTTCGGCGGCTCGTCGAGCAACAGCGGGACCGTCTCACGGGCCTCTTCGGGGTAGAAGCAGGCCACCTCGTGACCCTTGTCCACGTCGCGGAGGTGGGGACTTTCGGACTCGCACGTCCCGTCGGCCAGCGGACAGCGCGGGTTGAACGAACAGCCGTTCGGGAGCGAGACGGGGTCGGGACTCGACCCCTCGATTCCCTCGATGTCCATCGCCCGGTCGGAGATGTTCGGGACGGCGTTGAGCAGCGCGCGGGTGTAGGGGTGGGCCGCGTCGTCGAGGAGTTCGTCGGTCGGGCCGAGTTCCACGAGGTCGAAGGCGTACATCACGGCGAGGCGGTCGGCGAGGTCGGCGACGAGCGGCAGGTCGTGGGTGACGAACACCATCGTCAGGTCGTACTTCTCCTGGAGGTCCTCCAGCATGCTGACGATGGACCGCTGCATCAGCAGGTCGAGCGCCGCGGTCGGTTCGTCCATCACGACGACGTTCGGGTCGAGGACGAGGCCGAGGGCGATGAGCGCCCGCTGTTTCATCCCGCCGGACAGCTCGTGCGGGTGTGAGCGTAACACCTGCTCGGTCGGCAGGTAGAGGTCCGCGAGGAGTTCGCGCGCGAACTCCATTCCCTCCGAGACGTCCGCGCCGTGTGCGCGAAGCGTCTCCTCGAAGTGACTACCGATGGTCATCGTCGGGTTGAACGCGCTCTGGGCACCTTGGATGACGAACGAAATCTCGTTCCAGCGGAGCTTCGTCAGTTCCTCGCGGGAGAGGGATAGCACGTCCACCGGTTCGCCGCCGTCCGGCGGATGGTAGATGACTTCCCCATCCACCTGTCCCGGCGAGACGATGGCGTCCAGCATCGCGGAGGCGAGCATCGACTTGCCGGACCCGCTCTCGCCGACGACGCCGAGGACCTCGCCTGCATGGACGTCGATACTGACGTCCCGAAGGACGCGGGAATCCCCGCGGTCCATGCTGAACGAGACGCTGGCGTCCCGGACTTCCAGGATGACGTCTTCCTCGGACGGCGTGTCGGTGTCCGACGCGGGCCGGAATTCGGTTGCCATCGGCGTCACCTCCGGCCGCCGGTTTCGCGGAACCGGTCGGTGTGTCGCGGTCGGTCGATGCGTTGCTCTCGGTTGGCGTGTGTTGCTCCGTCGGTGTGTTTGATATCGGTGGTGGTCATGGATTCGTGTGGTGCGTGTCGAGTCATCAGTTGTACCCTATCAAGCGAAGTCCGAGGTGACCGAGGATGGCGTAGATGAACGCGCTAGTCCCCCAGATGGCGAACATTCCGGCGAGAACGGCGTGCGTCAGCGAGGGGAGGAGATAGCCCGAGAGGAGGACGGCCAACAGCCAACAGACGACCCCTAGCGCGACGATGAACGCGAGGAACGACCGCCTGATGGCGAGCAGGAGGGATACCGCCTGCCCGTTCTCGTCCGTGACCGAGGTGCTCATTCGTCACCTCCGGCGGTTTCGTGGCGCGCGCGAAGGCGGACGTTGAACACCCGGTCGAGCCCCTGCGCGAGCAGGATGAATCCGAGCGAGATGAGGATGATGAGCGCCATCGGCACCAGCAACCAGTGTATCTGGTCGGGGTTCGTCAGGTTCGCTTGGTTGTACGCGTCGTTCATCATCAATCCCCAATTCAGGTTCGAGCGGGGGAGGATACCGAGGAAGTACAACCCGACGGACTCGAAGATTATCTTCCGGGCGCTGGTCGCGAAGTTGACCGAGATGTACGGCATCAGGTTCGAAACCACGTCCTTGCGGAGGATGTGAAGCTCCGACAGGCCCATGATGCGCGAGGCTTCGGTGAACGCCTCCTCGCGGATGCTCAACACTTGCGAGCGAACCGTCCGCGCCAACTTCGGCCAGTTGTCGATGCCGAGGATGAGGCCGACGACGAGGGGGCTTTCCGGTTGGTAGATGCTCGCCAGCACGATGACCAGCGCGATGCCGGGAATGGTGAGAACGACGTCCGTGAGCGTCATCAACGCGGAGTCGGTGCGGCCGCCGCGGTAACCGGCGACGGTGCCGATGAGCGTTCCGAGACAGACCGACAGCAACGCACCGGCGAGGATCATCTCCAGCATCGCGGGCGTCGCGTGGACGACCTGTTTCAGAATCGACTTCCCCATCACGTTGGTTCCGAGCGGATACGCCCAGTCTTGGAACGGCGAGAGGTATATCGGTCCCTCCATCACGGTGGCTTTCTCGACGAGGACGATGCCGAACGGTGCCGCGGCGATGACGCCCATGACGACGAAGCCGAGGAGGATGAGCGACCCGACGAGCGCCCGCCAATCGTTCAACAGCACCGCGATGGGCGCGTAGACGTGCCGCTCGAACGACCGCCGGGCCTTCTCGCGTCCCGTCAGTTCTGGGACGTTCGACGTTTGCGTGAAGATGCTCTCGTCCATCGGGGCGGAACCGGACCGACTGTTCGTTCCGCCGTCGGTTCGTGCGGATTCGTCGTCGGTTCGACGAGGGGTGTCGGCGTGCGACGTTTCGGCATCGCCATTCTCAGTAGGCTTCACGTTCGCTCCCTCCTTTGACGCGGGGGTCGATGACGCCGTACGTCAGGTCGGCGATGAGGATTCCCAACAGCGTGATGCTGGTGAAGAAGATGAACGACCCCATGATGAGCGGGTAATCGCGGTTCAACAGCGCGTTGTACGTCACGAGCCCCATCGCGGGGTAGTTGAAGATGGTTTCGAGGATGATGCTGCTCCCGAAGATGCCCGCGATGCCCATCATAATGCTCGTGTAGACGGGCAACAGCGCGTTGCGGCCGACGTAGCGGATGGCGATGCGGCCCTGACTGATGCCGCGGAGTCGCGCGACGCGGATGTAGCCTTCGCCCATCTCGCGGATGCAGTTCCCCCGAAACGCCAGTGCACCGCCGAATCCGGCGATGAACGAGGAGAACACGGGGAGGATGGCGTGTTTGACGACGCCGACGATGAACGGGAGGTTCAGTCCGGCCGTCGTGTTCGGGTCCATCCGTCCGCCGCTCGGCAACCAGCCGAGGGAGAACGAGAAGACGATGAGCGAGAGGATGGCGACGATGTAGTACGGAACGGTCGTATTGGCGATGGAGAATATCGTCATCCCGGTGTCGAACGTACCGCCTTCGTTGTACGCCATGACCGCGCCGAGCAGCAGGCTGACCGTCGTCCCGAGCGCGAGGCCGTAAATGCTGATGAACAGCGACCACGGCATCGCCTCGAACAGGATGTCGAAGACCGGTCGATTCTTAAAAATCGACCGTCCGAAGTCCTGATAGACGATGATGTTTCGGAGGTAATCGTAGTACGCAACGTACCACGGTTTGGACGGGTCGATACCGGTGTACGTCTGTACCATCATGTTGATGCGTTCCATCTGCTGTGGCGACGGACTGCTTCCCTGTTCTATCATCTGTTGCATCAGATGGTTTTTCACCATCTCGACGGGGCCGAACGGTAACATTCGGTACAGGGCGAACGTCACCGTCAGCGCCAGCAGGAACACTAGCACTGACTGCCCGATCCGCTTCGAATAATACATCGTGCTACTGTGCTTGTGTTTCTCCCACCGCAATAAAGGTATGGGAGGGATTCTCTGTAACGGGCGGTTTCATTACGTCTGCGGCCCAGTTCGAGGTATGGCGCTCCTCACGCGACTCCGCAGCCTATTCGGAGACGACTCGGACGACACCGAGACGTACCAGTGTATCAGATGCGGCGCGACGTTCGACCGGGAGTTCTACGAGTGTCCCGACTGTGGGGTCGCTCACGCCGTCGCCCGAATCGACGACGATGAGGAGACTGGGCGAAACGCTTAATTCCTGACGTGCGAGTGACCCGAACGAATGTCTCACGCACCCACCGTGTTCGATTACGTCTGCTCGAACGCCGATAAGTTCGCCATGCTGCTGGCGTTCGAGTGTCTGGCCTGTTTCCTCTCGATACTGCTCTTTTTCTGGTCGGAACCGGGAACGGCAGCACACGTCGTGTCCGTCCTCAACGTCCTCGGTGCGGGCACACTCGGTGCCGGAACGGCGGCGCTCCTCGTGAAATGCCATCGGACCTGAGGACCGAAAAACCGCGCGTGGGATGACAGCGGCGGGGCGGTTACTTCGTTTTCGCGCTGACGTGCCCTTTCAGCAGGAATTCGATAGCGTTCGTGAAGTGTTCGTTCTTCGCCTTCTCGGAGTGGCCGGTGTCGTCCCCGGTCGGGAAGTCGAACTTGTTCTGGTTGCCCCAGTACACCCTCGTCTCGTCGTAGAAGCCGATGTGCGGGACCTGCCAGTTGGTGTACCACATGAGTTTCTTCGTGAGGTCTTTGACCTCCTTCGTGGACTGGGTTTGGGACATGATGTTGCCCCACTTGACGGGATACAACGTCTGTTTTGCGCCGCCGTTGCCCGTCTGTCCGACGTTCTTCGGGAACTTCGGCCGGATCGGTTGGTTCAGCTTCTTGCTCCGTGACCGGGAGAGATCGGGCGTTCGGCGATCGACGCTACAATCGCCGCTCGGTTCCGTTACGTTCACAACTTCGTCGAACTTACCGAGTCCGGCCACGCTGACGGTGGAATACGCGCTCGCCGGGTGTGACGTCTTCGAGAACCAGTTGACCATGTCGAAGTCGTGGGTGTCGGTCCACCGCTTCCAGAACCCGCTGCTCGACGGGATGATGAGTTCGTTGCCAAAGCCGAACTCCTTGAGTTTGGGACTCAGGTACTTCCCGATGGTCTCGTAGATGGTCCACGGCGGCGTCAGATAGGTGAGTCCCTCGACGCGACTGCCGTCCGGTCCTGCCCAGACGTCGCCGTCCTTCGTGTAGCCCGCGTCCTTGAGGACCTGTTTCGCCTTCTCGGGCTTCGACGTGCGACCGTAGTCGATGAGCTTGTTCTGGAAACTCTTGCTCGTCCACTGATTCCCGGTGCTCGCGGACATCCCGGTTACGGTGTCTCGGGGTTTGTAGTTCAGTCCCTGCGTGCTCTTGATGACTTTCACGAGTTCGTCGTGGTCCATGAGGTACGCGATGGCCCGACGAACGGGACGGCGAGCGAGGTGTTCGTTGTTCCAGTTCATGGCCAACTTCACGATGCTGGACGTGCCGAACTGGTTGAACACGTCGACGTTGCCGTTGGACTTGGCCTGATTTATCGTCTTGTCCCCCATGTCGAGTTGGCCCGCGTTGAGCGCCTGAATCGCCTTCTGTTTCTCCGAGATGAGATGCCAGTTGAACGTCTTCAGGTTCGTCCAGTCGGCGCGCGGGTGGTCCTCGTACTTCTCGTGGACGGCGTTGGTGGGGGAGAGCTGTTTCGGCTTCCACAACCCACAGCCGAGACCCTTCTCGGTGAGGTCGTTCAGCGTGATGGTCGTCGAAGTCAGCTCCTTCGTCACCTTTTCCACGGCGCTCTGACCGCCCGCGTCTTCGTACTTATCGAGCCACGATTTGAAATAATCGTGCTTGGCGGGGACGGTGTAGTATGGGGATGCCGTCTTCTGCAACGACGGATTGGCCGGTCCGGCGAGATGATGTTTGATCGTGTGTTTATCGGCCACCTCCCAACTGTCGTCCGTGTTCTCCGGGCCGTAGCTCGCCTTGTAATCGCTGATGACCGCGGCGGTGCGGAAGTCTTGTGCGGTGACGGGCGTTCCGTCCCACCACGTGTACTCGTCGTTGAGTTTTATCTCGACCTCACAGCCGCTCCCCTTGATATTGATTTCGTCCGCGAGGAAGTACATCGGTTCCCCCTTGGCGTTGGGCCAAACCAACGACTCCCACCACATGTTGTCCATCCAGAACTCGGTGTTCTTCGTATCGGTGAAGGGGTTGATGTTGGCCTTGCTGGGTTGCCAACTGACCGGCGCGCGCATGTGCAGTTCGGTCGTGACGGGCGTCCCGTTTTTCCCGTTGGAACCGCTCGCATCGTCGGGAGTCCCCGACATCGTTACGTCCGGGTCGTCAGGGTTGCTGCCGCCGCACCCGGCCAGTCCGGCCATCGTCGCGCTGCCGCCGAGCGCGAGCCACTGTCGTCGCGTCAGCGAAGCTCTCTCAGGCTCATCGCTAGCACCGTGGTTGCTGTTAACCATGCTCGGTTCGATTTTAAAATGAACATAGAAAAATGTTTGGGTTAGTGACGCTCTGCTTCGGAGAACGACTCGTCGTCGCGATACAAACCGTTTTGTGGACCGGGTACGGGTGGAGCATATGGACACGAGCACGACAGAGCGGAGTAACGACGTCGCCGTCGTCACGGGCGCGGCGAAGGGTATCGGCCGAGCCATCGCGGAGCGACTCGCGGACGCTGGCACCACCGTCATCGTCGCGGACGTGGACTCGGACGGCGGCGAGGAAACGGTCGCCCGCATCGAGGAGAACGGCGGGACGGCCGAATTCGTCGGGACCGACGTCAGCGATTCGGCGGACGTGTCCGCCATGGTCGAAGCGACGATGGAGCGCCACGGGAGCGTTGACGTCCTCGTGAACAACGCGGGCGGGTCGTTCGACGACGGCAACGTCGCCGACGTGACCGACGACACGTGGGAGCGGATCATCGACGTGAACCTGAAGGGCCAGTTCCTCTGCGCTCGGGAGGTCCTCCCGGCGATGGTCGAATCGGGCGGCGGGTCGATGGTCCACGTCTCGTCCATCAACGCGAAACTCGGCATCGGCCTCGCCTCTTACTCCGCCGCGAAGAACGGCATCGTCGCGCTCTCCCGACTCATCGCCACGCAGTACGGCCGCCACGGCGTCCGCTCGAACGCCGTCTGTCCGGGGAGCATCATCACCGACGCGTCGAGCGAGAAATTGACCACCGAGGGGCCGGTCCGCGAGGAGTGGCTGAACCAGTATCCCGTCGGGCGATTCGGACGGCCCGAGGACGTGGCCGAGGCCGCGTTCTACCTCACGTCGGAGAAGGCGTCGTTCGTCACCGGCACGGAACTCGTCGTTGACGGCGGTCTCTCCGCCGGTCTCGACCAGCGGTTGGAGACGATGATGTACGACATCGACGAACCGCCGACGTGGAATTGCGACGATAACTGACGTCGCTCCCCTTCGAACGGAAGTATAAGTAGCGGGACGAGAAACAGCGGGGAGATGATCACACAGTGTCGCCGTCTTACCGAGTACGGGCGCATTTTCGACGGCATCGACGTTCGAAACGTATCTCCTCCCCGATGTTCGACCGGAGACGAAGTACGCCGCGCTTCACCATCTCGCGTTCGACAGCGGTTCGCCGACGGGACGGTCACGAAGCAAATCGAGGGGGTGACGGCGTGAGCGAGCGCGTCGTCGTCGGCCTCATGTCGGGCACGTCGCTCGACGGCGTTGATGCGGCCTGCTGTCGGATTCGGAGAGACGGGGAGGCGATACGTGACTACGACGTGACCGTCGAATCGTTCGTCACGCGGGAGTACGATTCGGCCTTCCGAGAGCGACTCGAACGCGTCTGCTCCGACGAGGGGTCCGTCGCCGAGGCCTGTCGGCTGAACGTCGCGCTCGCGGCGGTCTTCGCGGACGCAGCGGAAGCGGCGGCGGACGCCGCGAACCTCGATATCTCGGCCGTGGACGCCATCGGGTCGCACGGCCAGACGATTCGTCACGAACCGGAACCGCGACGACTGCCGGTGGGCGACGACCGACGCCGTTCGACGCTCCAGATAGGCGACGGGAGCTACATCGCCGAGCGAACCGGCGTCACGACGGTCGCGGACTTTCGAACCGCGGACGTGGCGGTCGGCGGACACGGTGCGCCGCTGGTTCCGTTCGCAGACCTCGCCCTGCTCGCCGACGACGAGTCGTTCCGCGTCGCACAGAACGTCGGCGGCATCGGGAACTGCACCGCGTTGCCGCCCGGAGCGGCGCGCGAGGACGTGACCGCCTTCGACACGGGACCCGGAAACATGGTCATCGACGGCATCGTGGAACTCCTGACGGACGGCGAGCGGACGTACGACCGCGACGGTCGGATGGCCTGCGAGGGGACGGTCCACGACGCGATACTCGACGATGCGTTGGACGAGCCATACTTCCGTGCGGAACCGCCGAAATCCACCGGACGGGAGCAGTTCGGCCGCTCGTACGCACGGGAGTTCGTCGCCGCCTGCCGGGAGCGAAACTGCACGGACGAGGACGTCGTGGCGACGGCGACGGCGTTGACGGCCCGCTCCATCGCCGACGCGTACCGGCGATTTCTCTCGAACGCGCCGGACGAAATCGTCGTCTCCGGCGGCGGGGCGTACAACCCCGCGCTCCTCGACATGCTCGACGCCGAGGTGAGCGCCCCGGTCCGAACCATCGACGAGTACGGCGTCGGAAGCGACGCGAAGGAGGCCGCCGCGTTCGCCCTGCTCGCCGCGGCGGCGCTGGACGGCGTGCCGAACAACGTTCCCGGCGCGACCGGTGCGGCCCGACCGGTCGTCATGGGCAAGCGCTGCCCGCCGACGTGAGCGCTCCGTCACTCGTCTCGTACTTTTTCCGAACGTCCGATTCGTCGCGGTATTCTCGCTCCACGAACCCTCGGCTTTCGATTCCGTCGAACCGCGAACCCCTGATATTCCTCCTCTCCGCGGTCATGCGGACTGCTACCTTCGTTTCCGGCGGACGAGAGGGGGAGCTTCCGTGGACTCGAAATCGACCCTGATTTATCACGAAAATATGTACGTTATAACCCCCCGAGAAGCGAGCCGAACACACGATTCGTGGGTACATTACATGCATAGTTTCGTAATGGGCGTCTTCGACCGGAGAACGCCGTATCTCGCCACGAGAGGTATTCACACGCGTGATGTGCCGTCGTTTCGTCTCTATCGAATGTACTTCCCCCGCGAATACGACTCGAAATCCTCTGAAACCGTTCTAAACCGGCTATTTGAGACTTCTCCATTTCGTTTCGGCTGTGTCGAAACGATATCCAGTGTTCGATGCGAGGTGGTCGCGTTTCGAGAACGACGAAAATCTGATCGGACGAAACCGGGCGGAGACCGGGTGGGGAACGGACGGAGAACGGACGAAAACCGGTGACGCGGGTTGAAACGGCGGTCCTTACGCGGACTCCGCGATACCCGGAAGGTCGAAGAGGTCCGCGAGCGACTCCACCTCGTAGGTCGGGTCCTCCGGGAGGTCGTAGCCATCGCGGTGTGGTCGTCGGATGAACGCCGAGTCGAGGCCCGCGCGGTGGGCGGCGCGAACGTCACAGGCGCTGTCGCCGACGTAGAGGCCGTCGGTCACGTCGAGGTCGGCCATCGCCTGCTCGATGTAGTACGTCTCGGGTTTGGTCTGCTCGAATCCCTCGACCGTCGGTTCACGGCCGTAGGCCGTCTCGAACAGGTGGGCGAAGTCGAACCGGTCGAGCATGTACTCGATGGTGGCGTGTTGGTTGCTGCTGACGACCCCCATGTCGTGATGCGCGGCGAGGTCCGGGAGAACCGAACAGTCGTCGTAGGGGACCCGCTCGCCGCGGTCCATCATATTGGATTGGAGGCGCGACGTGTTCGCCTCGCGCTCCGGCCAGAACCGCCCGAAATCGATGCCGAGGTCGGCGCACGCTCGCCGCATCTCGTCGATGGTTCTCCCGGCGATGAAGGCGTCCACGTGGGCGTCCTCGGGCGACACGTCGAACGCGTCGAACGTCTCCACGACGGCCTGCCGGTAAACCGTCGGGTGGTCGGGGTGGAACGCGAGGAGGACGCCATCCACGTCGAACAACAGCGAATCGTAGGTCATCGAGTCGTTTCTTGCGTCGCTGGCCACAAATAGGTTGTTCACCGCGGATGGCCCGGACAGAGGGATTAAGACGGTTCGCTTCCCTCGTCTACGGGAATGAGAGGCTCGACAGGAGACGACTCGCTCGAAACGGTTCTCGCACGCGGGTTGGAGGAAGGCGTCTATCCCGGTTCCGTGGCGGCGGTCGGGACGACGGACGGTATCGATGCGGTCGGCGTCGTCGGCGAACGCGACCCCGAGCGCGGCGCGGCGATGACCCGCGAGACGATTTTCGACGGCGCGTCGCTGACGAAACCGGTCGTGACGGCGACGACGGCGCTCTCGCTCGTCGAATCGGGCGTCATCACCCTGTCGGACGAACTCCGACGGCACGTCCCGTCCCTCGACGGTTATCGGCGCGGCGACGTTCGCCTGCTCGAACTGTTGACCCACAGTTCCGGCTTTCAGCCGTACTCGTTCGCGGAATCGTGGGAGTCGCCGAGCGACGTGCTGGCGGGACTTCGGGACCGGTCGATACTCGAAGCCGAACCCGGCAGTCGAAACGAGTACAGTTGTCTCAACTTCGTCCATCTGGCCGAGGCGCTCAGGGGCGCGACCGACCGCTCGCTCGGCGAACTCGCGGAGCGGCACGTGTTCGGTCCCGCGGGGATGGAAACCTCCCGACTCGGGCCGTTGGAAGACGTCTCGAACGTCGCCGCGACCTACGACCACGAGTACCGCGACCGAATCCTCCGCGGAGAAGTCCACGACCCGCTCGGCTGGGCCATGAACGGCCAGAGCGGGAATGCGGGTCTGTTCACGACGGTCGACGACCTCGCGGCGTTCGCCCGGGCGTACCTCGCCGCGGACGGAACGCTGCTCTCTCCGGCCACCGTCGAGCGGTTGCAGGACGACTGGGTGCCGGACCTCGATACCCGCCACAGCCTCGGGTGGCGACTCGCCGACGGGACGTACCCCGCGCCGAACTGGTCGCGCGTCGGACTCGGACACACGGGTTACACCGGCACTTCGCTGTGGCTCGACCACGCCCGCGACCGGTTCGCCGTCCTGCTCACGAATCAGGTGTACGACGGGAAGGACACCGGTCTCATCCGCTTCCGCGAGCGGTTTCACGCGATGGTCGCCGCCGGGCGTTTCGACTGATTCGATGTCCCGTTCGCACCGCGACCGGGGAATATTTATTACACGGCGCCAACGTTGGCTGGTATGGTCGCAGTCTGGAGCTATCCGTGGCGTTTACTCTCGCAGCCGCCCGAGGCGACGAGACGGGAACTCGCCGAACTGGGCGTGACGAGCGTCACCGTCGCCGCACACTATCACTCCATCAGAACCCTCGAACCGCGTTCTTCCGACGGTCTGTTCGAATCGTACGAAGGCGGGTGCTACTTTCGCCCCGCCCCGGAGTCGTTCGTCGATACGCCCATCGACCCCCCCGTGAACGAAATCGACGGCCATCCCGACCCGTTCGGAGAGGTCGTCGAGCGGTTGACCGAGGTGGATATCGACGTGACGGCGTGGTTGGTCTGTTTCCACAACACGAACCTCGGCGCGTCGAACCCGGAGTATCGCGTCGAAAGCGCCTTCGGGGACCCCCACGACCACGCGTTCTGTCCGTCCCATCCCGAGGTTCACGACTACTTCGAGGGCGTCGTGCGCTCGCTCGCCGATTACGACATCGCCGCTATCAACCTCGAATCGCTCGGCTTTCCGAACGCCTTCCACGGCCACGGTGCCGCGTTCGGCCACTCGAAAAACCACGTCGTCCGCGGCAAGCCAGAAGAACTCCTCCTCTCGCAGTGTTTCTGTTCGGCCTGCCGAACGCGGGCGGCGAGCCACGAGGTGGATTTCGAACGCGCCCGTGAGATCGTCCAGTCGCTCGCCCGCGACGTGCTTCGAACGCCGACTCCCCAAATCGAATCGCTCTCCCGACTCGCGGAGGAGTATCCCGTCCTCGCCGACCTCTTCGACTTCCGCGCGTCGGTCATCGACTCGTTCCTCGAACGCATCGCGGCGGCCAGCGGTGACGTGGAGCTAACCTACTCGGCGTCGGACGGCCTCGGGCGTGACCCGAACGACGGATGGCCCGCGGGCGTCGTCCTCGACCGCGTTCGCGCTCATCTGGACCGCATCGTCGCGCTCTGTTACACCGGCGACCGCGACCTCGCTCGCCGTCGCGTGCGGGGGTATCGGGAGGCGGTCGAGCTACCGGTCGACGTCGGCCTCACCCTCGACCCCGCCGTCATCGGTTCGGAAGCGGAGTGGCGGCGATTCGTGACCGACGTCGGCGATCTCGGCGACGAACTTCGCGTCTACAACCACGCGCTGTTGACCGAGGACCACCTCGACTGGTTCGACCTCGCCGCTGCGCCACTCGGTGAGTGAGTCATCGAATGGATGAACGAGGGAGCGAACAGGGGGAGAAGTGACACTACAATCGCGCCTTCTCAATATAATTATACTGACACCTACCCTCTCGCACACGGGGTTTTTTAAGGAGTTACTGCATTGCCGAAGATATGGTAACACTCGGCGTAGAACGGTTGCTGAACGACCGCTTCGAGACGGTCGATGGCGAACGATTGGGACTCATCACGAACCCGTCGGGAACCGACAGCAACCTCACCACCACGATAGACCTCCTCGATGCCCGCGAGGAGTTCGACCTCCGGAAGCTGTTCGGACCCGAACACGGGATTCGGGGTGACGCACAAGCGGGCGTGAAGGTCGAGGACAGCATCGACGAGCGCACCGGTCTTCCGGTGAAGAGCCTCTACGGGGACCAGAAACAGCTAACCCCCGAGATGATGGACGGTATCGACACCATCGTCTACGACATGCAGGACGTCGGATGTCGGTTTTACACGCTCATCTACACGCTGGGCTACGCGCTGAAAGGGGTCGCGGAGGCCGGAAAACGGATGGTCGTCCTCGACCGGCCGAATCCCATCTCGCCGCTATCCGTCGCGGGCAACCGAATCGACGACGAGGTGGCCTCGTTCGTGGGCGCGTACGAACTTCCCATCGTCCACGGGATGACCGTCGGCGAATTGGCGACCTACTTCAACGGCGAGTTCGACGTGGGCGCGGACGTGGAGGTCGTGGAGATGCGCGGCTGGTCGCGTTCCGACTGGTTTTCCGATACCGGCCTCCCGTGGGTGTATCCGTCGCCGAACATGCCGACGCCGGGAACGGCCACGTTATACCCCGGCATGTGCTTTTTCGAGGGCACGAACCTCTCGGAGGGGCGTGGGACGACAAAGCCGTTCGAACTCGTCGGCGCGCCGTGGATAGATGCGGACGACTGGGCGACGGAGCTTTCGAACCAAGGGTTGGAGGGCGTCGCCTTCCGCCCGGCGTACTTCTCGCCGACGTTCTCCAAACACGAGCGCGAGAACGTGACGGGCGTCCAGATACACGTCCTCGACCGGGACGCCATCGACCCCGTGACGGTCGGGCTGACGGTCCTCGCTTCGGCGTTCACGACGTACGACGATTGCGAGTGGATAGCCTACGACGACGAGTTCTTCGTCGATAAACTGGCGGGCGGGAGCTATCTCCGCGAGACGATAGACGCCGCCGACGCGTCGGCCGAACCGCGTGAAATCGCCGAAACCATCGCGGACAGGTGGGAAGACGACAGGACGGAATTCCTCGACGTGCGAGACGATTACAGGCGGTACTGATACCGATGAGTTCGACAACCGAACCCGAGTCGGCGGAATCGACGAACCCACCCGCCACTCACACGGATTTCGAGGTGGACGTGTCGTCCCTGTCGCTCCCCGAGAAGGTCGGACAGTTGTTCGTCGCGGGTTTCGACGGGACGACGCCAACCGCGGCGATAGAAGAACTCGTCTCCGAGCGCCACCTCGGCGGCGTCATCTACTTCAGCCGGAACGTCGAATCGCCGGGACAGCTTCGGACCCTCTCGCGCACGTTACAGGGGTTCGTCCCCCACGGAAAGCCCCCCTTGCTCCTGTCCATCGACCAGGAGGGCGGTCGGGTCGCGCGCCTCCCGTGGGGCACCGAACTGCCGAGCGCGATGGCGCTGGGTGCGACGGACGACCCCGAACTCGCGTCCCGCGCCGGACGAGCAGTCGGGAGTGAACTGCGCGCGCTCGGCGTCGATATCGACCTCGCGCCGGTCCTCGACGTGAACAACAACCCCGACAACCCCGTCATCGGTGTTCGGTCGTTCGGCGAACGCCCGGAACGCGTCGCGGAACTGGGCGCGGCGTTCGCCGATGGGCTACAGGACGCGGGCGTCGTCGCCTGCGGGAAGCACTTTCCGGGACACGGCGACACCGCGGTCGATTCCCACCTCGACCTACCGGTCATCGACCACGACCGGGAGCGCCTCGACGCGGTGGAACTGAAACCGTTCCGGCGCGCCATCGACGCCGGTATCGGTGCGATAATGACGACGCACGTCGCGTTTCCGACCATCGCGGAGGACGCGGAGCGACCGGCGACCCTTTCCCCACGCGTCGTGACGGGACTCCTCCGCGAGGAGTTGAGCTTCGACGGACTGGTCGTCACGGATTGCATGGAAATGAAAGCCATCGCCGACGGAGTTGGAACCGTCGAAGGGTGTGTGCAAGCGGTCGAGGCCGGGTGCGACCAACTCTGTGTCTCGCACACTCCGGCGAAACAGCGCGCCGCCATCGACGCCGTTATCGAAGCGGTCGAATCGGGGCGCATCGCCGAGTCCCACATCGACGCCGCGGTTCGGCGCGTCCTCCGCGCCAAACGGGTCTACGGAGCGGGCTACGTCGGCGGCGAGAACGAATGGGACGACGGCGCGGCGGAGTGCCGCTCCACCGCGCGGGAAGTCGCCGAACGCGGCGTCACGCTCGTCCGCGACGAGGCCGACGCGCTCCCGCTCTCCCAGCGCGTTGCCGTCTACGAGTTCGACGGCGGCCGCGGGTCGCCCGCAGAGGAGGCGTCCGGCCGCGGCGGCGCGTTCGCGTCGGCACTGTCGGCGGCGGGTGTCGCCGTCGATGGCACCGTCCTCGCGCCGGGGGAACTACCGGAGGAACGCGCCGATTCGCCCCGTGAAACGGTCGTCTGTACGTCCGATGCCGCATCGAATCCGGACCAAGCAGCGGTCGTCCGAGCCTTGCAAGAGGCGGGCGCGAACCCTATCGTCGTCGCAACGCGGAACCCGTACGACCTCGCTGCGATGCCCGACGTCGGGACGTACCTGACGACGTACGACGACACGCCCGCGTCGCTCGCCGCGGCGGCAGAACTGCTGGCCGGGGGGCGAACCCTGTCCGGGCGATTGCCGGTGACGATACCGGACGGAAAATAGTAATACGAAATAGTAGTACCAAATATTAATACTGGATGGTACTGCTAGACAGAACTATCGGGAAGTATTTCCCTCTCGGAAAAATCAATGACCTCGTTTTAGATGTCCTAATCGATGTATTCGGTCGTTCTACGTTTCTGTGACCAGCGCCCATCGAGTATTACTTTAGAGTCATACCGGGACGATGAGAGGGGCGAGACGCGAAAGCGGAGAACGGTATCGTCGTTAGCGCGCCTGCTCGGAGACGTTCCGGAACACGTCTGCCAGTTCGTCGGTCAATCGGTCGAGGAGTTTTTCGCCCTTTTCCGCGTTCGCCAGTTTCGGGTCGCCGATGGCCCCGGTGTCCGAGTACTCCTCGAACGGCCGGTACGTCGCTAGCGGGCCGCCGACGAGCAGGTCCTTGGTACCGCGGTCGTACGGTTCGTCGAGGTACTCCGCGTCCGCGTCCTCCATCCGAACGAGTTCGGGGTGAAGGTGGAGCATCAGCGAGGTTTCGAACTCGCCGCCGTGGGACATGCCGCCGGTTTCGCTCTCTCGAATCTCGTCGACGAACGGTTCGGCGAGTTGGAAGTACGTCAGCCCCGCGACTTCGACGTCGGGATGGGATTTTCCGACGATGCTGACGGCGTTGTTGATGGCGGCCGCGTTGCCGCCGTGACCGTTGACGAAGCAGAGGCCGTCGAACCCGTTTTCGAGCGCGGTGTCGGCCACGTCCGCCAGTGCATCGAGGAGGTCGTCGAGTTCGAGCGAGATGGTCCCGCCGAGCGAGAGGTGATGTGGCGAAAACCCCGACCAGACCGGCGGTGTGACGAGGATGGGAACGTCATCCGCGGCGCGTTCGGCACCGCGATGGGCCACCGCGTCGGCCAGCAGGGTGTCGGTCGAAACCGGGAGGTGGTGGCCGTGCTGTTCGATACTGCCGACGGGAACGACGAGAACCGACCCGTCGGCGGCCCCGACGTCTCGGATTTCGCGCCGAGTCTTCGCCGCCCACGCGACGGCGGACAGACGCATCGCTGCAGTCATAGCGAACAGTGCTCGTGTCGGTCGTATAATGGTTGGGGTCCCGTCAAGGGAGACGGACGGAGAATTCCGCGCGTATATGTTTCCTCGTAATCCACATAAAATTTATTCATTCTCGAACCGTCGTTGATGAACGTATGTCGAACGGCGAGAAACACGTACCGAAACGCATCGGCCGAAAAACAACTCCTGACGCATCGAGACGTAAGTTCCTCAAGGGGACCGGCGCACTGGCGGTGACCGGGACGCTCGGTGCCGGAAGCGCCTCGGCACACGGCGACTACGGAAACCGGGTCGTCGGCTATTACCCCTCCTACGCGGGCGAATACACCCCTGCGGACATCCCCTTCGACAAACTCACCCACCTGAACTTCGCCTTCCTCGACGTCCAGTCGGATGGCACGGTTAGCGTGGCTGATTCCGCCGACGAAGACCTCCTCAGCGAGTTGGCGACCTACGACGATACGGGGACCGTGTTCCTCCTCTCCATCAGCGCCGGGTGGTACTCGGGGACGTTCTCGGACGCCGCATCGACCGCGGCGCGACGCCAACGGTTCGCCACGACGGCCGTCGACGTCATGGAACGGTACGGCTTCGACGGTCTCGACCTCGACTGGGAGTTCCCGGACGGGTCCGTTCGTGCAGAGGATCCCCACAACTTCACACTACTCCTGAAGGCGTGTCGTGACGAACTCGACGCTCGATTCGGGTCGTGGACTCACTTGACGATGGCCGGGTCTCCCAACCCGAATATCGTGGACGATGCGTACGAAGTCGGTACCATCAGCGAGTATCTCGACCACGTGAACGTCATGACTTACGATTATCACGGGAGTTGGAGCAGCGAGACGAACTTCAACGCACCGTTCGAAGCGCCGACCGCATCGTCGGATTTCGACACCAAACACCACATGCAGTATTGGGCAGGTAAACCAATAGCAAAGGATAAGCTCGTCATGGGAATGCCGTTTTACGGGCGGTCCTACTCGGGCGTGGCGTCCACTAACGACGGGTTGTTCAACTCCTTCGACTCGTCTACGTCGGTGACGTACTCAGAAGTCGTGGAGAACCTCAAGCCGCAGTCGGATTACGAGTATCACTGGCACTCCGACGCGAAGGTACCGTGGCTGTACTCGGCCGCCGAAAACACGTTCGTCTCCTACGACGACGTGTCGTCCATCTCCAACAAAGCCTCGTTCGTGAAGAACAACGGATACGGCGGCGGGATGTGTTGGGAGCTTTCCCAAGACTCCAGCAACACCCTCATCACCGAGATGCACGATACGCTCCACGTCTGAGCGTGTGCGAAGAACGAGCGGGAGAGATGCGGACGGAAGAGGTGTGGACGGGAAAGATGTTCGACGTCGCTCGGCATCCGTGCTACGCGTGTGCGAGCTTCAGTTCGATGATATTCTTCGCGCGTCGGAGGCCGTCCAAGAGTCGGTCGCGGACGTCGCCCTCGATTCTGCTCGCCGGACCGGAAACGCTGATGGCCCCGATGACCTGTCCGTTTTCGTTCTTGATGGCGACCGCGAGACAGCGCACGCCGCGGACGCGCTCCTCGTCATCGACGGCGTAGCCTCGTTCCCGGACTGCCGCCAGTTCGCCGCGGAGTTCGTCGCGGTCGGTTATCGTCTTCGACGTCTGAGCGGGCAACCCACGACGGTCGAAAATCGCTTCGGTCTTGCTCTCCGGGAGGAACGCGAGGATGGCCTTCCCGAGCGCGGTGGCGTGGAGCGGGACGCGTGTTCCGGGGTGGGTGTCAAGCGGGATGGCGTTTCCACCCTGTGCGTTGTAGATGTACACGCCCATGCCGTCCTCCTCGACGAGGAGGTTCGCCGATTCCTCGGTTTCGGACGCCAGTTCGTCGATTTCGGGGCTTGCGACTTCGTACACCTTGCGTCTGGAGCGGGCGTATTCCCCGAAATCGAGGAACCTGAGGCTCACGTGATACGTGTTCCCGTCCCTGACGACGTACCCCCGCTGCACGAGCGTTCGGAGGTGGTTGTGCACCGTGCTGTCGGGGAGGTCGAGGTGGGCGGCGATTTCCGTGAGGCGAGCACCGTCGAGTTCGCGCAGCGTGTCGATGATGTCGAGCGACCGCGCTGTCGTCCTGACGGGCGTGGTGGATTCGCGGGTCATTGCCCTCTTCGTCCGTTTTTTCCCGGAGGGGAGTTATATAACTTCCTTCGTCCTCGACTGACGCTAACCGGGACTTCGGGGGCCGATACTTCCATACGACTGCCGACTGTAGCCGGGCGTGACGATGCCTGCAAGACAAGCCGACACGACGTGGCAAGGCGGAAAGGACGGGAGCGGCGACTTCGAAACGGAGAGCGGCCAGATAGAGGGAACGTTCCGGTTCCCGACCCGCTTCGAGGACGAACCCGGAACGAACCCCGAGGAACTCATCGGCGCGGCCCACTCCGGCTGTTTCTCGATGCAACTGACGGCGTTCCTCGAAGAGGAGGGTTACACGCCGGACAGCCTCCACACGGAGGCGGACGTGCACCTCGAACCAGCGGACGGGGGCGGCTTCGAGATTCCGCGCATCGACCTGACGCTGACGGCGGAGATTCCCGACATCGACGAGGAGACGTTCGACGACCTCGCACAGAACGCCAAGGAGAACTGTCCGGTTTCGAAGGCGCTCGCCGGACCGGACATCACGCTCGACGCGACGTTGGAGAGCTAACGACGCGACCCGTTTTTGGGTGGCGTCGGTGGAGCCGTCGTGTTTCCGACGATGGGCGATTCCATAGGAAATTTAACACTCCGCGCAAACGGTGCAATCATGGTACACTGCCCCGACTGCGGTGCGACCCTCGAAACGGAGTCGGACGTCGATTTCGTGGAGATGGACGCCACGACCGGCTTTTTCGCGGCCTCCAAACGGTTCTACGTCGTGAACTGCGCCGACTGTGGTGCGACTATCGGAAGCGGCGTCGCTGGTGCGAAGGCCGGTGGCGGTGCTTGAAAGAAAAAAGCTATAGGTTAGTTATCACAATCCGGGGGTATGGTACACTGCCCCGAATGTCAAGCGGAGCTTTCCGAAAAGTCCGACGTCGAATTCGTGGAGATGGACGCCACGACAGGTTTCTTCGCGGCCTCGAAACGATTTTACTTAGTCGCCTGTAACGAATGCGGCGCGGCCATCGGCGGCGGGGTCGCGGGCGCGAAGGCCTGAATTGGCTGTCTCTCATTCCGACCGCGAACCGACGTTCGACGACGACCACATTGGTATTATCATTCAGTAACACCAAATAGGAATCACGGATATACTGACTGGTATTACTGTCTAGAAATACCTCGACGGGGCTGGTCGTCCGTTTCGACGCTCGGTATCTCTTACCCGTTGGAAACCGAGTCCGATACCGTGTAGAACGCTGTTCCCTCCATGAGACGGCGCTGCGTTCGAGAGACCGTCACGGAGCGAACGGAATCCGACTCGATGCCGACCGAAACGGTCATCGTCCCCCGCGGATGCCCGAGCGTCACTTCGGTTCCGCTCGTGGCTGCGACCTCGTTCGGAATCGTTCCGGGGAGCAGTGCCGCCGCCGCCGTACACGCGCCGCCGGTCACGGCGTAAATCGGATGGAGGTACTGCATGCTCATGATGCGCGCCGTGAGGTCGATACGTTCCGTATCGACCCGACCGTTTTCCGTCTCGTACGACTGCGGTTCGGAGACGAACGCGAGCTTCGGATACCCCGGCGACTCCCGCGCCGCACCGTCGGGGTCATCGACGAGTCCGAGTTCCGCGCAGACGTGCGCTCGAATCCGTTCGATTCGTTCGAGGAGCGGTCCATCCGTATCGACGACGGACGGCCCTTCCGTCCCGTCGAGACCGAGGTCCCTCGCTCGAACGAACGCGACGGGCGTCGTCACGTCCAACACCGTCGCGTCGATACGCTCGTGTTCGGTTTCGACCGTGACCGTCGGCCCCCCCAGCGGAAAGAGCGACCCCGTTTTCGACCCGCCCGGATCGAGAAACGTCGTATCGACCCGCGCGCCGGTCCCGGGGACGCCCTCGATGGAGAACGAACCGGTCGATACCGCGCGCGTCCCGTCCACCGGGAAGGACTGTTCCAGTTTCGTCTCCGTGTTCGTGTTGTAGAGGGTGAGCGAGACGCGACCGTCCGCGTCGGGAACGGCGTCGATGAGTCCTTCGTCGTACGCGAACGGCCCGATGGCCGTCGTCATGTTCCCGCAGTTCCCGCCGTAGTCGATGAGCGGTTCCGTGACGCCGACCTGTCCGAAGGTGTAGTTCACATCCACGTCCGGCCGCGAACTCGGGGAGACGACCATGAGTTTCGAGGTCGTAGAGGTCGCGCCGCCGAGTCCATCGACCTGTCGCGGTTCGTGGCTTCCGAACACCGAGAGTATCGCCTCGTCGTGGTGTTCCGCCGGGAGTTCACCGCTCGCGATGAGGACTCCCTTGCTGGTTCCGCCCCGTACTAACGCACAGCGAATCGTCTCTTGATTCATTGATTTCTAAGCTCGAAAAGTGATTTTATCGGTGGATCACTGGTTGGTTGCCCGCCGATGCAGCTGGTCGAAGAGCGGTCGCACGTACGGCCCGACGACGACGAACAGGATCATCGCCACGAGCACGATGCGCAACGGCGTCGCGAGGAAGATGTCGAAACTGCCGCCGCTCAGTTGGAGCGACCGATACAGGTTCTCCTCGGCTATCGGCCCGAGGATGAGTCCCAACAGGAACGCGACGAGCGAGTAGCCGTAGCCATCCATGAGATAGCCCACGATACCCATCACGAGGACGACGAACACGTCGATGTAGTTCGAGTGAAGCGAGTACGCTCCCAACACTGAGAGGCAGACGATGACCGGAATTATCAGGTCGGTGTTGACCGTCGTGATGTATCCCGCCCATCTAACGACGAGCAACCCGAAGACGATTATCACGACGCTGCAGACGACGAGCGTGGCGAAAATCGAATAGGTCAGTCCTATCTGTTCGTCGAACAGCGCGGGGCCGGGCCGCAATCCGTGAAGCATGAGCGCGCCGATGAGCACCGCGGTCGTCGTACTGCCCGGAATGCCGAACGTCAGCGTCGGAATCAGCGCGCCGCTGACGGTCGCGTTGTTCGCGGACTCGGTTGCGATCACCCCGTCCTCGACGCCGGTTCCGAACGAGTCGGGGTCCGCGCTCGACCGTTTCGCCTCGCCGTAGGCGATGAACGTCGAGACCGACCCGCCGGACCCGGGAATCGCACCGACCAAGAGGCCGATGCTGGACGATTTTATCAACGTCAGCGGTTTCGAGAGCACGTCCGAGATACCCGATTTCACGCTCCCGCTCAGGCTCACGTCGCCGTCGCGGGAGATGCTACCGTCCCGAAGACTGAGCCGGAGCATCTCGGAGATGGCGAAGATGCCGATGAGCGCGGCGACGAAGTTAACGCCGTCGTAGAGTCCGAGCATTCCGAAGGTGTACCGCTCCGATACCGACATCGGCGCGACGCCGATGGTGGCGATGAGCGCACCGAACCCGCCCGCCATTACGTCCTTGAGGAAGGACCCGTCGGAGACGACGATGATGAGCGAGAGGCCGAAGACCGCTATCAGGAAGTACTCCGGCGTCCCGAACATCAGCACCAACGAGACCATCACCGGCATCAGGAGGATGATCACGATGGCGCCGAAGAGGTCGCCGAGTCCCGAGGAGAGAGCCGAAATCGTCAGCGCGTCTATCGCGCGCCCTTGTTTCGTCATCGGATAGCCCTCTATCGCCGTCGCGGCGGCCGAGGAATCTCCGGGAACGTTGAACAGAATCGACGAGATGCTGCCGCCGTACATCACGCCGTTATAAATCGCCATGAGGAAGATGATGGCGCTCGTGCTTCCCATCCCCAGCGTGAACGGCATCGCTATCGCGACGGTGAGCGCACCGCCGACGCCGGGCAACGCGCCGCCGATGATGCCGATGAGGACGCCGAGCAGGATGAGCAGGACGTTCGGCCACGCGAATATCGTCTTCGTCGCCTCGACGAGGATGCCAACGTCCGCCATCAGAATCCCCCCGTCAGCAGGTCGAGGTTCATGAGCGTCATGAATCCGTAGGCGACCCCCGTCATGACCGCGGTGAGAAGCGCCGTCCGCCAGAGCGGTTGGCGGTTGTACAGGAGGTACAGGAAGACGAACGGCGGCGTCAACCAGAACAGCCCGACGAGGAACCCGCCGAGGACGTACCCGGCGATCAGGAACCCGAGGACGAGCATCGATTCCAGCGACGCTTCTTCGTCGTCGTTCGCCTCCGACTGCCCACCGCTCAGTACGACCGATTCGCTCCGCTCGACGCCGATATTCAGCCGCGTTACCGCCAGCCGAAGCGCACCGGCGACGAGTACCGTTCCGGCTGCGAGTCTGGGGAACAGCCGCGCCGAAGCGGTGAACCCGGCGGCGGTAACGAACATGTATCCGGCGACGGCGATGAGGAATCCGAAGAACACCGGCCCGCCGTCGACCCCTCGGAGGAACTCGGCGAGCGGCGTCACCGGACTTCGTTCGAGGGTCTTCGATCGCTCTTCGTTGCTCATGGTTGTACGTGCGTATCAGCCGATTCCGCGGCGATTTTCCCGTAGACGGCCGCGTTGGTCTGTGCCGTTCCACCGGGGTAGTTGTCGTAGAACAGTTCTCCCGTGCTGTTCCCCGCGGCGAACAGGCCGGGAATCGACCTGTCGCGGGTGTCGATGACCGTCGCGTCGGTGTCGATTTTTACCCCTCCGAAACTGAAGGTGATGCCGCCGGTCACCACGTAGGCGTAGTACGGCGGTTCGTCTATCGGAATCGCCCAGTTCGATTTTTCGAGGGGCAGTCCGTCCGTCGCGTTGCCGTCCAGCGTTTTCGGGTCGAACTCGCCCGGGTCGCACGCGTCGTTGAACGCCCGAACCGTCTCCGCACCGACCGCGGGGTCGCTACAACCGACCTCCGCGAGGAGGGTTTCGAGGTCGTCCGCACGAACCGGGTCGGACGGGCCGGTTGCCCGCACCATCTCCTGTGTCTTCGAATCGAGAACGATGTACGCGACGTGATTCGGCTGTTCGAAGATGAGGCGACCGAACTTCGCGTACGTGTGCGCTCTGGCGTCCTCTCCTTCGTCGACGAATCGCTCGCCATGGTCGTTGAGGATGGCACCGTACTGATAGCCGTCGACTCGATTCGCGCCGCCTTCGACGTCCGGCGACGCCGCGTCGATGAGCGCCATGTGTGCGCCGCCCCACTGACCGACGAGGTTCGCGCCTGCCGACTCGGCCATCATCAGGGCTTCCCCGGTGTTGTACCGACTGCCGCGGACGCTCATCTCGTCGTAGCCGGGGCCGTAGTAGCGAACCCGTTTCTCGTCGCTGGAGCCGTAATCGCCCGCCGCGAGGATGACCGCGCCGACCTCGAAGCTCACCCGTCCGTCCGCCGTTCGTGCGGTGAGTCCGTCGATTTCGCCGGTCGGAGAGCGGTGCAGCGACTCGGCTTCCGTTTCGAACCAGAAGTCCGCACCTTCGTCCTCGGCGGCGTCGGTGAGGGTTTCGACGTACTCCTCCCCGTCGAACCACGTTCGGGCGGCAGTGTATCCCACGGCGAGCGGTTCCATCTGCCAGTCCACACCGGCCGCGGTCAACCACTCGACGGTCTCCCCGGCGTTCTCGACGAGGGTGTCGGTCAACTCGTCGTCGGCTTTGCCACTCGTCTGGCTCATGATGTCCCGTCGGAAGTCCGCCGTCGTGTAGTCGTCCACGGCGAACTCGTAACCGTACTGTTCGAGGTCCGTTCCGACCGACGGGACGCGGAAGGATTCGCTGAATCGGGTGTGCCCACCTTGGCGCTCCTTCGGCGCTTTCTCCAGGACTGCGACCGAGTTGCCGAGTTCCGCGGCGCGAAGACCAGCGACGAGTCCCGCGGTTCCGCTCCCCACCACGGCGACGTCGTAATCGTACGTATCCAGATAATTTTCTGTCATTGTGTAGGTGTGTGTGCGTTATTCGTTCGCGATTTTGTCCAGATCGACTTTCTTCGGAATCGTCTCGATGGAGTCGTTCAGCGCCTTTTTCGCCTTCTCGTGGCCGCCGAACTCGACGATGTTTCCCGTCTTCTCGGACCACTGTTGCACCGAATCCTTCTTCAGGGCCGATTTCACACCCTCTTCGAGCGTGTCTCGCTTCTCCGTCTCCGTCCCCTTCGGGAGGAACATACAGCGGGTCAGCTGTCCGATGTAGTCGATGCTCGGGAGTCCCTCGTCCGAGGGTGACGGGGCGTCCTTGAACACGTTGCTTCCCTCGCTCGAAAGGATGGCCACGGGTTCCAGATCGCCGGATTCGACGGCGCTCATCGCGGCTGTGTCGGTCGTCGCGACGACCGGGACCTCGCCGGAGATGGCGGCTTTGATCGCCGGACCGCCGCCGTCGTATCCGATGTACTTCTGGTACTGCAGGTCGTATTCCGCCTTCATCACGTTCGCCGCGACGTGAACGATGCCGCCGCGAGCCAGCCCGGCGAACTTCGAGAGGTCGCCGTTCTTGTACCGCTTCGTCAAATCCTTCATCCCCTCTATCTTGAGGTCCGGGCGTGCGAAAATGGCGTACGGCGTCCGGGCGTACGTCGCCACCGGAACGAGGTTCGTGATGTCCCAACTCGGGTCGTGGACGAGGTAGGAGATCGGCGTCGACGGAGGATTGAAACCCCCGAACGTGTAGCCGTCGGATTTCTCCCGCAGTATCTCGCCGGTACCCTTCAGCGACGCCGCCCCGGGGACGTTTTCGATGGCGATGTCGGTGTCGAGTTCGTCGCCAATCGCGGGGACGACCTTGCGAGCGTAGGTGTCGGTCCCGCCGCCCTGACTGAAGGGGACGATGTAGGTCATATCCTTGCTCGGGTAGGAACCGCCGCCGCCGCTACTCGTACAGCCCGCGAGAAGGGCGCTACTTGCCACCGTTCCTGCTATGAACTGTCGCCGTGAGACACGGTTCTTGTTACCAGTCATCAACAGACACGGCCTTCTCGAACTAGTATTTAATAATTACGTTCCAACTACCGAATCATCGGCGAAGGAGCAATTCGAATATCGTGAAAGGGCGACCGGTTTCCGTCCTGCGACGGTCGTCCGTTACTGGTATTTGAGGTCCAACTCGATTTCGTTGGCGACGCCGAGGACGAGGTTGGGTACTTCCTCGTCGTACCAGTCGCCGGTGAGACGATGCGCCGGTCCGGAGAAGCTGATAGCGCCGATGGGGTTCGACTCGTACGGCTGTATCGGCGCGCCGACCGCTCGTAGTCCCGTTATGGACTCCTGTTCGCTCGTCGCGTAGCCCATCTCTCGAATCGATTGGAGTTCGTCGAACAGTTCCTCGCGGTCCGTGACGGTGTGCTGGGTGTACTCGGGCATTCCCCACCGGTCGAGGATTTGGTGGACGCGTTCCTCGGGAAGGGTAGCGAGAATCGCCTTCCCGGCCGAACTCGCGTGGAGGTGAATCTTCTTTCCGATGTGGGCATCGACGTGGACGGCGTTTTCGCCGATGGACGTGTGGATATAGTAGCCACGACCGTTCTCCTCGACGATGAACTGAACGCGCTCGCCGGTCTGCTCGGCCAAGTCGTCCAGTTTTCCGATGATGAAGTCGTACTCGCGTTTTCGCTTGCGAGCGTGACCACCTTTGTTCAAGAATTCCAGACCGACGTGGTACTCCCCGTCGTCGACGGTGAGGTAACCACGATTTTCGAGCGTTTTCACGTAGCCGTGGACCGTACTCTGTGCGAGGTCGAATTCCCGAGCGAGTTCTTGAACGTCCGAACCGTCGGACCGCTGAATCGCATCGACGATATCGATGGCGGTCTCGACGGTTTTCAGCGGACGACTCGGGGAGGAATCACCCACCATCGTCACGCAGTACCAAGGCCGCATATTTACGTTTTGTGAATGCGAGAGTATAGACGCAAAACGGATTGAAACACGTGAATTCGACGATATACGCCATTGAGTGTGGTGTTCAGTAGTTCAC
Source organism: Haladaptatus paucihalophilus DX253 (assembly GCF_000376445.1). Classification (NCBI taxonomy): domain Archaea; kingdom Methanobacteriati; phylum Methanobacteriota; class Halobacteria; order Halobacteriales; family Haladaptataceae; genus Haladaptatus; species Haladaptatus paucihalophilus. The sequence continues at coordinate 183,382 of NZ_AQXI01000002.1, read as the reverse complement.
GATATGTGTGACGGTATTGTTTAGTTATTCACTCAAGGTACGCGTATTGATTCCTATTATACGTATACTGTCCTTGTATATTCAACATGTGTTCAGATATGATCGGTGCGGCGCACGTTTGGACGGAACGTCCGTTACAGATATCGAATAGGGGTACTAGTATTTATTCCGACCAATCCGGCCCCGTATCCGCACTCTTTATTTTATTTTCATATTCTTAATTTCTAATATAATATTTACTATTTAGAAATTAATCGCGCGCGGTTTCCACGAAGCACACGAGCCACGCGACCGACGCCCGACCCCGACGAGCGAAAAAATCAGTTCGTTTTCACAACCAAACGCTATGATGCCGCATCCCGAAGGCAACCCCATGGGAGACGACCGAACGCCGATCACGGTGGTAACGGGCTGTCTCGGGGCGGGCAAAACGACGCTGATAAATCACGTCCTCCGCGACCCGGGGGACCGACGGGTCGCGGTCGTCGTCAACGACGTGGGCGAGATGAACGTCGATACCGAGCTGATACAGGGGGAAACCGACGACGTAATCGACCTCTCCAACGGCTGTATCTGTTGTCAGCTACAGGACGACCTCCGCTCGACCCTTTCCAGACTCGACGACCGCGAGTTCGACTCCCTCCTCATCGAAGCGTCGGGCGTGAGCGAACCCATCCCGCTCGCGCGGACGCTGCTCGGGATGGACGACGAAACCCCCGACCCGACCGAGAAGTACCGACTCGATACCGTCGTCTCGGTCGTCGATACGGTCGGATTCGACAACGCGTTCGACGCGGAAACGGGGCAGTTGAGCGACCAAGCGGCGGACGGACAGCGGCCGCTGACCGACGTCTTGGTCGAAACCGTCGAGTTCTGCGACCTGCTGTTGCTGAACAAGTGTGACGCCGTTTCCGACGAGTCCCTCGACGAAGTGGCGGCCCTCGTGCGGGAACTACAACCGAACGCGGACATGATTCGAACGACGTACTCGGAGGTTCCCGCGGACGTGATTCTCGACACGGGGCGATTCGATTTCGACGATGCGCGCCAATCGCCGGGGTGGAAACGCGCGTTGGCGGGAGGTGATGACGGGCACGACCGTGAGGGGGACCACACACACGCGGACCACGACCACGACGACCACGGGGGGCACGCACACGATGCAGGAGAATCCGTCGCAGACCGCATCGAAACCGTCGTCTACGAACGGGAACGCCCGTTCCACCCGGAGCGGTTGAACGCGTGGCTGGACGATTGGGACGGAAACCTCGCCAGAACCAAGGGCATCTGTTGGATCGCCGGATGGGACGACAACGCCATGGGATTGAATCAGGCCGGACCCTCGGTCCGCTGTGGCCCCCTCGGGGAGTGGTCCCCGGACGAGCGGGAGACCCGTCTCGTGCTCATCGGCACCGACATCGACGAGGCGGGGGTGACCGCCGAACTCGACCGCTGTCTCGTCGAGGACGAAGAGAGGGAACCCGCGCTCGCCGAGAACGGACCGTTCCCGCGACGGTGACTACGCGAGTTGGTCGCGGAGGTCGTCCCACGATTCGTGGAACCCGTACTCGTCGTCGCCGCCGGAACCGACGGCGCGTTGATACACGTCGTCGTAGGCGAGGAGTTGGGTCCAGCCTTCCTCACGAACGGAACAGTATTGACACATCGTCCCACGAAAGGCGCTGAAACGGTATAATGCTTTGCGAGAATGGCCTTCTGTCGGGCGTCCGAACCGGTCGCGTTCGTCGTGATTTCGGGGCGAACCGTTTTGTGGGTGCCGTCCGGTGGTACGATTATGACCGTACTCGATGCGTTCGACCTGCAGGACCAGACGGCCATCGTCACCGGCGGCAATCGCGGTATCGGCCGCGCCATCGCAACCGCGCTGGCCGACGTCGGCGCGAACGTCGTCGTTGCGAATCGGAGCGCGGCGTCGGGCGAAGCCGTCGCGGATGAACTCGCTGACACGACGGGCGTCGAAACTCTCGCAGTCGAATGCGACGTGACCGACGAGGACGACGTGGCGGCGATGGTCGAGGCGACCGTCGAACGGTTCGGCGGGATAGACGTGCTCGTGAACAACGCCGGAATCGTCGTCCACGAGGCGGCGGAAACGATGTCGCTCGACGAGTGGCACGCGGTCATCGAGACGAACCTCACGGGCGCGTTCCTCTGCTCGCGCGCCGCGGGCCGCGAGATGATGGGGGACGGCGGCGGCGTCATCCTCAACGTCTCGTCGATGTCGGCGTTCATCGCGAACCATCCCCAGCGACAGGTGGCCTACAACGCCTCGAAGGCCGGATTGGAGGGCTTCAAGAACCAACTCGCCTCCGAGTGGGCGGAACACGGAATCCGCGTGAACAATCTGGCACCGGGCTACGTCGCCACCGACAACGCGGACCAAGGTGCGGAAGTCGCGGAGAACGCCGTCGATATCTGGACGGACGAGATGTTACAGGACGAGATGGCGTCGCCGGAGATGCTCGGCCCGACGGCGGTGTATCTGGCGAGCGACGCCTCCGCGTACATGACCGGCGAGACCATCGTCCTCGACGGCGGCTACACCGTCCGATAATCGATACGCCACCGGAATCCGCGAACGAATTTTATACCCGTTCCGTCTCTACTCGGGTGTACGCCGATGTCACAGACACCATCCCCGGACCACCACATACCCGCCCGAGACGAGCATATTCACACGAGTTGGAGCCGAGACCACGACCCGATTCGAACGGTCGAATCCGGTGACGTGGTGCGCTTCGACTGTCGGGATGCGACGAACGGTCGCCTCGATGCGGACTCGACCGTCGAGGACGTCGCCGCCCTCGCGGGGACGCTCCCCGGCCACGCCTTGACCGGTCCCGTCGACGTCGCGGACGCGCGACCCGGCGACGTGCTCGCGGTGGACCTCCTCTCGTTCGACCACGAGGGCATCGGCTTCTCGTACTTTTACGGCGGCGACGAGGGAACCGGACTGCTTCCCGAGGAGTTTCCCGACCCGGGACTGCACGTCTGGGACCTCGACGGCGACGTCGGCCACTTCGTGAACGGAATCGACGTCCCGCTCGCGCCCTTCCCGGGCAACCTCGGCGTCGCGCCCGCCGACGGCGGGGAGCACAGCACGACGCCCCCGCGCCGCGTCGGCGGCAACCTCGACGTGAAGCACCTGACGGCGGGCTCGACGCTGTACCTGCCGGTCGAAGTTGCGGGCGCGCGGTTCAGCATCGGCGATTGCCACGGCGCGCAGGGCGACGGCGAGGTGTGCGTCACGGGTATCGAAGCGCCGATGACGGTGACGGCCCGCCTCCGACTCGTCTCGGGCATGGACATCGAGCAACCGCAGTTCGAGACGGACGGGCCGTTTTCGGCGACCGACGGCGGCCGGGTGTACGCCACGACCGGCATCAGCGACGACCTGATGGACGCCAGCAAGAAGGCGATTCGGCACATGATTTCGCACCTCCACCGAACCCGCGGTTTGACGCGCTCGGAGGCGTACCTGCTGTGTTCCGCCATCGTGGACCTCAAAATCAACGAAGTCGTGGACGCCCCCAACTGGGTCGTCTCGGCGTATCTCCCGCAATCGATATTCCCGGAGTGAGTCGGCGTCGCCCCTACTCCTCGAACCGCCGTCGAAGCGCGTCGCGGTCGATGTCGTCCCGCCGAACGTAGTCGTTCTCGCTGATATCGTAGAGGCGCGATTCGTCGATGTCGAGGTTCCGCTCCTCGATGGCGTCCTCGACCTTCGTCCCGTCCACCCGTTCGGTCACGACGTCCTCCCGGGAGACGCCGTGTCTGGCGAGCTCCGTAAGGACCGTCTCCGAGTCCTTGAGCGATTTTCGCGTCCGGCGACGGCCGCTGACCGACCCGAACGAGCCCGTAACCTCTTGCCCTTCGCCGACGCGCGAGGAAAGCACGTCACGAACCTCGGTTCGGAGGGTTTCGATCTGCCCTTTGACGTCCGAAAAGAGGGCGTACATGTCCGCGAGTTCCGCCGTCGAACGGTCCTCGAAATCGGGCGTCCCCGCGTCGTCGAGCATCGTCGCCAGCGACCCGGTGGCCTCGGTGAGGGGTCGAGCGTCGGGATTCGTCGCTTCTCGGGACCGCACCTCTCTGCCGGGATACCCATCCCTCTCGTCACCGTTCTCCCGTTCGCGTCTCGCTCGCTCGCGCTCCCGCGCGCTCGCGTCGTACCCGTCGAGCGGAATCGTCTCGCGCTCGAACGACTTCCCGCGGACGGTGAACAGACTCACGAGGGGTTCGTCCTCGTCGTCGCGCACCCGCGCGGCGTCGGTGGTTCCGGTGTAGTACACACAGAGGTCGTCGCCCTCCCATTCGACCGCGCGGTCAGTCCCGCCACAGAGGAACGCATCGACCCAGCCGTCGATGTGCTCGATGGCCAGTTCGTAGGCCTCGACGTCCGCGCCGTACTCCGAGTACGGCGGCGAAACCGCTTGGTGGACGCAACACAGTTTGAGACAGCGTTCTTCGGGGTCTTCGAGGTGAATCCCCCCATTCCCCGCCCCCACGTCTTGCCGGTGATCGATGCCGTACAGGGCGACCGACTCGTCGATAGCCGTCGGCGTGGTCCCGAGGCGACGCACGCCAGCCGTTTCGGTCAGCGCATCGAGCGCGTCGGTATCCTCGGCCTCGTTTCGACCCGCGACGACGAAAAACGGGATGTCGCGTCGCTCCAGTCGCTCCAGTCGCTCGCGGCAGGCGGCGTTCACCTCATCCGAGGGTGTCGCGCTCGAAAACAGGTTCCCGGTGTGGACGACCGCATCGACGGCCTCGCCGACGGCGACGTCCACCGCCTTCTCGAAGCCATCGAGACCGTGAACGCCATCCACGTCGCTCTCCCCTCCGGGTTTGAGGTACGAATCGCTCACGTGCAGGACGGTCGTGGCGGAGTGGCGGTCCGATGCGGTAGACGCGGACTTCTCCCCGCCGAAGTCCGCGTCTGATTCCGATTGGAGTCTCTCATCCGATGTTTCCCCTTCACGGACGAGCGATTCGGTCGTCTCCGCCACCCAGTCCTCGGTTCGGTCGAGCGTTTCGACGGCGAGCAACGGGTCCAGTTTCGTGTCGGCGACGTGGGTCGAAAGCGCCTCGCGCTGGCGTTCGTCGAACCGTTTCGATTGCAGGTGCTCGGCGAGCGCGCGGGCCTCCGCGTCCAACATCTCGACGTCGCCGTTCGGTCGGGCCAAATCGTCTCCGGTCTCGACGGGGCTATCCGTCGCGGAGGGGAGCGACGCGTCTCCGGCGTAGACGAGCGCCCGAAAGCAGTTCCACGGGACGATATCCCCTTCGTCGCATCCGAGTTCGTCCCGGAGAAGTCGCTCCGCGGCGGGCGTCACGCTGAACTGATACCGACCGCTGCTGAACGACCCCGCCAACTTCCACGCCCCCTCGTTGTCGCGGGTGAGTTCCGGTGGTTTCGCCATCGTTCGATGTACGATATCGTATGAATCTGCTACTAATAAATCGTTCTCACGGACGAAATCGGAACGGTCCGCCACAACCTCTAACAGACGGCGGGTGGTGCCCGTTCGTATGGTACGAGCCTCGACGATAGTCCTCCTCGCTGGCATCGTCCTCCTGTTCGTCCCCATCCCGCCGGTGGCGACGGCGCTCGGCGTCATCGTAATCCTCATCGGCGTCGCGCTTCGCCTGCTCACCGGAAGTTAGGTGTGTCCGGCGGCCGGCTTGTCGAGGGAGTGCGGCGCTCGGCTTACCGAGGGGTCAAATCCGCCGCCTCGGCGAGCAGTTCGTGCGACCGGAGTTCGTCCTCGGGGTCGGCGAACTGGTTCTGGACGATGATTTCATCGACGCCGGTCTGGGCCGCCATCTGGTCCAACAGGTCGCGGACCGTCTCGGGACTCCCCGAGACTTGGCGGGGCCAGTCGCCCGGAGCGAGGGTGCTCGGCGTCGGGTCCGGGACGTGCCCGAGTTCGTCGATGGCCGTCTCGACCGAGTGAATCGGCGGGCGGTCTATCTGCCCGCGACGCAACCGCTGGCGGTTCGCTTCGGGGACCGAACGAAGTCGCGCGGCCTCCTCGTCCGTCTCGGCGCAGGTGACGTTCGCTGCGAGCATGCCGTGCGGTTCGTCCGGGCCAGCGCCCATGTCGGACGGTTGGAAGTGGTCCCGGTACACCTCGAACGCCCGCACGGCGGGTTTGGGTCGGATGAACGCCGCGAAGCAGTATCGAAGCCCTAAATCACCCGCGATGGCGGCGCTCGACGGACTGGAGCCGAGTACCCACACGTCGGGGATGCTCTCGCGGGACCGCGACAGCGAGAGCTCGCTGAACCGGTGGTCGTCGTCGAACCCGTCGTAGAGGTGCGCGGCGACCTCCTCTATCTTCCCGGCGTGGTCGGTCGGTTGCTGTCGTTCGCTCCGGTCGTCCTGTAACGCGAAGTCAGAGACGGGGTTGCCCGTCGCTCTCCCCAGTCCGCAATCGATACGGCCGGGAGCGAGGGCGTCGAGCACGCCGAACGACTCGGCCACCTTGTACGGGCTGTAGTGGTTGAGCAACACCGTCCCCGACCCGATGCGGATGTCCGAGGTGTGGGCGGCGAGATTGCCCATCAACACTTCGGGGGTCGTGCTTGCCAACCGGTCGGTAAAATCGTGGTGTTCGGCGACCCAGAAGCGGGAGTAGCCGAGTTCCTCGGCGTGACGGGCGCGCTCTATCGTGTTCTCGAACGCTTCCGTCGCCGTTCCGCCCTCCGGTATCGGTGCGAGGTCGACGAGCGATAGGTCCATGTCCGTGTTTACGAACCGGCACGCATAACGGTGACTACCCCGGAAGTCCGAACCGGTTGAACACGGTGTCGTCCGCAGCTACCGCCCGCATCACCGTCCGAACAGCCGACGGAGGCGGTCGAGTAGGCCGTCGTTCGTGCCGAGTTCGCGGGCGAGTTCGTCGAGTTCGTCGTCGGAGAACTTCGGGTTGTGGCGCGCCTCGCGGAGCCACCCGTTCCACTCCTCGTCCGTGAGCGTGCCTCGGGAGTCGCCTTCCCACTGTTCGACCAGCGCCTCCCGGTCGGGGAACGGGACGTCCATTCCGCTGTTCCCCCAGTACAGAGGCGAGAGTTCGAACTCGTACTCGTCGTCGTCCACGAACCGGAGCCGGTACGGATAGCCGTCGTAGAGGATGATGTCGTCCTCGGTTACCTCCTCTCCGTTCGGGAGCGTGAGCGTCCGTGTCATCGCGTCGGGCCGAACTACGGGTCGCACCCTTTTCCGTGTTCCGTGCACCGCGTCGCGGCGGTGGGGAAAGGGTCCCTCGGAAACCGATGGGGGAGAATTTGGTTTCGATGATACGCGAGGAGTTCCGAATCGAGACCTACGAAACGATTTCGGCGGGTGTGAACAGCGAAACGTCGTCACGCTCGTCGGCAGTGGCTCGAAGTCCGTCCGAAAACCCGGAGCGACAGAAACAGCAGTAGTGGTACGCCGGTTCGGTGCCGTTTTCCGGCGTCCAGCGAACCTGCGCCGCACTCCGCTCTAAGTCCGCCAGATCACCTTCGTTCATCTCCCGAGACGTGTACTTACATTCACCGGCGACGAGCGTGCCATCGCTTCCGAGACCGACGACATCGAGTTCGTGCTGCCGATGCCACCAGTATCCGATTCCTTGGTACGCCTTCGGAATTAGCGACGGAAGTGCTTCCTGGCAGATGATCTCGAACATCGACCCCATGTAATCGGAGAACGACGGCTCGACCGACCGCTCGTACGCGTCATCACCGAGTTGAACGAGCGTTCCTTCCTGACCGTAGACGTACCGAAACCAGAACCGGAAGAGCGGTTCGTTCAGTCGATATCGGCTCTTGCGTGTCGCGTTGGGGTCGGCCGTCACCGGGATATCTCGCTCGACCAATCGGAGGCGACGAAGTTTCGAGAGATACGATCCGAGCGTGTTCGAATCGACGCCCGCGAAGTTTGCGATCTCGTTTGCTTCACGCTTTCCGGTCGCTATCGCCCGGAGAATGGTGTAGTACGTCTGCGGTTCTCGGATTCCGAACTCCGTCCGGAGCAGGAACTCCGGCTCGTTGTGGAGAACGCCGTGTTCCGAGAGCACGTGGGACTGGATGTTTGCAGGAAGCGATGCGGAGGGGGTGAGTGCTCGCAAGTAATACGGTGTTCCACCGAAGACGCCCCGATATCGAAGTATCGTATCCGGATCGTCCGTGGGATAGAATCGGCGTGCGTTCTCCAGCGAGAGCGGCGGGAGGTCGATTGCCGCCGTGCGCCGACCGTACAAGGGACTCCCTCCGCCGAGGACCTTCTCCTCCATAACGCTGATCGACGATCCGACGAGGACGAGCGTCATCGCCGTGTCTTCGAGGTGTAAATCCCAGACGCGCTGGATCTTCGATGGAAGCGCTTCGTCCGACTGGACGAGATACGGAAACTCGTCGAGGACGACGACCGCGTTCTCCCGACCGAGCGCACGCAGCAGGGCCTCCCAGTCACGTTGGATGTCGTCTAAGAGGGGAAACGTCTCACTCGCCGTCTCGACGAAGTTAGCGAGTTGCACCTCCGGCGTCTCCTCTGTTGCCTGCCAGTAAACGGCGTCGTCAGTATCTCGTATCGCCTCGCGGACGAGTGCGCTCTTCCCGAGTCGTCGGCGACCGTAGATGACGATCAGGTCGGCGGTGTCGCTTCGAAACCGAGACTGCAACGTATCGAGCTCTTGCTCGCGGTTGACGAAACGCGGTGGGTTCATGCGTCGATTTCGAGACGACGGTAGATAATGCTGGCGATTATCTAAATCACGATTTTACTAATCACGATTTTACTAATCTGGACGAACCGCGATTCGGTACGTTCCGTCGACGACGCGAAGGGGACGGACGTCGAGTGAAGAGGGTCGTTTCGTTGAGCATGCAGGCTCAAGCCTTAGACGGGTTCGGCGGCAGTGTCCAAACACGATGTTCGGACTCGGCCCACTCACAATCGGCAAGAAGGCGGCGAAGTTCGGCTACAAACGATACGGGATACCGGGCGCGGTGATGGCCGGTAGCGCGGGCGCGGTCGGCTACATCGCGGTCCGACGCGCGGTCAAAGCGGCGGTCGAACGAAAGGACGTCAGCGGAGCCATCGACGCCGGGACGATTCAGTCGGCGGTGGACGAGAAGGGAATCGACGCGATAACGGACCGCGAGACGCTCGAATCCGCCATCGACGAGGAGAAACTCGGCACGGACGTCGATATCGACGAGGTGCGGTCCACGACGGAGGAGGAGACGGACGAACTCGACGAAACCGCGGCGACGGACGAGGACGGCGCTTCCGACGCCGACGGCGGAGACGAGTCCGACTCGTAGACTGGGAGCCGTGACCACCGGCGTCGCCTCGACCGCTCGTCAGTCCGATTCGAGCCACGCCTTGTACGAATACCGGTCCGCGGACAGCGATTCGCCGAAGTCGATATCGAGTCTGATTTGATACTCCTTTTCGGTGTGCGCCGGGACGATCACGTTTTCCGATTCCTCGTACGTGCTGCCGCCATCGACTTTCACTTGCGCCCAGAGCGTGCCCGATTTCGTCTCGTCCGAATCGTTGCGCACGCTCGCGGTGACGACGACGTTTCCGAATCCCGTGACCCGCGAGTCGGTGGTCGTCACTTCGAGGGACCCCGTGAGTTTCGAGACGACACCGCTACAGCCGGAAAGGGCCGTCATACCGCCACAGACGAATAAACCGCCGGTGCGAAGCAGGTCGCGTCGTTGCATGGTCTATCGCTCCCGAAGAACAACGGACACATAATTTTTCCGTCCCGTCCCCGCGGTGACTCCGAAAAGAGTGAGCGTTCAGCGCGGAATTCCGCGTCGAGCGCTTCAGCTGAAGTCGATGAGAGGTTTGATGATCCCTTCCTCTTTCGTGTCCATGAGCTGAAACGCCTCGTCGATGTCCTCGAAGTCGAACCGATGGGTCGTCATCCGCGTCGGGTCCACCTTGCCCTCATCGAGCAATCGAAGCAGGCGGCGGAGCCGGAGGCGACCGCCGGGACAGAGCGACGTCACGATGTCCTTTTCGGCCATACCGACCCCCCACGCGTCCCGCGGGATGTCCACGAACTCCCCTTCGCCGTGGTAGCCGACGTTGGAGATGACGCCGCCGGGTTTGGTGACTTCGATACACTGTTTGAACGTGGCGTTCGACCCCAGCGCTTCGATGGCGGCGTCTACGCCCTCCCCGTCGGTCAGATCCATGATGGCGTCGACGGTTTCGACCTCGGTGTAATCGACCACCTCGTCGGCGCCGTAGAATTCGGCGAGTTCTTGGCGCTTTGGAACGCTTTCGACGGCGATGACCTGCCCCGCACCGCGGAGCGCCGCCCCCTTCGTTGCCATCAACCCGACCGGCCCTTGGGCGAAGACCGCGACCGTCCCGCCGATTGGAATATCCGCCCGCTCGGCCGCGCCGAAGCCGGTGCTCATCATGTCCGTGACGTACACCGCGGCCTCGTCGCTGACGCCGGACGGGATGTGAGCCATGTTCGCGTCGGCCTCGTTCACGTGAAAGAACTCGGCGAACACGCCGTCCTTGACGTTGGCGAACTTCCACCCGCCGAGCGCCTCGTTCGATTGCGACGGATGCCCGTCCTGTGCGGCCGGCGACCCCCAATCCGGGGTGATAGCGCCGACGGCGACGCGGTCGCCGGGTTCGAATTGCTCGATCTCGCTCCCGACCGATTCGACCACACCAACGGCCTCGTGGCCGAGCGTGATGTCCTCGCGTTCGCCGATTGCCCCGCCGACGGTGTGCACGTCGGAGGTACACACCAGCCCCTTCGTCGGCCGAACGATGGCGTCGTTCGGTCCCGCTTCCGGTTCGTCCTTCTCGATAACGTCGGTTTCGCCGATGGAACGCATCACGTACGCTTGCATGAATATCCCCCGGCACCACTTCCACGTCCACCCACTTCAATGGAATTCCCGACTTTGGCAATCTGGTTCCGAGCACGCGATCCCGTGCAGTATTTAAACTATTGAAGTAGTTATGGCGACAATAAAAGAAATCGACGACGGACGGCAGAGTGGCCTGACGTCGAAACGGGTCAGTCGTCGGACGTCGATTCCGCCGTCTCGACGAACGACCGTCGTTCGCTCATCTCCCCGACGGAGAGGTGACAGGAGATTTGGTGACCGCTGTCTCCCTCTTTTTCCTCCAGCGTCGGTTCGGTTTGTTCACAGACGTCGCCGATTTTCTTCGGACACCGAGTCTGGAACGGGCACCCGGACGGCGGGTTCAGCGGACTCGGCACGCTCCCCTCGAGCAGGATGCGGTCGGTCTTCCGCGACGGATTGGCGTGCGGAACCGCCGAAAGCAGGCTCTCGGTGTAGGGGTGGAACGGGGCCGAGAACACCTGTTCGACCGTGCCGAACTCGGCTATCTTGCCGAGGTACATCACGGCGATGCGGTCACAGATGTGTCGGACGACGCCGATGTTGTGTGAGATGAACAGGTACGACAGCCCGTACTCCGCCTGAATCTCGTCGAGCAGGTTCAGAATCTGTGCCTGTACGGACACGTCCAGTGCGGACACCGGTTCGTCACAGACGATGAGTTTCGGTTCCACGGCGAGCGCGTGCGCGATGGCGATGCGCTGTTGTTGCCCGCCCGAGAACTGGTGGGGATACTTGTGGAGCGCGTCGGGCGAGAGGCCGACGCGCGTCAGCAACTCGCGGGTTCGCTCCCGTTTCTCCTCGCCGGTCGCGATGTCGTGTTTCTCCATCGCTCGGCCGATGATTTGACCCACGGTCTTTCGCGGATTGAGCGAACTCTGCGGGTCTTGGAATATCATCTGCATCTCGCGGCGGAGGCTCCGCACCTCCGACCCGCTCATCTCGTGGATGGGTTGCCCCTCGAAGTACACCTCGCCGTCGGTCGGTTCGAGGAGTTTGAGCGCCGTGCGCGCGACGGTCGATTTGCCACACCCGCTCTCGCCGACGAGACCGACCGTCTCGCCCTGATAAATCTCGAAGTCGATGCCGTCGACCGCCTTGACGGCCCGCCGTTCGAGCGTCGGCATACCGCCGTCCGAGCGCGTGAGCGTGAGATCACCGAAGAACCCGTCGCCGGACGGGAAGTGCTTTTTCAGGTTTTTCACCGCGAACAGCGGTTCGCCGCTCCGGTCGATGCGTTTTCGCTCGCCGCTCGATTCGTCGGGGGTGTACCCCTGCCTGAGGTCGATTTCGTCCGTGCGGATACACGCCGCACGCGACGTCGTTCCCGCGGCCGGTTCGAGCCGGGGATTGCCGCCGGTCCGACAGGCCTCGGTCGCGTACTCACACCGGGGTGCGAAGTTACAGCCGCTGGGCAGGTCGGTGAGGTCCGGCATCGACCCGGCCAGCGTCGGTAGGTCGTCGTACTCCACGTCCGTCTGCGGAATCGAGTCGATGAGACCGCGCGTGTACGGATGCTGGGGATTGTCGAACAGTTCGTCGAGTTCCGCCGTCTCCACGAGGTTCCCCGCGTACATCACGCCGACGTGGTCGCACGTCTGGGCGACGACGCCGAGGTTGTGCGTTATCATCAGGATGGCCATCCCCTTTTCCTCCTGGAGTTCGTTCAGGAGGTCGAGGATTTTCGCCTGCGTCGTCACGTCGAGCGCCGTCGTCGGCTCGTCCGCGATTATCAGGTCCGGCTTGCAGGAGAGGCCGATGGCGATGAGCACGCGCTGGCGCATCCCGCCCGAGAACTCGTGCGGGTAGTCGCCGAACCGCTCGGCCGCGTCCGGGATTTCCACGTCGCGCATGACCTCGATGGCCTGTTCGCGCGCCGACTCGCGGTTGCCGCCCTGATGGTGCAGTATCGTCTCGACGATCTGTTCGCCGACCGTGAGCACCGGATTCAGCGACGACATGGGGTCCTGCGGGATGAGCGCGACTTTGTTCCCGCGAACGGACCGCATCTCGGGTTCGGAGAGTCCCAACAGGTCCACGCCGTCGAAGACGACTTCCCCGCCGGTGATTTCGCCGGGGCTATCGACGAGTTGGAGCAGCGAGCGCGCGGTGACGCTCTTTCCGGCCCCGCTTTCGCCGACCAAGCCCATTGTCTCGCCCGAATCGAGGGCGAACGATACGTCGTTGGCGGCGACGACCGTCCCGTCCTCCGTCAGGAACTCCGTCCTGAGGTCTCGAACGTCGAGGAGGGGAGCGGACCCGCCGTCCGCGTCGTTTCCGTTCATTCTATCGAATCCACCTTGGGGTCGAGCACGTCTCTCAGGCCGTCGCCGAGCAGGTTGAACCCGATGACGGTGACGGCGATGGCGATACCGGGGAAGATGATGATCCACGGCGCGGTTTGCATGAACCCGCTCCCGTTGTTTATCATCAGTCCCCACGACGGCGTCGGCGGTTGCGCGCCGAGGCCGAGGAACGACAGGCTCGCCTCCGCGAGCATGGCGAAGGCGATGTTCAGCGACCCCTGCACGAGCAGCGGGGCCGAACAGTTCGGCAGCACCTCGCGGAAGATGATGTGCGAATTGCTCTCGCCGCGGGCGATGGCCGACTCGACGTACGCCTCGTTTCGCTCCGAGAGCGTCGCGCTCCGGGCGACGCGAGCGATGTACGGCGTGTAGACGAACGCCAGCGCGATGATGACGTTCGTGAGTTCGGGGCCGAGGACGACCATCAACGTCAACGCGAGCAGGATGGGCGGGAAGGACATCGCGGCGTCCATGAACCGCATCAGCAACTCGTCGATGATGCCGCCGTAGTACCCGGACACCAGTCCGATTATCGTTCCGATGAGGAGCGCGCCGGTGATGGCACCGAAGCCGACTTTCAGCGAAATCCGACTGCCCATCACGACGCGGCTGAAGATGTCACGGCCGAGGTCGTCGGTTCCGAACGGGTGGTCCATCGACGGCGATTGCGTTCGGTCGGCGACCGACGTGTGTGAAATCGAGTACGGCGCGATGAACGGCGCGAAAATCGCCACCACGACGAGGGAGACGACGATGACGAGGCCTATCATCGCCTTGGTGTTGTTCCTGAACTGCCGCGCGAATCGCTGGAAGCGTTCTATCCGCGCGGACGTGGCCGTCGAATTCGAGTTCGACGTCGAGGTCGCCATTATTCGTCACCTCCGTAGCGAATCCGCGGGTCGAAGTAGCCGTAGAGGATGTCGGCCGCGAGGTTCGAGAGCATGTACATCAGCGCGACGACGACGATACAGCCCTGCAACAGGGGGATGTCGCGACTCTGGATGGCGGTCAGCGTCAGCCTGCCGATACCCGGCCAGAAGAATACCTGTTCCAGCACGACGACGCCGCCGAACGCGTAGCTGAACTGGAACGCGATGACCGTGATGACTGGGATGATGGCGTTCCGGAGCGCGTGCTTGAGGACGATGACCCGCTGGGTCATCCCCTTCGAGCGCGCCAGTTTGATGTACTCTTCGGACATGACTTCGAGCATCGACGAGCGGGTCATCCGCATGATGTAGGCGGTGAGGGCGAATCCCATCGCCGACGCCGGGAGGACGAGGTGGGTCAGCGTTCCCACCGGGTCCTCGCTCGGCGGGACGTAGCCCCCCGTCGGGAAGATGTTCAGCCAGACGGCGAAGACGAGGATGAACACCAGCCCCCACAGGAAGATGGGGATGGAGACGCCGATGAACCCGAACATCGACGCGAACAGGTCCGGAAGCTCGTTCTGTTTCACCGCGGCGATGACGCCGAGCGGCAGCGCCAAGACGACCGCGATGAGCGTCGCCGCTCCGGCGAGGAGGAGCGACTTCGGGAGTTTCTCCATGATGAGCGCCATGACCGGGTCGCCGAAGCGGAGCGACGTTCCCATGTCGCCCTGAACGAGTCCGAACACCCAGTCCACGTATTGGACGTACAACGGCTTGTCGAGCCCCATCTGTGCTTGGAGCGCCTGAATCGACTTGTCGGTGGCGTTCGGCCCGAGGATGAGCAACGCGACGTCCCCCGGAAGAATCGTCGTCACGATGAACGTGATCATCGTCACGAACAGGAGGGTTAGCACCATGAACCCCAACCGCCTCAGTAGATAATTAGACATTGACATGGTGGGTCACCGAGTTATCCGTCGAGCCAGTTGTCGTCGAACCGAAGCGTCGAGCCGTCCGGCGTGCCGATTTTTCCTTTGTAGTCGGTCGAACCGGCGTACAGGTTCGCCTGCCACCAGAGCAGGAGGTGCCCCGCGCGGTCCTCGTGGAGGATTTCGGTCGCCTCGTGGTACAGTTCGGCGCGCTTGTCCTCGTCGTACATGTGGCGGGCCTTCTCGACGAGTTTGTTGTATTCGTCGTTGTTCCAGCCGGTGAAGAAGAACGCGCCGTCGGGGTGGAGGAACTTGTAGAACGACACGTCCGGGTAGGTCAGCGCGAGGTACGAACTGGTCGTCGCCTCGAAGTTCTGCTTGCTGTAGACGTCAGAGAGCCACGTACTCCACGTGATTTTCTGGATGTTGAGGTTGATGCCGACCTCGGACGCTTGGTCCGAGATGACCTTCGCACCCTGCACCTGCGTCGGGTAGGATTGCGGAATCTTGAACGAAACCGAGAATCCGTCGGGCATGCCCGCCTTCTTCAGGTGTTCTCTGGCCTTGTCGAGGTCACGCGGACGCGGTTTGATGTCGGGGTTCACCCACTTGCTGCCGGGCGCGGCGGGCGTCGCCGTCGTCTTGCCGGTGCCGTAGAGCGCCGCCTCGCTGATCTTCTCCTTGTCGAGCGCGTAATCGAGCGCGAGGCGGGCGTGTTTGTCGTCGAACGGCTTCTTGTTGCAGTTCAACCCGAGGTAGACGAGCGCCTTCGGGAACTGCTTTTCGAAGCGGACGGACGAATCGTTCTTGAGCGATTCGACGTCCTTCGGCGGGACGCCGTTGACGAAATCGTACTCGCCCGCGCGGAACGACTGCAGTCGAACGTTGGGGTCCGTAATCTCGCTCTTGACGATTTTGTCGAGGAAGGGCCCGTTCTCGTCGTTGGCGTTCCAGTAGTCGTCGAACTTCGTCATCGTGAACGACGTCTCCACCTCGTGGCTCTCGAACTGGTACGGCCCCGTTCCGATGGGTTCCTTGATCTTCTTCTTCTGTGCTTGTTTCTCGGGGACGATGTGCATCTCCCCGGTCGACATCCGCGAGAGGAACGGCGCGAACGGTTCGGACAACTGCACGACGAACGTCTGGTCGTCGGGGTTGTCCATCGAGTCCACGAAGTCGAAGAACCCGGTGGCGAGGTACTCGCCGTTCGCAATCCGCTTGTAGGTCGCGAGAACGTCTTTGGACGTCATCTCGCTGCCGTCGTGGAATTTCACTCCCTTCTGGAGGGTGAACTCCAGTTTCGTGTTGTCGTCGGAGGTCGTCCAGTCCTTCGCGAGATGGGGTTTCAGCGAGTAGTCGGGAGCCAACCGGATGAGGGGCTCGGTGATGTTTTCGAGCACGCGGTTGGTCGCGGCTGCGCTTTCGAGGTGAGGGTCGAGTCCCTGCACGGGCACGGCACCGCCCCACTGGAGCGTGCCGCCCATCTTCGCGTTTCCGTCCCCGTTTCCGCCGCCGGAGTCGTCCGAGTCGCCGCCACCGAGACAGCCGGCGAGCGCGACGGGAACACCGGCCGCCGTCGCGGCGAGGAACGCCCGGCGGTCGACGCGTCCGTGACCGGCCGTATCGCTATTATTTTCATTCTTGCGGCTATTGCTATCGCTTGGCATAGAATAGCGCACTCAACCGTCCGTGATAAAGATTATGAAAAAACCGACACGATAGTTGGATTTCTGAAGTGAAACCGGGCGTCAAACCTGTAAGTCGAATGCCTGATTGGGAAACAGTCAAATAGGCGGGTGGGCCACGTTGCCTTGGTACGCATGCAGGTACGCGAGCAACGGCTACGACGTGACATCGAGGCCAACGCGGCGTTCGGGTCGGTCGCGGTCGAAAACGGTCACGGTCGAACCGTCCTCACCGGAACCGAGGCGGACAGGGAGGCAAGAGAGTATTTTTGCGAGCGATTGCGGGACGCCGGTCTCGACGTTCGCGTGGACGGCGTTGGAAACATCGTCGGCCGGTGGACGCCCGAGAGCGCGGACCTCGACGCGGCCGCGGTCGCCGCCGGGAGCCACCTCGATTCGGTCCCGGAGGGCGGCATCTTCGACGGCCCGCTCGGTGTCTACTCCGCGCTGGAAGCGGTTCGGGCGATGCAAGACGCGGGCGTCGAACCGGCGCGGCCGGTCGAGGTCGTCTGTTTCACCGAGGAGGAGGGCCAGCGGTTCGACGGCGGGTTGCTCGGTTCCGCCGTCGCCGCCGGGGAGATGAGCCTCGAAACGGCGCTCGCGCTCGAAGACGAATCCGGCGTGACGCTCGAAGCCGCCCTCGACGACATCGGCTTTCTCGGCGAGGGGCGCGTGGCCGCCGACGAGTGGCACGCGTGGCTCGAACTCCACATCGAACAGAGCGAGCGCCTCGAAGACGCGGGTATCCCCGCCGGAATCGTGACGACGATAACGGGACTCTCCCGGTGTGCCATCGAAATCACCGGCGAAGCGAACCACGCGGGATCGACGCTGATGGACGACCGGTCGGACGCCCTTGCGGGGGCGAGCGAGTTCGTTCTCGACGTCGAACGCGCCGCGCGTGAGCGCGTCGAAGCCGAATCGGACACGGCGGTCGCCACCGTCGGCAAACTCGACGTGGGACCGGGCGCACCGAACGTCATTCCGGGACGGGCGGAACTGACCCTCGATGTCCGCGACATCGAACAGGAGTCCATCGAGTACGTCGTGGACCGAGCGAAGCGGAGCCTCGACCGCATCGAAACCGAGCGCGACGTGACGACTGCGTTCGAGCGGCCGTGGAACCGCCACCCCGTTCCGATGAGCGACCGGTGTCGCACCGCGCTGGAAGCCGCCGGGGAGACCGCGAACATCGACACGTTGTCCCTGCACTCGGGTGCCGCCCACGACACCATGCACGTTGCGAATGTCACGGATGCAGGCCTACTTTTCGCCCCGTCACGTGACGGCATTTCACACAATCCGCTGGAGTGGACCGAGTGGGAGGATTGTGCCGCATCGACGCGCGTCCTCGCGGGTGCGCTAACGCGACTCGCCGACGCTGACGAATAACGGCGTTCTCGAACGAGCAAATCGGACTGTTCTTGGCTAGAAGACCGAGAATCGAGCGTTTCAGCTCGTCATCAGCGGGATTCTCGTTTGAATATCCTCCGCGGCGAAGTACGCTTTGTCCACACAACAGCCCTTGATTCAGCGATTTTCGACCGATTTCTGTCCCTTCTCTCGTCGCTTCGGTCGTTATACCTATTGAGAACAGGAGCTAGCTTCATCATTAACCATACAGGGCGTGAAACGCGCATTTTCGACCGGATAGCATTATCCGTTTCAGATAATGGGTAACACAACTCGTGAACGGCCTAAATGTCCACAGTCAATTTGCACGTATTTTGAACGCAAGCTCAAAAATGATGAGCTGCCGTGACACCGATATCGGCCGTTCGAGCCGAAATTGAGGGCTTCGAGAATCGGACGGGTCGTCTGTCGATTTCGACCCCGACGACGGCTATCGGTTCGAAGCCTCGGAAATCTTTGCTCCATATACAAACGCTTTTATCGCTCTATTTGGTATCGGTTAGCATGGCAGATTCCACCGAAACCGGCTCGTCGCGGACCCTAAAGACGGTCACGCGGGCGTTCGACGTGATTCAGGCGCTGGAGGAGTTGGACGGCGCGCGCGTCACGGAGCTCGCCGACCATCTCGGGATGTCGAAAAGTGCCGTCTACAATCACCTCACGACGCTTCGGGAGAACAAGTTCGTCGTCCAGGAGGGAAACACCTACTCGCTGTCGTTGCAGTTCCTCCTCCTCGGCGAGTACGTTCGCAACCAGAACAAACTGTACAGCATCGGAAAACCCGAAATCGAAAGTTTGGCCGACGAAACGGGGGAGTACGCCCACCTCGCAACCGAACAGCACGGTCTCAGCGTGAACCTGTACAAGGTGCGAGGCGAGAAAGCGGTCGGGAGCAACTATCAGACGAGCAAACTGCAGAAACCGGACTATCTCCACTTCTCGGCGACCGGGAAGTCGATTCTCGCGTCGCTCCCGCCCGAGCGCGTGGACGCCATCGTCGACCGCTACGGACTGGTTCGTAAGACGGAAAACACCATCACCGACCGAGAGGAACTGGATTCGGAACTCGAACAAATCCGAGAGCGAGGGTACGCGTACAACGACGAGGAGGAGATAGAGGGTCTCAAAGCCATCGGCGCGCCGGTACTCGACAGGAACGGTCGCGTTCTCGGGGCGGTGAGCGTTTCCGGTCCAACTAACCGGATGAACGAAACGGAGTATCACGACATGATCGTCGAGAAAGTGACGAACGCGGCGAACGTCATCGAGGTGAACATCAACATGGCGGAGCGCGAGGCGGACCATCCGAAGTTCATCTGACGATACTCGTCTCCGCTCGCGCCGAGAACGACGACCGTAACGGAGCCTTCCATTACAGAATTACTACTGTAATGGACGGGTGTCGGCGGTGAGTTCGAAACCGGACGGGCATCATGTAAAATCAATGTATTTCATAACGCTATATCAACCGAGAAAAAGCGTCCCGTAGTTTGTGAGGGTTCCTCCACTCTGGAGGAAATGGTTTGCCGGTCGTACTCTCGACCGTGGAAACGGGAAAGTCGTCTCGGGTAGTTGGTTTCCGAACGTCGGTCGAGAGTCTCGTGTTTCGTCGATAAACCATCACCAACTGAATAGATTGGCTTTTTTGACGACGAAATTACAGCAACTGCATGCCGAAATCGTTTATCGCCTTCGCTGCACTATAGCAGGTTGCAGGGTGCGGCTCTCCCCGCCACGAAACACGGACCAAGTGCGTTCGTTCAGCGGCACCCGATAGCCATCTTCATCGCTTCGACGTGCGCGTTTTGATACACGCGGCGGCGAGTGGCGTCGGCCACGTGTTCCCGCTGGGACGTGTGAAGAAAGCACACGAACTGCGCTAATCACGCCACGCGTACGGAAAATCATCCGAACTGTAACGCTGAGCATCCATCGGCGTTTCCTTCGATAGTTACAAGAAACGGTGGAGGTTCGATGGCGGTGTGATGGGTCCACTGTTTCTACAGGCCGGAACAAACCGAGTGCCACCTGGTCGTTCGAAAGAACTTCGCTCTCTCGTAATGTCGAGACGTCAGCGGCGTCTCGAACCACTCGGATGCTTTTGAACCACTTGACCAGAGTCGGTTCACCGCAGCCCATTTTGGAGGTTTATATCGTTGATATTTGTATTCCATATCGACGAACAGAATCCCGGCGAGCAGCGTGTTCTACTCAGCGAATTGATGGGAGCCATCGGTCGCTCATCGCACAGCTGTCAGATGGTCCCGTAACGGTTTACGTCCCAACGCGTGCGCCGTTGAGGGGAAACCGTACGCCAGTGATTCGATAGTTCGTCGCAGATTATATCAACGAACTTCGCCCGAAATATGCGCGACGTCACCGATTCATCCCAGGGATTCCTTCTTGAAGAGTCGCCACAGAGATGGCCGAAATGCGACGAAAAGCCAAACCGAATACGTCTCAAAATATCTCATCCGATATAGCCATATATCTATATATTCCAATAGAATATATATTTTAGGAAGTTTTTATAGTCTCTATTGTGAGTATGGGGATATGGAGACACGGAAAGTGCAGATCACGGGCGGGTCGACGTACACCGTTTCCCTTCCGAAGGGATGGGCGACGGAGAACGAGGTATCGGAAGGTAGTGCGCTCGGCATCTACCCGGACGAGTACACCCTCATCCTCACGCCGAATCACCGCGACGAAGCCCTCGAAGGGCACTTCGACGGCACCGGTTGCGGCGGTGACGAACTCGTTCGCACTGTGATCGCCATGTACGTGAGCGGGTACGACGTCATCACGGTCGAAACCAGCCGTATCACGGCCGACGATCGGCGCGCCATCCGCACGGCCACGCGGACGCTCGCCGGTTTCGAGGTGATAAAAGAGAGGGACAGAACGTTCGTCGTCCAAGTGCTCTTCGACTCCTCCCAGTTTTCGCTCACCAACGCGGTCGGGCGGATGCACGTCATCGCCCTCGAAATGTTGAAAGACGCGATACGTGCACTCACCGAGCGCGACGACGCTCTCGCGCGGGACGTCATCGACCGCGACGACGACGTCGATAGACTGTGGTTCGTCGTGTCACGACTGTTCCGAAAGACGCTCCGAACGCCCGCCGCGGTCGAGGAACTCGGCATCCCGCGGGAGGTCTGTTTCGACCTCTTCACCGGCGCTCGCCAACTCGAACGCATCGCCGACCACGCGGCGAAAATCGGTCAGGTCTCCGTCAAACTCGATTCTGTCCCCGAACCCGTATCGACGTCGGTCGTGGAACTCCACGAAGAGGCGGAACGCATCATCGAGACCGCCACGGAGGCACTCCTCGCCGACGACCGTGAAAACGCCGTTCAGCTGGCGAACGAGGCTCGCCACGCGGTTTCCGAAGTCGACCATCGTGGCCGCGCTATCGACGATCATCTCCGCGACCTCGGTCCACACCAAGCCCAGCAACTTCGACTGAGCATCGATTCGCTGTCCCGGTGTGCCGACTACGGCGGCAACATCGCCGAGGCGGCGCTCCAAAAGGCCGCCCCGCGGCCGTAGCTCACGGGTATTAAAGCGAATAGTACAAGTTCGCTCTCCGCCTCGGCGGTTGCCCGTCAGTTATTCCGGTTCCACTCCTCGACGCCCGCCTCGGCGACTTCGCGGTCCTGTTCGACTGCGCCGCCGGAAACGCCGAACGCACCGACGACCTCGCCGTCGCGTTCGAGGGGATAACCGCCGCCGAAGACGACGATTCGGTTGTCGTCCGTCGTCTGGAGTCCGTAGAGAGAGTTCCCCGGTTCCGACGCTTCGGCCAGTTCGTGCGTCGGCATCTCCAGCGCGGCGGCCGTGTAGGCTTTGTTCCGCGAGATGTTTACCGACGCGAGCCACGCGTCGTCCATCCGATGTTGGGCGACGAGGTTCCCTTCGTCGTTCGCAACCGTGATCACCATCGGATTCTCTATCTCGTTCGCTCTCTGTTCTGCGGCTTCGATGAGCGTCTTCGCCTCGGAAAGTGAAATCGATTCCATCGTGAATAATTCCATGGTGGAAAGGAATAACGATTCACCACGGTATAGAAACACCATTAAATGCGGTTACGGAAGTCATGTTTGTGGGAGAAATATAACCAATACCAGTTACATCACGTCGTCGAGCGTGACGGGAAGAAACGCGGTTGGTGGAAACGGCGATTGATGCGGAAAACGGTCGAACGAGAAGTAATTTGACGACGGAATCGAACGCCGGTTCAGGGTTCGAGCAGCACTTTCGTGAACCCTTCCTCGCGGTCGTCGAATCGGTCGTACATCTCGGGAGCTTGTTCCAACCCGACGCGGTGAGAGACCACGAAACTGGGGTCGGCACGGCCGGAGATGATGAGGTCGCGGAGTTCTCGGTTGTACTCTTTGACGTTACATTGGCCGGTACCGAGGCGTTGGCCCTTCTCGAAGAGCTTTCCGAAGTCGATACCGAGACGGCCCTGTGCCGCCATCTCGTCCGGTGCGCCGGGGTCCTCCGGGACGTACAACCCGATGATTCCGAGTTTGCCGGTGGGACGGACGGTCCTGATCAGCTGATTGAGAACGACCGCGGGGTTCTCCCGTGCCGGGTCGTACGCATCGTCGGCCTGTTTGTCCGGGTCGACCGCCTGATAGCCGACCGCATCGACGCCTTTGTCCACTTCGCCGCCGTGTTCATCGATTATCTGTTCGACGGGGTTGCCCGCTTCGAAGTTGATGGGCGTCGCATCGCAGTGTTCCTCGGCGAGGTCGAGGCGGCTCTCCACGCGGTCGACGACGTAAATCTCCGATGCGCCTTTGATTTTGGCGCTGTAGGCGGCCATCAGTCCGACCGGTCCGCCGCCGAAGATGGCGACCGACTCGCCGGGTTGGAGGTTCGCCAGTTCCGTCCCGTGCCATCCCGTCGGGAAGATGTCCGCGAGCAACGCGAAGGCGTCCTCGTGTTCGTCGCCGTCGGGGAGTTTCAGCGCGTTAAAGTCCGCGAACGGTACGCGCATGCGGTCCGCCTGCCCGCCCTTGTACGGACCCATGCCGACGTACCCGTACGCGCCACCCGCCGGTACGCTCCCGGTGTCGTTCACGGTCTGGCAAAAGCCCGTGTACCCGTTCTCGCAATTCTCGCAGAATCCACACGCGACGTTGAACGGAATCGAAACGCGATCGCCGACCGAGAGGGATTCGACGCCCTCCCCAACCTCGTCGACGATGCCCATCGGTTCGTGCCCGAAGACGAGGCCGGAGTCGGCCGCCGTCCGCCCCTCGTACATGTGGAGGTCGGAGCCGCAGATACAGGTCGTCGTGACGTCGATGATGACGTCGTTGGGGTTCTCTATCTCCGGTTCCTCGACTTCCTCCACGGCGACCTCGTGTTCGCCCTTGTAAACTACGGCATCCATTGACATTTGGTATACAACCTCGCGTTATTCACGAACGCAAAGCCACATATAATCGCGTCTGTAAACAGTAACATGTTTAAAAGCAATTTGGAAATAATCCGGCCGACATCCGTCTTCGAGACGATCGTTTCGTTCCGCGTCATCGGTGGACGACAGGGTGATGAAGACGGGTGGAAACGTTGCAGAACGCGAACGTTCACGGCAGAGACGGAAGAGTCCATCCGTCTCGCCGACCTTCAAAAACATCCGGCGTGAGACACCCGAAAAACTACGCCGGACAACGTATGTAATCTGTTCACACATGTCGGAGCAACTCGAAGGGAGAAATTCGACGGTCGAAGCGGCGATCGAAAACGAGCGCGACAGACAGGAATCGACGCTGGGGATGATCGCCTCGGAGAATCACGTCTCCGAGGCGGTGATGAACGCACAGGGAAGCGTCTTCACGAACAAGTACGCGGAAGGCTATCCCGGCGGCCGGTACTACGGCGGCTGTGAGCACGCGAACACCGTCGAGGAGTTGGCGGTCGAACGAGCCAAACGGCTCTGGGGTGCCGAGCACGTCAACGTGCAACCCCACTCCGGGACGCAGGCGAACATGGGCGTTTACTTCGCAATGTTGGACCCCGGCGACCGAATCCTGTCCCTCTCGCTGAGTCACGGCGGCCACCTCTCGCACGGCCACTCGGTGAACTTCTCCGGGCAGTTGTACGAAGTCGAACAGTACGAAGTCGATCCGGAAACCGGATACATCGATTACGATGAGTTCGCTACCCACGCTCGAGAGTTCGACCCCGACCTCATCGTCAGCGGTTCGTCGGCGTATCCGCGGGAGTTCGACTTCGAGCGATTCGCCGCCGTCGCCGAGGAGGTGGACGCCTACCATCTTGCGGACATCGCCCACATCACGGGGTTGGTCGCGGCGGGCGAACACTCGAATCCGGTTCCGCACGCCGATTTCGTCACCGGGTCGACGCACAAGACGATTCGTGCGGGACGGGGCGGCATCATCATGTGCGACGAGGAGCACGCTGATGCCGTCGATTCGGCGGTCTTCCCGGGCGCACAGGGCGGTCCGCTCATGCACAACATCGCGGGCAAGGCGGCCGGGTTCGGCGAGGCGCTCGAACCCGAGTTCGAAGAGTACGCGACGCGGGTCGTCGAGAACGCCAAAACGCTGGCGTCGGTGCTTCGAGAGCGCGGATTCTCGCTCGTCTCCGGCGGGACGGACAAACATCTCGTCCTCGTCGACCTTCGTGACTCGCACCCGGACCTCACCGGAAAGGAGGCCGAAACCGCACTCGACCGCGTTGGTATCGTCGTCAACAAGAACACCGTTCCTGGGGAGAGTCGGTCGCCGATGGTGACGAGCGGCATCCGAATCGGCACACCCGCCGTTACCACTCGCGGATTCGACGCGGAAGCGATGCAAACCGTCGCGGAAACGATTGCGGACGTGTTGGATGCGCCCGACGACGAGACCGTCCTCGAACAGGCACGCGGTGACGTCGGCCGCCTCTGTCAGGAGTTTCCGATTTACGAGTAAAAACGTGGGGGCGCGAAGACGGAATTTTTATGTTCGGCTCGAAAGGAATGAACGTCAGTCGTCCTCGTCGCTCTCGGCGGGACGGACGGACGCCGCACCACTCGTCCCGCCGCCACTGCTACTTCGACCGCCGAGTAGCGTATCGTCGTCCCGGATGGACGCCCCCTCCTGAACGAGGACGCGTCCCTTGAAACTGCTGAACTCCTTCACCATGCCGTACACGCCGATGAGACCGATGATGGCGACCGGTCCGCCGGTGATGATGGCTGCCTGTTGGAGCGCGTTCGTACCGCCGATGACGATGAGGACGGCGGCGACGAGCCCCTGAAGGACGCCCCAGATGAGGCGGTTGAGTTCCGAGGGGTTCTCCTCCCCGCCGGTGGTCAGCATCGCGATGCCGAGCGTCGAGGAGTCGGCCGAGGTGACGAAGAACGTGATGACCAACAGGAAAAACAGGCCCGACAGCAGGGCACCCGCTGGAAGCGCTCCGAACAACGGATAGCCGGAGACGGCTTCGTTACCACCGTAGTTCGCGAGGACGCCGAGGATGTCCGCTTGACCGAGTTGTTGCATCCGCATCGACATCCCGCCGATGACGAGGAACCACGGAACCGTGGCCAGCGTCGTGGCGATGACGCCGACGAACGTCACTTCGCGGATGGTTCGACCGTACGAAATCCGCGCGAGGAAGATGCCCGAGAAGGGTGCCCACGAGAACCACCACGCCCAGTAGAAGATGGTCCAACTTCCGAGGAACGACGAATCGGTCGCCGCGCCCGTGAACAGGCTCATTTTGATGAACTGGTTGAAGTACTGACCGACGGCCTGCGTCCCCAGATTGAGCACGAACGAGGCCATCCCGTTGTAGATGCCGATGAAGAAGACCAACACTCCCAACGAGACGAACACGATGACGTTCAGTTGGGAGAGCCGCTTGATACCCTTCTCGACGCCGCTGATGACGGAGAGCGTGAACACCGTGGTCACGCCGATGATGACGAGGATGATGCCGAGGTCGCCGAGTTGGACGCCGAAGATGTCGAGCGGGAGCGCCGACGCCGACGCCGACGGCGTTCGGACCGACCCGAACTGATAGTCCATCCCCATCAGCAACTGCTGGCCGATGAATCCGAGCGACGTGGCGATGCCGCCCATGGTCCCGAACACCGCGATGAGGTCGACGAGTCGCGCGAAGTAGCTGTCGTCGAGATTCTCGACGCCGACAATCGGGGCGATTACGGTAGAGAACTTGAACGGCGCACCCTTCTTGTGTGCGAAGTAGCCGATGGGCACGCCGACGATGAGGTAGGCCGCCCACGCCGAGATGCCCCAGTGGAAGAACGTGTACTGGAGCGACCCCAGCATGCGTTGCTTCGCGGGGGAGTCAGCACCCGCGAGTGGGGTTCCGCTCCCGTAGTGGAAGATGGCTTCGGCGGGACCCCAAAACACGATTCCGGCGGCGATTCCGGCGGAGAAGAACATCGCAAAATAAGTGAGGAAGTCGTGCCTCGGTTCCGCATCGGGAGGACCGAGTTTGATCTTTCCCCACGGGCCGAAGATGAGGAACGTCGTGAAGCCGACGAATATCAGCATCGCCCAGAGGTAGAACCACGAGAAGTTGGTCCACAACCAGTCGTTGATGGCTTCCATGGTGGTTCCTGCTTGGTCCGGGCCGACCAGTAAGACGTATCCGAGGAACGTTACCGCGGTCAGAATCCCGAACCCGAACACGAGGGGGTCTATTTCGTCTACGAACTCGCGTACGATTCCTTGTTCTTGACTCATATTTCGCTCATGTAATCTCCTGTTACGTTTTTTGTACCGCACGGAACTACGCGTCGGCCGTCCGTTCGAGCAGTTGACGACGATATCTTCGGCGCTCGACGACGTGTCGCTCGAATTCAACGGCGATTTCCCAACAATCCATTGAATCGTTGTCAGATGTCCCGAGACGGCTGAGAGGCGATGTACGCTCGAATCCGACATCGAACCCATGTTCCAGGACACCATGACACAATGCCACATGCCTCTGTCTTGAGATTCGATAATAATAGCTCGTGTTTCTATACTGTGGTCTATTTAATGGACGGACAAAAATTTAATCGCCACCGTATTTTATAGCAACTCATCGAACGCACTATGAACGAAAGAGAGAACCGCTCGACTTCGACGATGGCGGTCACGCGTCCGAAACCGACTCAGGAGTTGACGTGGATGACCTCGTAGGAGTGACTGCGTATCGAACGGATGATATTCCTCGCCTGCCCGGCACCGCTCGTCTCCACCTGGAAGACGAGGTAGGCCTCGCCGACGTCCAGTTCCGGTGCCGAGCGGTCGTGGCGGACGTTGCGAATGTTCGCCCCGTGGTCCGCGATGATGCCGGACACCTCCTGCATCTCCCCGGGTTGGTCGTGGATGCGCACCCGAAGCCGAAGGAGCTGCTCGCGGTTCGTCAACGCGTGCACCAACACGGTTTGCAGCATCGTCATATCGAGGTTTCCGCCACAGAGCAGCGGCATCACCGTCTCTCCCTCGACGTCGAGGGATTCGCTCATGACGGCCGCGACCGAGGCCGCACCGGCACCTTCGACCACCTGTTTCGCCCGCTCGAGGAGGAAGAGAACCGCACGCGCGATTTGGCTGTCGGTCACGGTGACGATTTCGTCGACGTGCTGTTCGATGAGCGAGAGCGTCAACTCGGAGATGCCGCCGGTTGCGATGCCGTCCGCGATGGTGTCCACCGAGTCGAGCGTTTTTGGAATCCCTTTGTCCAGACTGTCGGGGACGGTCGCCGCGCCCGTCGCTTGGACGCCGACGATACGCGTCTCGGGGGACAGTTCGGCGAAAGCCATCGCGATACCCGAGATGAGGCCGCCGCCGCCGATGGGAACGACGACGGTATCGACGGTCGGGAGGTCCTCGTACATCTCGACGCCGAGCGTGCCCTGCCCGGCGATGATGGCCGGGTCGTCGTACGCGTGGATGAGTTCCGCGGAGCCGTCCTCGGCGAGGGACTGTGCGTGATTCATCGCCTCGCGGAAGTCCTGTCCGACGAGTTCCACCTCGCCGCCGTAGCCCCTCGTCGCGTCGATTTTCGTCTGCGGTGCGGTCTTGGGCATCACGATGGTCGAATCGATGCCGAGTTTGGTCGCCGCGAGCGCCACGCCCTGCGCGTGATTCCCGGCGCTCGCTGCGACGACGCGCTCGGTGTCCGTCCCCACCACGTCGCGCTCGATTTTGTTGTACGCGCCGCGGGTTTTGAACGACCCCGTCCACTGGAGATGCTCCATCTTCAGGTGCACCTCGCCGCCGGTTCGGTCGTCGAGCGACGTGCTCCGTTCGACGGGCGTCCGCTTCACGACGGACGGGTCGTCGAGTCGTTCGATGGCCTGTTCGATGTCCGAAAAGGAGAGTCGTTCCGTCGTGTTGGTAGTCATCTGTGTGGTCGTCGTCGTGCACTGCAATGACAGGTGCGGTTTGGCGCGAACGTGTGTCCCGAACGGTTCGATATCTGCGTCGTCATCGTGACACTCGAATCAGCGCAGTATCTTCTCCCGGTCGGAGTCGAACAGCGGTTCGTTCCGCACCGTCGTCGGGAACCGCTCGCCTTCGTACTCCACCTCGACGGACTGTCCGGCGTCGGTGTAGTCGGTCGGCAGATAGGCGTAGGCGATACCGGCGTCGATGGTGTAGCCGTAGTCGGCGCGGGTCGTGTAGCCCAGAATCTCGTCGCCGTCGACGATGGGGTGGCCCGTATCGACGACCGCACCCGGTTCGTCGAGGGTCACGGGAACGAGCCTTCGTTCGATGCCAGACTCTTTGGCTTCGGCCAACGCTTCCTTTCCGATGAAGTCGGTCTCCATGTCCACCGCAAAGGAGAGGTTCGCCTCGTAGGGGTTGTACTCGGGAGATATGTCGGTTCCCCACAGCCGGAATCCTTTCTCCATGCTCATCGAGTTGAGCGTCGCATCGCCCATCGCGAGGACGCCGTGCTCCTCGCCAGCGTCCCAGACCGCGTCCCACAGTTGCGCACCGTACTCCTGCGGAGCGTACAGTTCCCAGCCGAGTTCGCCGACGAACGAGACGCGGAGCATCGTCACCGGAACGCCCCCGACGTACGTCTCCTGACAGGAGAAGAAGGGGAAAGCGTCGTGCGAGATGTCCGTCTCGACGAGTCCTTCGAGGGTCTTGCGAGCGTTGGGTCCCCAGACGCCGAGGCCGCATCGGGCGGAGGTCCGGTCGATGACCTCGACGGTGCCGTCGTCGGGGGCGTGGTCTCGAATCCAGCGGCCCTGCGTCGTCCCCGAACTGCCGCCGCCGGTCAGAATCAGGAACCGGTCCTCGTCGAGTCGGGAGACGGTCAGGTCGGCGAGGATGCCCCCGTCCTCGTTGAGCATCGTCGTATAGCGCACCCGTCCGGGCGACACGTCGATGTCGTTCGAGAGGAGTCCCTGCAGGAACCGCTCCGAACCGGAGCCACGCACTTCGATGGCGGTGAAGGATGTGAGGTCGTACAGCCCGACCCGGTCGCGGACCGCTTGGTGTTCCGCTCCGTGTGCCTTCGACCAGTTGCGACCTATCCACTCGGGTCTGTCGGGGACGTCGTACTCGTCGAGCAGCGCCTCGTTCGCTTCGTACCACTGCGGTGACTCCCAGCCGTCGCTCGCGTAGAACTCCGCGCCGAGGTCCTGCTGACGCGGATAGTACGGACTTCGGCGCAAGCCGCGTTGTTTCTTCGGTTGATTCCGAGGATGGGTGAGCTGATAGACCTCGCGGTACTGCTGTGCGGCTCGGTCGCGGACGAATTCGTCGGCACCGTGGTGGCCTTGGAACCGGTCGATGGACGCACCGGTCGCGTCCACGCGCTCGCCGTCGAGTCGCGGGGTGCCGTTTTCCATCCACTCGGCGATGACGTTCCCGACGCCGCCCGATTGGGTCACCCAGACGGCGAGCGCCCACCAGAGGCCGTCGATATCCTCGGTTTCGCCGAGAATCGGCATCCCGTCGGTGGTGAAACAGAACATCCCGTTCATTTCGGTTTCCCAGTCACACTCCTCGAACGCGGGAATCAGTTCACTCGCGGCGTCGAACGCCGGTTGTTCGTGGTCGGGATGCGTGTTCTCGACGAAGTGTTCGGCCGTAAACTCGCGGAGCGACGGGTACTCCAGTCCGAGGTCGTCCAGTTGGTCCGGGCCGTAGATGTCCTCGGGTTCGACGAGGAGGGGGTCGTGGTTGTACGACCCGATGCCGTAGGCGTCACCGTGCTGGCGGAAGTACAGCGAGCGGTCCTGATGGCGGAGTATCGGCTGTTCGATTTCGCGCTCGGAACCGGCCAGTTCGTCGATGGAATCCGAGACGAGATATTGGTGGGCGCACGGTTTGAGGGGTACGTCGACGTCCACCATCTCGCCGAACAGCGGCCCCCAGATGTTCGTGGCGAGGAGAACCTCGTCGGCCTCGATACGGCCGTGTTCGGTCACGACGGCATCGATTTCCCCGTCGTCGGTTTCGAGGTCGATGACTTTCGTGTTCCCGTAGAACTCGGCTCCGCGTTCGCGCGCCAGATTCGCCATCTCCTCCGAGGCCTCGACCGCGTGGGCCTTCCCGTCGGAGGGGACGTAGAACCCGCCGTGGATGACGTCCGCGTTTATCTGGGGAACGCGCTCTTCGACCGCCGATGGGGAGAGCAGTTCCCCGTCCTCGACGCCGAACGAGCGGGACCACTCGCGCTTCCGTTTGAGGAACTCCCACCGGTCTTCCGTGTAGGCCACCTCGATACCGCCGCACTTCCGGAAGCCGCCGAGGTCGTCGTAGAGTTCCCGCGTGTACTGAGCCATCTTGGACATCAACTTGTTCCCGGCGGTCTGAAACACCAGACCGGGGGCGTGCGAGGTCGAGCCACCCGTTTCGAACAGCGGTCCCTGGTCGACGACGACGACATCCTCGCGGCCAAGTTCGCTCAAGTGGTACGCCGCGCTACAGCCGACACACCCGGCACCCACGATGAGCGTCCCGGCTTCATCGGGGAGTATGCTACTTGTACTCATTTACCACATTAACATCGACGGGAACGTGTGAAAAGGGTCATTGTGAGATAGGACAGGTATTGAAAAAAGGTCCCCCCGTTTCAGCGAGAGACGCCTCTTCAATCGAACCGGTCCAACTCGAACATGTCTATCGGATGGTCGGTTTCGCCCTCGACGGCGAGGTCGGCGAGGATTTCGCCGATGACGCTCGCGAACTTGAATCCGTGACCCGAGAACCCGGCCCCGACCGCGACCTGCGGATGGTCCGGGAGGGTATCGAGGATGAAGTGTTCGTCCGGCGAGTTGGTGAACATGCACGTCGCCAGTCGCATGGTCTGGCCCGCCGCCTCCGGGAAGTACTTCTCCGTGAAATCGCGCAAGAGTCGTTCGTCGGCGGGTCCCGGTTCGGTGTTCCAGTCGTCGGGATCGACCTGTTCGTCGAGGTGGTGGTACTTGCCGAGTTTGAATCCGGGGACGCCGTAGATTGGAAGGCCGTAGAACCGTCCCTCCGGCGAACTGATGTTCCACACGGGGAGCGAGTCGGGTTCGAACAGCGACGGCGTTTCGGGTTGGAACCACGCGAGGACCTGCCGTTCGGGGACGGCGAGGCCCTCCAGCGCGTCCGCGAGTTTGTAGTTCCACGCACCGGCGGCGAGCACGAGGCTGTCGGCTTCGTAGGACGCGTTCGGGGTTTCGACCCGCACGCCGCCGTCCGGCGTCTCCGTCCAGTCGAGGACCTGCTGTCGAGCGCGAACGTCAGCGCCTGCTTCCTGTGCGGCTTCGACGTGGCCGATGATGGACTCCTCCGGGACGATGAACCCGCCGTCCGGTTGGTACAGCGCCTTGTACTCGTCCGGGAGGCGATAGCCGGGGAACCGCTCGTTCAGTTCCGCGCCGGTGAGGATTTCGTGGGGAATGTCGTGTTCCTCACAGGAGCGCAGCGAGCCCTCGAAGACGATGTTCCCTTCGGGAGCGGCGTCGATGGACCCGGTCCGGTGGATGACGGGCCTGCCCGTCCGCTCGGCCAAATCGTCCCACAGTTCGTACGCCCGCTCGATGAGCGGGATGTAGGACGGATGTTCGTAGTACGCGCGGCGGATGATACGCGTGATGCCGTGCGACGAGCCATGCGTGTGCGGAATATCGAACCGTTCCAATCCGAGGACGTCGAAACCGCGTCGGGCCAGGTGGTACGTGGCTGCGCTCCCCATTCCACCGACGCCGATGACGATGACGTCCCTTCGATTGTTACTGTCACTCATACCCACCAACGATGTTTCGAATCGACCATCTTCAGAGTTTTCCCCGGAAAAAACGAGCGAACCGGCGGGAGTTTCGACGCGAATTGGTGTCCTCGAACCGGGGCGCGAACACCGGTTCACTTGAATGGGGGAGCTATCTGTGGTTCATTTTTATACCCCAAGGACGAGACAAGTTGTCACATGACACGATGGAACGACGGAACGGATCAGGTCGAAGCGGTCAGCCCGGACATCACCGACGAAACGAATGCCCTCCCCGCGGAGTACTTCACCAGCCCGGACGTCTTCGAGATGGAGAAGGAGAAGGTGTTCTCGCGGTACTGGGTGTACGCTGGCCACGCCAACAGCATTCCCGAGGTCGGGGACTTCTTCACCCGGACGGTGGGCGATAAGCAGGTCATCATCCTTCGGGACGACGAGGACGACGTTCGCGCGTTTTACAACGTCTGTGCCCACCGCGGGTCGAAGATGGTCGACGACACGCCCATGACCGACCCCGGCAACATGAGTCGGATTCAGTGTCCGTACCACCTTTGGACGTACGACCTCGACGGGGACCTCTCGACGACGCCGAAGAGCTTCGAAGAGGCCAGTCTCAATCCCGACTTGGACGACGAGGACGTGTCGGAACTGGACGCCGAGACGAACGGCCTCATGGAGGTTTCGACCGACCGCATCGGACCGCTGGTGTTCGTCAACTTCGACACCGACCCGATACCGCTCTCGGAACAGGCCGGAAAGATGGCGACGGAACTCGAAGTCCTCCCGCTCGACGAGTACGAACACGCCGCACGATTCGTCTCGGAGGTCGAGTGCAACTGGAAGACGTTCGGGGGGAACTACTCCGAGTGTGACCACTGCCAGGCGAACCATCAGGACTGGATCAAAGGAATCCAACTCAACGACTCCGAACTCGAAGTGAACGACTATCACTGGGTGCTCCATTACACCCACGAGGAGGACGTGGACGACGACCTCCGGATCCACGACGAACACGAGGCGAAGTTCTACTACATGTGGCCGAACTTCACGGTGAACATGTACGGTACCGCGGACGGTTACGGCACGTACATCATCGACCCCATAGACGAGGAGCGTTTCCAGCTCATCGCCGACTACTTCTTCAGGGATGCGGAGATGACCGACGAGGAGTTGGAGTTCGTGCGAACGAGTCGCCAACTGCAGGAGGAGGACTTCGAACTGGTCGAGCGCCAGTACGAGGGGTTGAAATCGGGTGCGCTCGCGCAGGCCCAACTCGGACCGAACGAGCACACGCTGCACAAATTCCACCGACTGGCCCAAGAGGCCTACAACGCCTAACCACCGATGACAGAACAGGAACGAACGCCGTTCGTCGCCAGCTGTCCCAACTGTGGGGAACGAAGGGAAACGGAAACGCCCAACGAGGTGATAGCGTTCTACAGACGCCACCGAGCACTCACGGGCCACGACGTCGAGTGGGAGATCGCCGACGTCGAGTCGATCAGGGAAACGACGGAAGGCGCCGACCTCAAAGCCGTCGTTCTCGAACTCGGCGAGGAGTACGAGGACGGCGTTCCGCTCGGCCTCGTGACGGCGGCGATGGGCGAGCAGGGCCGAACCGTCGGCGAAACGCTCGACGACCTCCGGGAGCTACGGATGACCGGTCACGTGTGGGAGCCGAAAGACGACCACGTGAGCGCTTTTTGAACAGGAAGTGAACGGGGAGTGAACGCGAAAGGCGGAACGCGGCGGGTTTCCACGCGAACAATTCCGTGGTACCGAATGTTTAACATGGATGCCAACGAGAATGGGACACGTAGCGAATCAACGCATTACAACCCACTATGACGTTTATTTCGCACGTCACGGTTCATCACCCGGACCTCGCGCTGGCACCCACGATAAAGTCGGTATCGAACGTCGCTATCAAAGTCGTCCCGACGACGGGAACCGACCCGGAGACGGGGATGTTTTTCTTTCTCGTCGAGACCGACGACGGGAATTTCGAGCCGTTCGAGGTTGCATTGGGGGACGATTCGACGGTCGACCGATGGGAGATGGTCGCCGACCACGGGGACACCCGTATCTATCGTCTCTGTTATACGCCCGGCACGAAACTGGTCACGCCGAAAACAACCGAAGTCGGTGGGATGATGCTCGAAGCGCGGTCGGTGAGACAGGGGTGGCTCCTCCGCGTCCAATTGCCCGACCGAAAGTCGCTGTCGAAACTGTGGAGCTACTGCCGGGAGGAAGGCATCTCGTTCGAACTCGACCGGCTGTACCAACAGGAGAGCCTCACCGCCGACGGAAAATCGCTGACCGAGGCCCAACGAAAGGCCCTGCTGACCGCGTTCGAGGAGGGGTATTTCGAGGAACCGCGACAGACCTCGCACGAAGCGCTCGCCGAACAGTTGGACATCTCCTCGACGGCGGTCGGCGGCCGAATCAGGCGCGGAACGTCGCGGCTCATCGAGACGACGCTCGTGCAGGACGAGTAGCGACCGAGGTTCGACTGGTTCATCACGAAAAATCGAACGACGGCGTGATGGCCGTATCATTCACGTGCGTTCGTCTACACGGAAACGTATGGACGAACTATCGAAAATCGGACTCGGAACCTACAAAAATACCGACCCGGAACAGTGTTCGGAAATCGTTTCCACCGCGCTGGAGATGGGATACCGTCACATCGACACCGCACAGGCCTACGATAACGAGACGTACGTCGGCGATGGTATCGAGCGCGCGGACGTCGACCGCGACGACGTGTTCCTGGCGACGAAGGTGTGGGACGATACACTCGCCTACGACGACGTGCTCTCCAGCACGGACGAGAGTCTCGACAGACTCGGCGTCGAGAGCGTGGACTTGTTGTACGTCCACTGGCCGCGCGACACGTACGACGCCGAGGAGACCCTTCCGGCGTTCGACGAACTTCACGACGAGGGGACGATCGAGCACGTCGGCCTGAGTAACTTCACGCCGGAACAACTCGACGAGGCGCGCGACACGCTCGACGCGCCGATATTCGCCCATCAGGTCGAGATGCATCCCCTGCTCCAGCAGGAGGAACTCCACGAGTACGCCCGCGAGGACGACCACTGGCTCGTCGCCTACGCGCCGATAGCGCGCGGGGAGGTGACCGAAATCGACGAGATTCAGACGGTCGCGGAGAAACACGACGCGACGCCCCATCAGGTATCGTTGGCGTGGCTAGCCTCGAAGGAGCACGTCGTTGCCATCCCGAAGACGTCGAGCGAGGCGCACCTCCGGGACAACCTCGAAGCACGGAAACTGGAGTTGGACGAGGAGGACATGGCAACGATAGACGCCATCGAACGTGAAGAGCGTCTCATCGACCCAGACGACGCGCCGTGGAATCGGTAATACATCGTCTGGCGAGTCGTTCGCATCCGTTCATCTCGTTTCGAAGGTGAGCGTCGATTTACCCGTTGCCACCGGGTGGGACGAAGACCTTTGGAACTTGAACGAGGAGTTTCGTTCGCCATGGAAACCGACGATGCTGAAGCTACGGTCCGTGACTACTACGAATCGCTTCGTCAGGGCGAACCGCTCTATCCATATTTCGCGGATGACGACTCGCTGGTCAAGTTCGGAATCACGGAGCAACTCGTCGGGTACGAGGCCGTCGAAGAGGGGTTGCGCGAGCAGACCCGTCAGTCGAAGGACTGGACGGTGACGAGTCACGAACTGCGAGTGACCCAACGCGACCGTCACGCTTGGTTCAGCGACACGGTTGAGATGGCGTGGACGGACACGACGAGTGGAACGCGCCGTGAGTTCGATTCCAGGTGGAGCGGTACGCTTGCAAAGCGGGGGGAAGATTGGAAGTTCGTCGGGATGCACGCGAGCGCTCCGCATCAGTTCTAAGCGGCTCGCGACGACTTCGAAATCGACCGGTGACAAAGAAGGGAGCGTCGAGACGGTCAACCGACGGTCCCTCATTCCCCTCCGTCGGGCGATTCGGTAGATGAGTCAGTTTCTGATGGTTCAGTATCGACTGTATCAGACGCAGTTGTATCCTCACTCGTTTTCTCATTCGAATCCGGAATCGGGTCTGCGGCGGTTGCGAACGGCGTTAGCTCCCGGCCGTGGAGAAGGTCCGGGAGGATGATTCGTGCGCTGTGAACGAGCAGTACCAACAGAAGCGGTCCGAGGAACAATCCGTACCATCCGAACAGGAGCGGGCCGAGAATGTAGGCGAACAAGACGAGGCCGACGTGGAGATTCCGACCGGAGATGTACGGCCGCAACAGCAGTTCGGTCACACCGTCGACGATGACCGCGGCAACCAGGAGAAATACGATTGGAAACCAAATCGATTGCGGGGCGGTCACGAGCGAACGCCCCGCAAGGTAGAGGCCAATCGGTACGTACACGATCTTCATACCAACGACAGGGATCAGACTGCCGAGTCCGGTCAAGAGTCCCAAGAGGACCGCTGCGGGAATGCCCACTTCGGGCGGTGCGATGCTATCGAGTGCCGTGTAGGTGATGGCTGCAACGATGGCGACGACGAACGCGTTCAGAATGTTTCCGAAGTAAATCGTTTCGAGGTCGGTGTCGACCTCCGTCAAATAAGCGTGCGTCGCGCTGTTCTCCCCGCTGATCTGTGATGAAAACCAGCCAGCGAGTTTTTGGTCGTCCCGGAGGAGATAGAACGCGATAATGAGCGCGATAAAGACGTGTATGAGCCCGGATGCGGCGGCACCGAGATAGCCACCGGCCGACGTCACTACCCCGCTCGCCGTTTGCGGATTGAGATACTGGGTGAGTTGTTGAGGATTCGAAAGAATTTGATTGATTGCGTCTTGGGGATTTTGCTGTCCAAGGATAGTTTGTAGGTACGGCCCCAACGAGGACTCGTACTGCCGGAGATCGATTCCTGCGAGTTCGCTCAATTGCTGGATACCCACGAATACCGTGTACGCGATGAGGAGAATGCCGGGGAACGCAAGCACTCCCAACGCAAGCCCTGCCGCAAGGCTACGTGGTTGTATCCGATGGCTCAACCTTCGGTAAATCGGCCGCGTCGCGTAGTAGACGAACAGTCCGAGGACGATCGTTCCGACGTACGAGTAAAGGATAAACGCGATAATCAAGCCGAGTACACCGAAGATGAGCCACCAGGCGACCCGTTCACGATTCTGTGTGGGGTCGAAGTTCATGTATCAACGCTCGGAGAGGCTCGCTCTAAAGTCCTTTGCCCAATATGAGAATAGTTCGTGAGAGAATCGAACGGAAAGAACATCATACGTGCGAGTAATGCATCTTTTCTTCGTCTTCGCTCGTTCGTATCCAGTAAAGACCAGTGTACGGAGTGTGCAGATACCTGTCCTCTTCGAGATTCACTCTGATATCACCTCCTCGGCCGGAGTCGGCAATGGCATCCGCATCTATTTCGCGTTCGTTGGTTCCGTCCGGCCCGTCGTACACTAGTTTCGCCATACTCTACAGTCAAACCCCTGTTCAATAAGCGTGATTTCCACCGACGTCCGCTTTGGCGAGTAGAGATGCATTGATGTTTGCGCTCGATACGACGCAGTGGTCGATATCGCGAGCAATAAAACAGAAGACGGACGTCGTTCCCGTCTATCGATACTGCTGGCAGACCGAATTTATCCCTTCCTCGAGGTCGATTTCCGGCTCCCAGCCGGTTTCCGCGTGCATCTGGGAGTAGTATCACCGGAAAAACACGGAAGCGCGATGCCAACAGCCCTTATCTCGAGAGCGCTATCGTTTCGTTCCATAACGTCCCTCCGGTCGAATTTTTGTGCTGCACTGGTCAAGTCCGGTCGAGCGCCGGCACCACCACCGATATTTGACCGCTTCAGAGGCGAGAAAATCCGAATACCACAGTGCTGTGGACAATGGTACTGTCAAAGCCGACTACACAGTCACAATAAGGACGAAAGCCCCTCGTCCAACGGAATCGTTGGTTCGTAGCCTAACTTCTCCGTGGCTTTCGAGATGTCGGCCTCGCTTTCGTCGATGTCCCCCGGACGCGGGTCCGTGTGAACGATATCGGACGACGACGCCGAAACGTCACGGATCGTCTCGGCGAGTTCGCGTATCGTAACGCTGTCGCCGGTACCGATGTTGTACGCTTCGCCGACGTGTTCCGTCGTCGCGGCCAGTAGATTGGCCCGGACGATATCGTCGACGTGGACGAAATCACGCGTCTGCTCGCCGTCGCCGTCTACGGTTATCGGGTCGCCGTTCGTCGCTTGGCGTTTGAAGATGCTGATGACGCCGCTGTAATCGCCGCTCGACTGTCGCGGCCCGTAGATGTTGAAATACCGGAGAGCGACGGTTTCCAACCCATACAGTTCCTCGTAGAGGAGAGCGTAGTGGTCGAGCGCGGACTTCTGTAAGCCGTACGGGGACGACGGCGAAAACGACTCGTCTTCAGAAATCGGAACTTCGGTCGGCTGTCCGTAAATCGCACAACTCGACGCCAGGACGACGCGGGCGTCGAGGTCTCGCGCTCGTTCGAGCAAGGCAAGCGTCGCGTCGAGATTCACTTCGTTCGCGCGCATCGGCTCCTCAACGGATTGTTGGACGCTCACGACACCTGCTTCGTGGAATATCAGATCGACGTTTTCGGTCGCGCGGTCGAGGGTCTCGGAGTCGCGGATATCGCCTTCGATGAGCGTCGCCTCTTCGTTTACGTTGGAGCGCTTTCCGGTGCTCAAGTCGTCGAGGATACGAACGTCGTTCTCCTGAACGAGCGCATCGACGAGGTGGCTGCCGACGAATCCCGCACCGCCGGTGACGAGGACCGTTTTGGAGACTGGTGTTTGGACCATTCATCTTTTTATGAAGCGCCCTCTATTAAATCCGTTTCTACTGTAGAATAGTTTGAGCGATGCGGTTACGGTGACGTCTCCGAAAGTTGCGGGCTACGTACCGAAGCGAGGACGGTGCGAGGTGGCCTTATGCGGACGGGCTGGCCACTTCTTCGTCCGTGAGCCGCTCTTCCGCCTCGTCGCGGTCCTCGGGATAGCCGACGTCGATGCGCCAGCCGTCCATGCGAATCGCGTCGATGGTACGACCGCTTCTGATGAGGAGGTCGATGGCCTCGCTGATCTCGTACTCGCCGCGGTTCGAGGGCTGCACGAGATGGCAGGCGTGGAAAATAGCGGGCGTGAACGTGTAGAACCCGGTCATCACCAGGTTCGACGGTGGGTCCTCCGGCTTTTCGACGACGTTCGTGATTTCGCCGTAGTCGTTAGTGTCACAGACTCCGAACCGGCTGGCATCCTCGTACGGCACCTCCTCGGTAAGGAACGCGGCGTCCGCGCGGTCCTCCTGCTGGCGACGAACCACATCTTCGAGATTCGCCTGGAAGATGTTGTCGCCCAGAATCAGCATGAAGTCGTCGTCGATGTGCTCCTCGACGGTCAACAGCGCGTGTGCGAGTCCCTTCTGTTCCCGCTGATGCGTGTACGTGATGGGAATCCCGTCGAACTCGTCGTCGTAGTAGCTGATGATGTCTTCTTTGCGATAGCCGACGACGACGATGAACTCCTCCGCGCCGAGTTCGGCGAGTTGCTCGAAGCAGTGGGTGACGATGGGCTTGCCGTTCACTTCGACCAATCCTTTCGGCTTGTCGTCGGTGAGCGGTCGGAGGCGGGTACCTTTGCCAGCCGCCAGGACTACAGCTTTCATACTTTTGAACGGGGATGCCAGTCATAAATACTTTTAGACCGAAGCATATGCGAAGGTTCAAGGAAACCGGGATTAGTACCGTTCCTAATGGAACTTAGCATCGTCGGGAGTGGCTACGTGGGAACGACCGTCGCCGCCTGTTTCGCCGACCTCGGACACTCGGTCACCAACATCGACATCGACGAGGACATCGTGGAACAACTCAACGACGGTCAGGCACCCATCCACGAACCCGGATTGGACGAACTCGTCGCCGAACACGGAGGAGACCGACTCACGGCGACGACCGACTACGGTGCAGTCCGCGAGACGGATGCGACGTTCCTCGCATTGCCGACCCCTTCCCGCGCGGACGGTAGTATCGACACGTCGATAATCGAGGCGGGAGCCCGTTCGCTCGGCGAGGCCTTGGGGTCGAAGGACGACTACCACCTCGTCGTCGTCAAGAGCACGGTCGTTCCGGGAACGACAGAGGACGTCCTCGGGTCCATCATCGAAGACGCGTCGAACGAGAGCCGAGGGGAGGATTTCGACGTGGCGATGAACCCAGAGTTCCTCCGTGAAGGAAGCGCGGTCGAGGATTTCCTCGGACCGGACAAGGTG
The DNA here is from genome assembly GCF_000376445.1 of Haladaptatus paucihalophilus DX253. Lineage (NCBI taxonomy): Archaea > Methanobacteriati > Methanobacteriota > Halobacteria > Halobacteriales > Haladaptataceae > Haladaptatus > Haladaptatus paucihalophilus. Next base: position 142,739 of record NZ_AQXI01000002.1, on the reverse strand, counting down.
GTTCTGGGAACGGAGAACGAGCGCGCGAACGAACGGCTGTCGGCAGTTTTCGAACCGCTCGTCGAGTCGTCCGCTCCCGCTGTCGTCGAAACCGGCATCCGCGAGGCGGAGATGATAAAGTACGCGAACAACGCGTTCCTCGCGACGAAGGTCAGCCTCGTCAACGAACTCGGAAATATCTGCAAAGAGTACGACGTGGACGCCTACGAGGTCATGGACGCCATCGGTCTCGACGACCGTATCGGCGAGCGATTCCTTCGCAGCGGCGTCGGCTGGGGCGGCAGCTGCTTCCCGAAGGATACGGCCGCGTTGGTCGCCGCCGCACACGAGAAGGGGTACGAACCGTCGCTCGTCGAAGCCGCCATCGAAGTGAACGAAAAACAACCGAAACGGTTGCTCGAACTACTCGAAGACCACGTTCCGCCTCAGGGCAAGCGCATCGCGGTACTCGGACTCGCGTTCAAGCCGGGAACCGACGACGTTCGCAACTCCCGGGCGATTCCGGTCATCGAAGCGCTCCAAAACCGTGGTGCGACCGTCGTGGCCTACGACCCTGTCGCGACCGAAAACATGCGTGAGCATTTCCCCGATATCGAGTACGTCGAATCCGCCACAGCGGCGCTCGATGGCGCGGACGGGGCGCTCGTCGTGACGGATTGGGACGAGTTCGCCGCGTTGGACGACGAATTCGAATCGATGACGGACCCGGTCGTCGTGGACGGGCGTCGAATCGTCGAACGACGTGAGGGAATCACGTACGAAGGGCTCACGTGGTGACATCGGTGAAATAATCGGGATTCCCCACCGCGACGTGCAATTTCGGTGGTTTTATTTTCGATGATTTTTGGCTCAGTTTGAGAAGATATATTTTGAAAGGGTCCTAAATTATTAATACATGTTTTCCCGATAGCCCACAAGCTTTTATTATCCCTGTTCGTTGCTTGTAGATGACTACGGTTCGAGAAAGTTCTTCAAAACATGAGTTCTCCTAAATTGATGGATGACGGTAGGATTGACGTGAGGCTTCTAAAACAGAATCTATTCTCCTTCGAAGCGCTGTTCACTCTCTTTCTCTTCGTGGGCTTGTATAAACAAGCCCCGATATTGGATAAGGTTCCGGGGAATCTGACGGCCATTCTGGCGGTGATTTCAGCTATCGTCGGCGGATACGTGTTGATAACGAAAACGGAACACCCACCGAGAAGCGGACTGGTTCTGACTGTCCTGTTGGGGGCGTTCATCTGCTATGCGTTGTTGAGCAACCTCTGGACCCCGAGCTCCGAGTATGCGACCTCGAAGTCGTTAGAACTCGCCACCGTCACGTTCTGGTCGCTGGGTGCCCCGGCCCTCATCATCTCGAAATCCAAGAGACGGCTACGACGCTTTTTGACCGCCACCGTCATCTTTTCCGTCGTTATCGCGGCGATATCGATCTTCCAATTCATCGTCGTAGCGGGTGAAAGCCAACTCAGACCGTTCGATGCCACGTATCTCCTCGTCGGGAGGGTCATCGGGATTGCGTTCCTCATCACGGTAGCGTACACGCTGTACGAAGCGTCATCGAAGATGCAACGGCGAGTGGGAATCGCCCTCAGTGCTTTGTTCGGATTCATCCTGCTCGTGAACGGCGCGCGTGGTCCGCTTCTTGCCTCCATCGGTGCCGGCCTCTGGCTGGGAATCGGGTATTTCGACCTGTCGAAGTCCCCCCGCGAATTGGCCCGGACGGACCTCGTGAAAAAGATCGGAGCGGTCGTACTGGTGGGAGCTATCGTCTTCGTCGTCCTGCTCTATCTCGACGAACTCCCGAACACCATCCAGCGCATCGTCGCAACGCTCTCCGGCAAAAGCACGGGGTCGGTGGAAGGACGGGTCGACTACTATCTGGCGTCGATACCGATGTGGCTGTCGGCGCCAGCTTTCGGCCACGGCATCGGAAGTTGGCCGATTCTGTACGGGATGGGCGATGTGAAATACTACCCGCACAATATCGTCTTGGAAATCCTCGTCGAATTCGGACTCTTCGGTCTGTTGCTGTTCGGGTCGTTGTTCGGTTGCGCCGCGTACTTGCTACTCGCGCCGAAACGGCCGCTCCATCGCGACCCGTATCGGATTCTGTTCGTCGCGCTACTCCTGTTTATGGGATTCAACGCGTTCGTGACGTCCGATATTCCCGATAATCGCTATCTCTTCACGATGCTCGGACTCACGGCGTACTGCTATCGAGCGACGTCGGTCAGGACGCTGAAAAATAGGAACAACAGCCACTATTGAACGAACCATCGACACGCCGACCGAGACGAGATAACTATCGATGGAGTTTAGGAAACTTGATTGAAGCACTAACATCACGGAATCGTTGGTCGATACATGAAGAACAATATCGCTAAATTCGCCTCCATCGCCTTCGTCGGCGGGATTGTCGGTCGAGGTCTTCGATACGCGATAAACGTCGTCATCGCACAGGGCTTGGGAACTGACGCGTTGGGACTGTTCGCGTTCGGAATGGTCGTCATGAAGGCCGGAAGCATTCCTGCCCGCCTCGGACTGGACACGGCGGTACAGAAGTTCATTCCGATATATCGAAACGACGAGGAGACGTCGAAGGTGAGCGGAACCGCACTCCTCGGGTTGGTAACGCCCCTCGTCATCGGGTCGGGTCTCTCGCTGCTACTATATTTCAACCGGGCGGCCATCAGCGCCTTCACGGGCAACCGGTTCGGGTCCGCGATACAGTTGTTCATCGTCGGGATACCGTTGTTCTCGACGATGATGGTCGCGAGCAACGCGACCAAGGGACTCAAGGAGACGAAATATTTCGTTTACACACGCGACATCGGCCAATCGAGCGTCGCGTTTCTCCTCGTGGCGGTCGGTGCGTTCGTCCTCAACGACCTCCGGCTAACTATTCTGGGCTACGTGGTCTCGTTAGGGGTCGGCGTCTTGCTCGCGGTCTTCTTCCTCTTGCGACGCGGCGTCATCTCCCTCGACGTTCGTCCCCAGTTCGAATTCACGGAGATATTCCTCGTCTCCATGCCGCTCACCGTCGCGCTCGTCACGCAGTATCTCGTCTCGTGGACGGACATCCTGATGTTGGGTTTCTTCGTTTCACCCGCGAGAGTCGGGTGGTATCAGGCGGCGTATCAAACGTCGATGTTGCTACTCGTGGTCCTGCAGGCCGCGAGTTCGATATTCCCGTCGCTCGCCGCCGACCTCTATCACAACGGCAAGAAAGATCGGCTGGAAATGGTGTATACGGTCGTCACCAAGTGGGTCTCCTTTTTCACCGTGTTAGGGTTGATATTCCTCGCGACGTATGCCGGGCCGGTACTCCAAATATTCGGAACGTCCACGGAATCGGCTCGTCTCGCCTTGGTCATCTTGGCGTTCGGGCAGACGACAGCGGCGATGGTCGGACCGTCCGGCTACCTGCTCATCATGTCCGGGTACGAAAAGCTCCAGATGATCAATTCCGTGGCCGTCTGTGCGATGAACATCGGCCTGAACTTCCTGCTCATCCGCCAGTTCGGTATCGTCGGCGCGGCCGCCGCGACGAGTAGCTCCATCGCGACGCTCAACGTCCTTCGCCTCGTCGAGGTTCGGTATCTCCTCGGAATTCAGCCGTACTCTCGACGGTTTTGGAAAGGGGTAATCGCCATCCTCGTGAGCACCATCGTGTTGGTCGGCGGCCGTCTGATGGGAATCGGTAGTTTCCTCGGAACCGTCCTTATCGGCGCGGTCGCACTCGGCGTCTTCGGCGTCGTCGTGTATCTGCTCGGCTTCGAGAACGACAAGGTGCTCGTCGAGGCGATAGATTAGTATAATCTGAATTTAGTATAGTTTCGAGCGTATTTGAAGACAAAAGATATATCGTCCGCACGGAACCGTATTGAGGTGTGACCTCCGTCTGTATCCTCACAACGGTTCATACGCCCTTCGACACCCGTATTTTTCATAAGCAGGCCCGGACGCTCGTCGATGCCGGGTACGAGGTGGAATTGCTCTGCCACCACGACGAAGACACTACGAAGGACGGAATACGGATAACCACACTCGGTACCGTGGATTCCCGAGTCGAGCGATGGTCCCATCTCGTGAAGATATATCAGATGGCGATAGAGGCCGACGCGGACGTCTATCACTTCCACGACCCGGAACTTCTCACGGTCGGAATCCTGCTGAGCCTTCGAACGGATTCGAAGGTCGTCTACGACGTTCACGAGGATTACGCCGATGCGATTCGGGTACGGGAGTGGATACCGGACGAGATAAAGCCCGTTCTCGCTCGCGGATTTCCACAGGTTCAATCGCAGTTGGCGCGAGCGATGGACAGCATCGTGACCGCGGACCTGCCGACCGCGAACCAGTTCGCGAACCGCGGCCACGATTCGGTCGTCACGGTTCGGAACTTCCCACGCCTCGAAAACGTCGAATTCGGGGAGGTGGACGGAGAGAACGATTCGGAATACACCCTCTCGTACGTCGGTGGCCTCGACAGCGAACGCGGCCTCCAGCGGATGTTGAAACTGACGCATAAGCTTCGCCAGCGCGATATCGACGTCACCCTCCGACTCATCGGTCCGTTCCAGAACGACGACGTGGAGCGGAAAGCCAAATCGTACATCCGGCGTCACGACCTCGAATCCGCCGTCGAACTCCTCGGCTACGTCGATTACGAGGACATGTTCGCCTACCTCTACCAGTCGGACCTCGGCCTCGTGCTGGTCGATACGGCGCGATTCGAGCGAAACGTCCCCACGAAGATGTTCGAGTATATGTACGCCGAACTGCCGGTCGTCGCGACGAAAAGCGGCTCGACCGAGCGCTATTTGGATTCGGACTACAGCATCTTCGTCTCCGAATCCCTTCGAGAGTCGGACGTGGATGCAGTCACAGAGCTCCTGCGGGACGAAGAGAAACGAAGCGAGATGGGAGACGCGGGACGCCAAAGAGTCGTCGACGAGTACTGTTGGGAAGAGGAGAAAGCCAATCTCGTGGAGCTGTACGATGAATTAACTCATTAACAACAGTTACGAATAATCCTAGTCCCCCACATCTATATTCCTGTATTCCCAACTCCTATTTAATGGTAGATTTCGGCCGATATAACACGTCTAACGTGAAAAAGCTCCTCCAAAATCCGCGAATGTCCGTGGGCGAATGCAGAAAAATCGGGATAGCGGTCAACAAGAAGGTCCATCAAAAAGCGGGAGGCGATATCGGTGTCGATGTCATGGACGAAGATTGGGATACGCTGGTCATACTCGACGGAACGCGATACGATACCTTCGAGGAAAACAACGTTCTGGACGGAAAACTGGAGTTTCGACGGTCGAGAGGGAGTCAGAGTTCGGAGTTCATCCAAGGGAATTTTTCCGGCGAGGAGGTCCACGATACGGTGTACGTGACCGCAAACCCCTACGTGACGGAGTTGGAGGACGGCGTGTTTCACTCCGTCATCAACCTCCTCACGGAGTGGGACGATGAGCTTCAAACAGTCGTCCCAGAGACGGTCGTCGATGCGGCGATGGACGCCTTCGAGCGGTATCCGAACAAGCGTCTCATCGTCCACTTCATGCAGCCCCATTACCCGTTCATCGGTGAGAAAGGACGGAGTATGAACCACCGAGGATTCGCACCGACCGACGACTCGAACCTCCGAAGCGACCGGTCCATCTGGAACGAACTCCAGTACGACATCTCCGAGGACACGCCCGCCGAGGTAAAAGAGGCCTACGAGGAGAACCTCAGACTGGTGTTCCCACACGTCCAGCGAATCATCGATGAGATTCCGGGGAAGACCGTCGTCAGCGCGGACCACGGGAACCTGCTCGGAGACAGACTATCCCCGATTCCTGTGCGGGCGTACGGACATCCACGCGGCCTCCGCGCTCCCGAACTCGTGAAAGTGCCGTGGTTCGTCGTCGAGGGCGAAACCAGACGGGACATCAAATCGGACCCGCCGGAGGAAGAAGACCAGTCCTCGCTCGACGAGGATATGGTCGAAGACCGGCTACAGGCGCTCGGTTACAAGTAAAAGGACGGCCGGAGACAAAGACGAACGGGAAAGAAGGGAACTAACGAGGTCGAAACGCGATCATCCCGTTCTGTCCGCGGTTTCCCACGTGACGATGTTCTGCCCTTTCAGGAACTTCCACAGGCCGAGGACCATCCCGACGTTGGAGACGATGAAATAGTAGGTGACGTGTACCGGTCCGGGTATCGCCACGTCGTATCGCTCCGAGACCCATCCCAAGACGGCAGAGAAGTAAAAGAGAACCTGTACGACGAACGAGAGCGTGTAAATCGGGTTGGCGTCGAGGAGCAGAAGGACGGCGTTCGCGAGGAACGCGGTTCCGAGCAGGAGCGGGGACAACCAGCGGAGTATCTTGTGCGAGATGAACTGGAAGGCGAATTTGGGGTATCGAAGCGGGTTGAGGAGTTCCGTGAACTCCGTGACCGTGTTCCAACAGCGGGTCACGATTCGAATCCGTCGGGACATCTCGGATTCGACCGATTCACCGGTTCGTTCCCACGCGACTGCGTCGTCGGCGTAGTCGATTCTCTCACCGTTGCTGACGACGGCGAGCGGTTCGGCGAAATCGCTGATGCCACCCGGTGAAAGGGGGACGTACGAGGAGCGTCGAACGGCGTAGATGGAACCGTTTCCGGTCACGAGGGAATGGAACCGGGCTTCGAGCTTTTTGATGGCTTGCTCGTAGCGCCAGTACAGCGACTCGCCTTCGACGTCGCTGTCGTCCGAGTAGCGGAGTTCGCCAACGACACATCCCACGCCGTCGGAGAACCTGGCAATCAACCGTTTGATTGCGTCTGGTTCGTACATGCTGTTCGCGTCCGAATAGACGATGAAGTCCGAATCGAGCCTCGACGTGACTTGGTTTTGGCATTCCGTCTTCCCGACGCGCCCCTCGATTCGCATCAGTTCGACGCCCTCGTCAGCGTACCCTTTCACGAGCTCGTCGGTCCTGTCCGAGGACGCATCCGAGAAGACGACGATATCGAACTTGTCGTCGGGATAGTCCAGTTCGAGGCTGTTTTCTATCTTCTCCTCGATGACGTCCTCCTCGTTGTACGCCGCGATGACGAGCGTCGTGGAAGGCCATTCCGATGGGGACTGTACGGGTGGACGGTCGCTCGTGAACACACGAAGTAACGCGGGATAGAAGAGATACGTCTGTAGAATTCCGAGCGAGCTCGCCCAGAATACAACTAGCGCCCCAATTGATAGTAGTTCCATTTGTCTCTACGGATTCGTGTGTACGGAAGGAATAAAAAACGATTGTTGCCGAACGTGGCAGGACGTTACTGAAGAAACACACGAGGAACCGATTCTCGGAGAAATCGGTTCGCGTCGTTGAACGCTCGAAACACGACGAGAGGTCGTCGAAGAAGAACGGCCAGACACACGTGCGGTTTCGAACGGTCGGGAAACGCCGCACGCATCGTGTACAAAATTAGCGCGGTCCGACGGGGGTCGCTCGCTTACTGCTCTTCTTCTCCGCGGACGAGATGACCGACGTCCCGGACCACTTGCCAGAGTTGGCGGGTCACGATTTGGACGTCGAACCAGAACGACTGTCGGCGGATGTACTCGACGTCGTACCGCAGTTTTTTGGCCGGTTCGTGTCCGGTGGCGTCGCTGATTTGTGCGAGTCCGGTCAGGCCGGGCTTGATGAACCACCGCTTTCGCCACTCGACGACGCCGGTCTCGATGTCGGAATCCAGCTCCGGTCGCTCCGGGCGGGGTCCGACGACGCTCATATCCCCGATGAGAATGGACCAAAGCTGCGGGATTTCGTCCAGATGGGTCCGCCTGAGGATTCGACCGACGCGCGTGACCCGAGGGTCGACCTCGCCCTTGTCCTCCTCGCTGACTTTGGCCCCTGTTTCCGCTTCCGCGTCGGTGACCATGCTCCGAAACTTGTACACTTGGAACGTGCCGCCGAACTCCGCGGTCCGAGCCTGACTGTAGAAGATGGGGCCGGGGCTGTCGAGTTTTATCGTCAGTGCGATGACGCCGAGGAGGGGGGCAAATGCGAGGAGGCTGGCCGCGGCGAACAACACGTCGAACGCCCGTTTGAACACGTAATCCTGCCAGTCCCACGGTTCGAGGGCGACTTCGACGAGTTCGTCGTCCTCCGTCGCTTCCGTCTTCGTGAGAACACTATCGATGTGCCGACTGGGAGCCTTCGCCGTCACCCCGTGCTTGTGACACGTATCGAGTGCACCGAAGAACTCCGCCCGGTCCGTGGTCGAGAAGGCCAAGATGGCCGTATCGACGCTGTTTTCGATGATGACGTTTTCCAAGCGCGAAAGGCCGCCGAGACGTTCGACGCCCGGGAGCGGTTGTTCGGTTCCACCGTCCGTGACGACTCGTTCCAATTCGCGCTCGTGAATCTCGTTTCCGCTCGGCGGCGAGACGTATCCCAACACGGGCGTGTTGATAGCTTTGAGAACGTCGGCGACGTAGCGAACATCGTCACCGACGACGATTGCAGGCGCGTTGGTATCGGTCGGACGTCGGCGAATCGAAACGAATAGCGCGGGCAGACCGACCCCAAGCAGTGCAGTGATGATGATGAGCGTCGAGCGAGGGAGACGGTACGAGTAGTCCGCGTAGCCGAGCGTGGCGAGCCCTAAAACGGCGATGAACAGTCGTTTTTCCGTGACCGAAATCGTGTCCAATACCCGTCGAGGACGTGGTTTGAACATGGGAATGAGGCTCGCCGTAACGACGAAGGCGGTGATGAGGCCCGCAATTCCGATCTTCGGCATCGGGAGTACCGTCGAATGAAGCTGATCGAGTACCGGAAAACTCGTGGTAACGAACGATTGGACCGCGCGTTCGTTCGCGATGAGGACCGAAAGTACCACGAGTGAAATGGTTCCAGTAACGCTAGCGAAGCGATAGCGGAATGTGGAGAGCACTATTTGATTAAAGAGATATGCAATATCATAAATGCTACGTCCAACATTGACCAAAATAAGCAGATTAAATACTAAATAAATTCAATATAGTGGGTAAAATACAAAATTAAATTGTCAAATCAGTCGTGGAATGGGACATTCCGTTTCTGCAGATTATAGTTCGGACCAGGAGTAAAGAGACACTGAAGTAGTGAAATGGTATCTTTACGGACGGTAGAGGCCTCATTACAATACCGTGTGGGGTTGAGGAAATAGTATGGATGGGAGAGTCTTCCGGGCCGATAGGACACCTTCGACGGACGGCACCGTTGGATTGAGCGAACGAAAAGTGCCCTTGGTGGCGAACAGATGACATCGTTCTGGAAGGGATACCTCGTTGCAGTACTCCTCTCGGCCGCCGTCTGGCTCGGAATCGGTCAGACACTGCTGGTCCTCCTCTAAAGAATGCAGTCGTAGATTCTAGAGGTAACCTACCGGCAGCGGTGACTCGATACGCCGGTGGCCCGACAGTGGTTGCGGAACACTCACAAGTTGGCAAAATCCCCATCCTTGCTTTAAAACTCATCAAACTTCGTATAAAAGAATGTATTGTTGAGGAACTATAACTCGAAGATGAGAAAATGACGAAAGACGAGGCCATGATTGCGACCGGTATCCTTTTGGGGACGTTCGGAATCGGCTACGCGTTCATCGGCTTTTGAATGCCGAGAAAAACGGACCGCATAAGCGTTCGATTTCGACGCGGAGGAGATTACACGACGAGGAGGAAGACGCCCCCAGCGATCGCTAGCGTCCCGATTCCGACACAGACCGCCCAGAAGGAAACCCGTTCGACGACCCGCAACAACGCGTCGATCGTGACATAGCCGACGATAGCACTGGTTGCAAGTGCAATGAGTGCAACCGTGGGGGAGACAGTGGGGAGGCCACCGGTTTCGTAGACGACCAACGCACCTGCACCCGCGGCCGCGGGAATGCTAAGCAGAAACGACAGGCGAAACGCGTCAGCGCCGTCGTATCCACGAAAGAGGAGGGTCCCTGCGGTCGTCCCCGAGCGCGAAATACCCGGAAGGATGGCCAAACCCTGCATTCCACCGACGAGAATCGCGTCGGTCAACGTGGGGGTTTCCCGGGTACCCAGTTCGAACCGGTCGGCAAAGCGGAGCAACACTCCCGTCCCGATCAGGAGCACACCGATGAGTGCGACGAACCCGCCACCTGCCAGTTCGGAGACGACCGCATCGAGGGTTTTCAACGCGAGGATTCCGACGATACCCGACGCGAGCGTGGCTACGACGAGGAACGACAGTTCGGCTTGTCTATTCTCGAACGCCGAATCGGGACGCCACCCCCGAAGCGAACCGAGGACGTTTTCGAGTTCTCCACGATAGTAGACGGTTGCGGCGATTGCGGTTCCGGCGTGGAGGAACAGAGAAAAGCGGAGTGCCGCTTTCGGTTGACTTCCCATCGCGCGGAGGAACAGGGTGAGATTCCCCTCGCTCGAAATCGGGAGCCACTCGAAAATGCCTTGGAGGATACCCGCGACGAACGCGATCAGAACGGACTCGTCGACCATGGATGGGTGTCTCGGGCGAAGAAGAAAGGCGATTCGGTTTCCGGTTTGATTAGTTGATTTAATTTTCGTACAAGTATGTTTCCCTATTTGCTGTTCTTGAGATAGGGATTCGACGAACAAGAACTCGGATGATATGACAATTATTGTAGTGTACTCAAACCGTGAAAATCCCCCACCATCGGAAAACTCCACTGAAAGACCCAGAGGTGGTAGTCGAAGAGACGTATGTCTATTTAATGACTGTCCATCTGAACCCAACACTAATTACTCCGTGAGGTCCAACGTGAAGTAGAAATGGCCATCGCTGGCTCGACTATCCCGGACTTCCCCGACTTCTCGGACTTTTGGATCGCGTTTTTACTTGCGAGCGTTATCTCTCTCTTCATGTGGGCGGCGATCATCAAACTGATTTGAGGTCGGCACCACGAAGCACGGACACGGGAGGAACGAGTCGGTTCTACCGTTCGTATCCGCAGATGAGATACCCGAAGACCAGCATCGCGAGTATCGAGGCGACGGCGTTGTTGAACATCGTGTACACCGCAAACGTTTGGTGAACCGCGAACGCGAGAGCGAACCCGAGCATCGGCACGTCGACAGAGTTCCATCGAACGATGCCCTCGACGATGCTACCGAGGACGATTACGAGATACGCCATCCCACCGACGATGCCGACTTGCAAGAAGATTTGGACGTACGAATTGTGGGGCGAGTACCCGCGGAAGTGCGGGTCGGTGACGAACGGTTCGATAACGGCGTGCGTGTTGACAACTCCGTAGCCGAGGGCGGAGGGTGCGTTTTTGATGGCACGAAGTCCGGCCATCCAAAGCGGTGCTCGCCCGTGTGCATCTATCGGTCCGACCGCGAAGAGGATTGTGAGAAGTAAGACCGCGGATGCTAGCGCGAGCGGAACGACCGTAAACGGAACGCTCCGACGACCGAACAGAACGTACCCGGCGTACACGACGGTGGCCAACGCGAGGGCCAACCACGATGCACGTGCATGCGTCAGGTACGTGGCGAGTCCGTTGAGGAAGAACAGTACGGATGCGAGCGACACAAGGAGGAACCGCCGTTGGAAGACGTTTTCGACGGCAAGCACGAGCGCTGCAAACGCTCCGGAGAAGGTGAGGACGGCGAGGATATTCGGATTGTCGAGCACGGATTGCAGGTAGTGGAACTCCGTCCCGAGCAGCGGAATGGTGGCTGTGGCCTCGAAGAGTTGGGGCTGGAACCACCAGAGGTCGTACGACCCGATAACGTAGACGGGGAGCCCTATCACGACGAAAAACCCAGCGACGAGTGACAGACCCCAGAAGAAGACGTTCCGCGAGACGTACCTCGGAATGAAGAAGACGTTTACCCCGAATAGCAACGCCATATAGACGACGAACGACGCTTTCGTCGAACCGGCGGCCATCGAGTTGACGTGGAAAAAGAACACCCCGAGCATGAGGACGTACGCGGCCACGTATACCGCTCGACTTCGGAGGAACGCTACGAAATCGTACCCGATGAACGGATAGACTGCGTACAGAAGGAAGACCAGCACGACGTGGAGGGTGCGTCCGTCGCCCGGGATGTACAGGTTGTGCTGCCGGAGGAGGATGAAGGTCAGAAGTATCAACAGAGACGCCTGTGCGACGTGTATCCACAGTCCACTATCGGTCCGATAGTACGTGTGCGCGAGCAACAAAAGGGGTGTAACATAGAGAAAGAGAAGGTCGAGATGAAACGAACCAAACCATTCTGGGGAATTCTGCGCTCTGTAAAGAACCCCGGTGAAAAGAAGTGGAATCAGGATGAGCTGAACGAGGGCGAACGGACGGAACTCACTCGTAAACGGGTTCAAAAATGAACGAGTAGAAGCGTTCTGATTGTCTTGTAAATTCATGGGAGCCATTCCGCGTTAGCTAAAATAGGTTTAGTACCATAGCATAAAAAGGATATTTATTTTTCCTTTTTAATAAAGTATATTGTATTTATGGATTTGAGCGTGTTTTTTGATCTGTGGATCGAGCCGGAGGGTCCGAAGGTCCCGCGCATCAACCGGACAAGAGAGCGGAAAACGAGATATCGTGATCAGGGAGCGATCGTAGCTAATGACCGAACGAGGCCGTCACTGTTCGGGGTGTACTTCCTCGTACGGTTGGATGATGACGAATCCGCCTTCGTTGGCGAACTGAAGTTGGTACGACTCCCCGGAGGAGCGGCCGATGAAGCTCTTGAGGTTCAAATCCCGCTTCGAACTCGGAGAGACGTTGCTACTCCACGCGACCGTCGCACTGGGGTCGGTACTGACCGGCGTCGGGACGACGAGCGGTTTGCCGTGCGTGGTAATCGCGATATAGCCCGGACCCGAGAGATAGACGTTGAACAGACCGCCGGAGGTCGCTCCGGCGATGCTGCTCATCATCTTGATGTCCCAACTGACGCTGTCCTCGAACGCCAGCACGTCGTTTCCGTTGACGCTGATCTCGTCGTCGGCGTCCAGTTCGAGCAGTTGGACCTCTTTGCCTTGGTCGGCCAGATAGAGATGGCCGGTTCCCGTCGCCTTCATCATCACCGCTCCCTCGCCGGTGGCTTTCTGTTTCAGCATTCCTTTCAGTCCACCGGCGGACTTCTGTTCGAACGAAATTTCGCCGGTGTAGCCGACCATCGACCCCGCTCGTGCCATGACGCTACCGTCCACCGAAACATCGAGCAGCTTCGAACTTTCCAGTTCGAACGTGTTTTGCGTCTCGTTCGGTGCGTAGGAGGTTACAAATTCGTCGAGATTCATCGATTGATACCCAAACGAAGTATCTAATCACATTCGTTTGTAGTTACCGTCCGAAATTTGACCACGTTGTGAAACGAATTCACTATGTGGAACGAAGTCACTCGAACCATCGTCGTTTCCTCACACCTATCCGGCGATGCGAAGCGAAAAAAGTTCGGCGGCTTCAGAAGACGCCCGGGAAAATCACGTAGACGAACAGCATCGTCAGGATTCCCGTCATGCCCGCATAGTACGTCAACGGAAGGAGTTCGAGTCGGATGACCCGTCCTTCCTGTCCGACGAGGCCGACCACCGCGAGCGCGGCGACCACGTTGTGAATCGCGATGAGGTTCCCTATCGCACCACCGACGGCCTGTGCACCGACGAGGATGGTACGCGAGACGGCGAGGTTCTCGGCGACGTTGTACTGGAACGTTCCAAACAGGATGTCGCTCACCGTGTTCGAACCGGCGAGGAACGCGCCGAACGCACCGACGAGCGACGCGAAGAACGGGTAGACGCCGCCCGCGACGTTCGCCGTCGCGTCCGAGAGGATGACCAGCATGCTGTCGATATTGGCGGCCTTGCCCGACTGGATCATGATCTGAACCGTCGCCACCGCGAACAGCAACGCGATGACCGCGGGGGTGACGTTCTCGGCCGTTTCGACCCACGAATCCTTTATCTGGCGTCCGTTCATGCCGTGTAGCGGAATGGTGAGCAGGTGAACGAATACGAAGACCGCCCCCGGGAGGTAGAGCAGTGCGAAGTCGTTATCGAGGCCAGTACCGAGGATGTTTGTCCACTTGAGGACGAGCGTACTCGTCAGGAAGTCCGTGAGGGGAGTCCAAACGCGGGTGAGAACGAGCAGCGCCGCCAGCAGCGCGTACGGCGTCCACGCCTTCCAAAGGGGCATCTGTTTCGTCACGACGCCACCGTCGGCGGCGACCGGAGTGTCACTCGGGGACGTCTCACCGGGTTCGATATCGCCGACCCAGTGTTCCGGCCAGAGTTCCTGCGGTGCGAAATCCCACTCTTCGTCGGGGTGGAAGAACCCGGCTTTCAGCGTACCGACGGTGAACACCATGCCGCTCATCGCGCCGATGAGGCCGGGGAACGTCGGTCCGAGGAAGTACGCGGTCAACCAGTACGGAACCGCGAAGGTGAACCACGCGAACAGGGTGAGTGGAAGCACTTCGAGCGCGGGTTTGATGGAACGTTCTTCGCCGAAAAACCGCGTCATCATGGCGACGCCGATAAACGGCAGTAGCATACCGACGATAACGTGGAACGACGCGGCCCACACGCCGATTTGGGCGACCCAACCAGGTACCGTCGTTCCCGCGGGCGTCGCCACGTTCGCCGTCGAGAACGTGTCCTGCAACCCGATGATGAGCGGCGTCCCCACCGCGCCGAAGGTGATGGCCATCAGGTTTCCGGTGAGCGCGACCACGACCGCCGCGAGCGGTGGAAACCCGAGCCCGACCAAGAGCGGACCGACGACGGCCGCCGGCGTTCCGAAACCAGCGGCGGCCTCGATGAACGACCCCATCAGGAAGACGAGCAGGACCACCTGAACGCGTCGGTCCTCGCTGATGGAGGTGAACCCGGCGTTGATAGTGTCGAAAGCGCCGGTCTGTTTCAGGGTGTACAACAGGAGAATCGCACCGAAAACGATCCAGAGGATGTTCGTCGCGGTGATGAAGCCGTTGATGGTCGCGGCCGCGACCCACGACGGCGTCATCTGCCAACTCGTGACTCCGACGACGACGGCGGATAACCATGCTATCGGCATCGCCCGAGTCGCTGGCCAGTACCGGCCGATCATGAGGTAGGCGATGACCGCCAGCGGCAGGACTGCGAGAACTATTTTGAGGGCACTCACCATCGCGACTCACCACTTAGCTTCGTCTTCGTTAACTGGGGTCGTCGTTCCTGGGCGCTCCTTTCCGCCGGTCTGTTTATCGATACGGCGTCCGAACTCGGACGGTATCGTCGCTGCCGTGTCATCGCTACTCTCCGTTGGTCGGTACCACCTGTCATGGACCTACGGTACACAGTGTAGAATATATAATTAACGAATTTTCTAATAATATTAATATAATATATCGGGGACGAGTCGGATGCCGTGAGGACGATTCCGGAGGTGTCCGTCGAAGCCGATACCGGGGACAATCGGCCGCCGAACGACGTTTCGTCCGTGGTGGCGATGTAGCTCAAAAACCGAGCCATTGCACGGTCGCAACGGAATCCTCCGGTCTCGTATGCCAAACCAGGACTAAAGGCGAAGATTCTTCGACGACCGATATCCCTCATCATCTATCGTTGCTCATTCGTCAGACATATTTCAATGAAATTCGAAAATGTATTTATCGATGCTGCCAGTACAGATGGAATATGTCTTACGATAACCCATCAACGAACGCTATCGGGCAGCCCATCTGCGGACGCACTGACGAAGACTCGAACCGGCCGTGTCAGTGCGTCGTCCCGTTTCCGGGGAGGCCCTGTCCCCATCATCGGGAATAAGCGTTGCACTGTCCGCTCATAGCATTACTGGACGATTCGAACTCGATGAGAAGTCTATGAGTTCGTCATTTTCGATCGACCCCTCGAAATCACACCGAAGCTCACTCTGCTAGATTGGGGACAGAATCGACAGTTACTGCGATGGTAGACGGAACGTCGGGGACGCTTCCAAGCCGACCCAAGTGAAAGGGAAAGTCGATCACAATTCTCGGACGACTATTTCTCCATCCCGACTGATGGTAACGTTCAGACTACCGACCCAGAAGGAGGATTTCCACTTTTGGCGTCGATTGAGCATCGAAAAGTGGTCCTCAATATCGTGACGGCAACGCTGATGAACGAGCGATTTTGCTTCGTCTCGAGAATCATCGGTGACGAATGCGATGATGTCGATGAGACACTCGGTAAGTGGCGTCTCACCGTTCATATCGTATTCGAACCGATATTCGTGGACGAACATCTGTTTATCTATGGAATCGTCCACCGTCGATTCAGCGTTGATTGAAGCAGCGTTGGACATGACTACACACTTCGTCTGTACAATAATAAGTATGTGGCACATACTACCAAGAAAGTATCAATTGAAATATTGTGAACGACGGTGAACGTGGTGACGGTTTCGGGGGACGCCGACCTCACGGTCCCAAAGACATCAATTACAGCGATCGTCCTCCCTTTCCTCGTCCCTATCCTCCGACCCGTCCGTCGAGTCGTCAGTGTCGGATTCGTCCGCCGTGATTTGATAGAGGATTTCGTCCCGGGTGTATCATCTTTGGAGTGCCCTACGCCGACTACACCGGTGTCCCGACGAACGATGCCAACGGGGGAAGCCCGAAAGCGAATGCACGGGCCGCGGCGGACTCCTGGCCGATAGTCCTCGACTATCTTGAGAATGGACTGAGGTAAGTGACATTTCATCCGGTAACGATGGTTCAAAGCACGGGCGTGGGTCGAGACGAACAGAGCACCGAACTGGTTGACAGCCGGGCTACGCAGTCGCAGTACCCGATTTGCTCAGCCACGGAACGAGGATATCCGCTAGCCGTCGATGGGCGACGTCGTACGAGATGGTCGCTCGTGAGTCCCCTCGCTGACCGCGATACGAACCGAATTCGGTGTGGTTCATTCCGGCGATTTCGCGGACCGTCGCGTTCTGCGGGAGGAGATTTCTACTCTCACGGTAGGCCTCCCGGTCCAAAACGGTATCCCTGCTGCCGGTGACGCTCAGTACGTCTATCGGACGTTCGCTCACGTTGGTATCGCAATACGACGCGAACTGCACCAGTCCTCGGACGTCGTGTGAGCTCGCATATCGACAAGCGGCAACGCCCCCGAGCGAATGTCCGCCGACGAACCACGTCCGAATCCTGGGATACCGAGACCTGACTTCCCCCGCAGCGCCCACATCGAGGAGGGCGACGTTGAACGGCATTTTCGGGACGAAGACCGTCACGTTGGAACGTCGCACCAGCGGTGCGAGAGAGGCATAATAGGCATCCGGTGCAACGCGCGCGCCGGGATAGAAAACGAGTCCGACGGTCGATGTCCCGTTCGTGGGAGAAAGAACTGTCACACCATCTGTTTTCGAAATCGAGACGTGTGGGTCGTTTTGCTGCCGACTGCACCGAGGCCGATGTCCCGTGATGTGGAAGCGAGAAGTACACCGCGACACCACCGACGACGATGAGGATGACGGCCAGAAGGATACCGACACCCACCTTCCATCGGCGGTTGGTCAACCGTCGCAGTCCGCTCTCGACCATTGTACCATAGAATGAACGTGAGCGAGGGGAGTAAGTATTCGGCTTCAGGAACCGACGACCGATACGTCGAAGTTCACGAATCGAATTCCGTGTCGGCGTGAAACGGTCAGTCTCGTCGGGTATGGTTGCTTCCGCTCGATATGGCCCGTAGATGTCGAGCGTGGCCTTCGGTCGATGCGGGGCTATTAAGCCTCGAAGAGGGTATCGTATTGGTCGAGGAGATGACGGATGGATTCCTCGGTCGGCGGAACTCCCTCGCGCATGAAACACCCCGCGACCGTATTCGCGAGGATGAGTGACGTCCCGTCGGACAGCCCCTCCGCATGGCCGAGCGTCAGCCCCGTATCGAAGTGGGCATCGGAGTTCGTGACCTGTTCGGGGGCCGGTCTGGGTGCTCGCGCGGTCACGATACCGGATTCTCGGGCGAGTGCCGCCTCGAGAAGCGTGTGGACCACGAATTTGGAAACACCGATTTCGTTACGGAGGGTCATGGCCGTGTTCGAAAGCGAACTGTCCGTCCCCTCCTCGTCGAGGACCGTGAGGAGACGCTTTGCTTGTGTCCGGTTCGTCGTAACCGTCACGGGAACGACGTCGTCGAGAGCGCGGAGGGACTGGAGCCCGTTTTTGACGAGGTTCGGTGACATCTGCTGAATGTCCGCGGGTGAGATGACGACCGAGTTCGGTGGGTTTTCGAGGAGCGGCCAGATTTCGTCCCGAAACCCATCCCAAACGGACGGAAGCGACGGGATGTTCGACCATGACCCGAAACCGAGGACGGTCGTCCCATCGACGGACTCCGCGAGCGTCTCGATACCGATCTCCTCGACCACCGTGTCCCAATCCACTTGGTCGAAGTTCGGCTCGCGGAGGATGAGCTTCCCGTCTTCGAACAGAATGTAATCGGCGAAGGTCGGCTCGCCTGCACTGAGGACATCGTGGGTGGAGAACACGTCTTCGAACACGGGATGTGTCGGGTCGCCGAACGTACCAAAGACGGTGAGGTCGTACCCGAAGTCGTCGAAAACTTGCCCGAGATGGACCGTATGCCCACCGGGAATCGTTTCGGTGGGGACCCATTCGATGACTGGGACGCTGTCGCTCGCTTCGAATTCGATGAGTAGTTCCTTCAAGTCGCCGAACTTTCGCATCGATTCGTAATCACGGGACCCGTTCCGTTCCTCGATGAATTCACGCATCCGATCGACGAACGCATCCATTCCGAGTGCGATTCGACCGTCGCCGAACTCCTCGGGAATCTCTTCTCGACAGCGCAGGAGGTGACGTTCCGTTTCGTCGTCGATGGTGGCGGGATGGTCCTTTCCGCTTTTTTCCCAAACGGTGAGACGACGTGCTTGGTAGTCTTCGTACGTCGCTTTCCACCCCCCGACGGTAACAACGTCGGACGTGCCGGAATCGTACTCCCGGTCGAGTTCGACTTTGAGCGTCGCTCTGATATCGAATTCGGTGAAATAATACCCGGCGACCGTTCCACGCTTCGTCACCGCTTCACCGGTTCTGGTATCGTAGCCCTCGAATTCCACCTCGAAGGACTCGAGCGCCCGTTCCCGTGTCACGCGTTTGAGGTCGGAAAGACAGTCCTTGAGTCGGATGTATTCCTTCGGAAACGTGGGCCAATCGGGGTCGTCCGTCGGGTTCACCGGGCGAGCGAGCGGCCAGATAGAATCGGAGAGGAATCTATCAAAAAGGAATCCGAGCTCGGGATTCGTGATGTAGAACCCCTGCATTTCGGACGTCATCTTCCGTTTCGAGCCGTGAGTCCAGTAGAACGCACGTTCCCGATCCACGCTCACCATGAGCGGTTCGTTGGAGGTGACTCCGTGAATGTCGTCCGCGAGGGCCGAGACTGATTCGTCGAGGTAGATATCGTCGCCGTCGACATCGTCTTCGGTCAGGTCGGAAACGATGAGGCGAGAATGGACGTCGGCGGGCAGAGCCGTCAGGTCGTCTCGAAGCGTGTCCAGGTGTTTCCGCGGGAGAAGGAGAAAGAGGCTATCCTCCGCCGATTCGATCACCTTTCGTATGTATTTCTTGATGGTCGGTTCGCTCTTGAACAGCGCGACACCGCCTTCGACTTCCTCTACCGCTTCGTGTAGTTCGTCGAGTCGCTCTTCCGTTCGCGTAATCTGTTGCTTGATGGGCGAGAGCGCTTCGGACGGGTCGATGGCGTAGGCTTTCCGCGGATAGTCGTCGATGACTTCGACGAATCCCTCGTTCCGAAGGTCGCTGACGGTGTCGTACACTCGCTGTTTCGGGACGCCGCTCGACTCCGATATTTCCGTCATCGACTGCTTTCCGCCGCGGATAAGAGCGAGGTACACACTGGCCTCGTACTGAGACATCCCGATGTTCTCCTCGAGCGTCTCCTGGAGAACCGTGTCTTCCGCCTCGACCTGATCGTCCATGCGTCTACAATATTACCACATCCTAAAGGCAGTTTCGAGATGCATCACACACTGAAATTTTTTCAAATAAAATTTTATAATATAATATATTTATTTCCCGCTACGTCACGTAAATCGCTAGAATATCACACAAGCACGCGATAATCCCCTCACCAGCGCACGTCTCGTCCCAGTCGATACGATACCGAACGGAGAGAGGACAATAGATGGCGTACTCACACGGCCGCCAGTGCCGAAGCCCGCCCGTTTTCGTCCGCGCGCGTGTCGAACTCGTCGGTGACGATGACGTGCAACGAGAAGGCGATTCCAGCGAACAGGAGGGGGAACGCGACCATGAGCAACGCGGTCACGACGAGGGTGACGACCGTGAGAAGCGCCATCGAGAGCACGGCAGTCGGGTGGGAAGCGACCCACCGAATCCCGTAGCGAAGCGCACTCACCGGAGAGACGCCCCTCGCCATCGCACTGAACGTTGGAACCAGCACCAACGCGGAATACATCGCGACGTACCCGGCGATGAGCGCGATGATTTCGCCGAGCAGCATGCCCCGCGAGAGCGCCGGGATTCCGTAGAGGACCGAGATACCGCCGAAGACCACCGGGACGCCGCTGAAGACGACGCTCGCAACGCCGTTCCGTCGGAGAACCGAGCCCAAGCGCGAGACATCCACCGCGTTCCGCTCCGACCGCAGGTCCTGAACGGCCGCATACGCGAGCAGCGTCGCGGGTCCGACCGTGATGAGCGGAAGCGAGCAAACGACCCACGCGACGCTCAGGACGACCAATCGAAGTGCGTTGCCGTAGACGAAGCTCGGCACCGCCGTGAGCGCGCTTCGAAACGCGATTTGGTCCGTCGTTTCGGCCATGTGTTATCCCGTCCCCGCTTGCATCTGGACGCTCGAAATGAGTTTGTCCTGGAACAGGAGGAAGACGATGAACAACGGCATCGAGGCGAGCGCGAGCGACGTCATGATGAGGTTCGGCGAGAGCGCGTTCACCGAGCGGAGCGTGACGACGCCGATGGGGAGCGTGAAGAGCGCATCGTCGTTCAGGACGATGAGCGGCCAGAGGAACTGGTTCCAACTCCAGATGAACACGAACAGCCCCAGCGCGGTCAGGATGGGCGTCGATAGCGGGAGTATCATGTGCGTGTAGATACGCACCGACGAGAATCCATCGAGACGCGCCGCTTCCTCCAGTTCCTTCGGGATATCGCGGAAGAACTGCACGAGCAGGAACACGCCGAGCGGTCCGGCCGCGAACGGCAGGATGATGGCCCAGTACGAGTTGATGAGCCCGAGGTCGTTGATCAACGTGTAGAGCGGAATGATGTTCACGTATCCGGGAATCATGAAGCTGGCCATGATGACACCCAGCACGATGCTCCGCCCGGGCCACTCCAAACGCGTAATCGAGTAGGCGATCATCGAGTCGACGACCAGCACGATGAACGTCGTAATCGAGGAGATCAACAGCGTGTTGAACGCCCACTGGTAGATGATGGGCTCTTCGATGAGGTATCGCTTCCAAATCGCGAACGTGATCTCCGGCGGGACGAGGTGGAATCCACCCTGCGAGATGAACTTCATCGGCGTCACCGATAGCTGGAACATCCGCCAGTACGGGATGAAGAACAAGGCGGCCAACCCGTACATGACGACGTACAACCCGATCCGATAGAGCCGTTCGCTGTCGAAATATTCGGCCTGTGATTCGTCGACGGTGGTATCTGTATTACTCATTGTTCGTCCCCACGATGACGTAGTTCAGAATCGAGACGCCGACCAGGATAGCCAACAGCGTGTATCCCACCGCTGCGCCGAAGCCGAGGTCGCGCGTTTCGAATCCGAGTTGATAGAGGTACAAGACGAGAGTTTGTGTATTTCCGGCCGGACCGCCCTTGGTCATGATGTACGGCTGGCCGAAGATCTGGAACTGGAAGATCGTCGATGCGACCAACACGAACAGGACGGCGTTTTTCATGTGCGGAAGCGTGATGTCCCAGAACATACGCCACGGCCCGGCGCCGTCGAGACGTGCCGCTTCGTACAGTCGAGAGGGCACGTTCTGTCGCGCCGCGAGCAACACGGCGAAGTAGAACCCCGATTGCCACCAGACCGTCGTGACGACGATGACGGGCATCGCCCAGAACTTCGAGTTCAGCGGCGACCCGTCGAACAGCCAGCCGAGTAACAACGTGCCGATGCCGTTCTGTGCGAACATCTGGAGCCAGATGATGCCGACGACCGAAACGGTGAGCACGTACGGGCTGAAGTAGATGAACTGGAGGATTCGGCTCCCCTTCAGTTCCTTGTTCAGCCCCAGTGCGAGCACCATGCTCACGACGAGGATGAGCGGAACGGTCATCGCGACGAACTGAATGGTGTTCCAGAACGCGTTCCAGAACATCGGGTCGTTCAACAAGCGAGCGTAGTTCGCCGCCCCGACGAACGTCGACTGCGACGGGTCGAGGAAGTTCCACTCGAAGAGGCTCATGTAGAGCCCCTTCAACAGTGGATACAGCAGAAAGACACTGAACAACAGCAAGTACGGGGCCGCAAACAGGAGCCCAGCGAGCAGTTGGCGTGTCGACTGACTTCCGACCTGCTCTCGGATAGACCCGAATCGCCCCGCGGTTGTAGATGTATCGACGTTACTCATGATGAACCACCTACTGCCGATCTAAGGCTTGCTGGAGCGAGGTCGCGCTGTTTTTCACACCCTTCTTCACGGACGTATTGTGAAGATACATGTCGATGAAGGGGCCCCAGAACTTGTCGCTATTGATGTGAATTCCGGTCCGTGGCTGGTACCGAACCTGTTTGTCCTTCACCATCTCGTACATGGTCGAGATGGTATCGAACTCCGTCCAGAGCTTCGTGTTCTTGACTTCCTTCGACGTCGCCACGGATTTCGCGGCCGGGAGGTGACCGCCAGCGGACGCCCACAGGGTGTTGTTTTGGGTGGCGAATTCCGCGAACTCGACGGCCGCTTTCTTCTCTTCTTCGGTGTGATTCGAGTTCGTCGGGAAGTACAACGAATTCGACTCGGCCCATGCGACATTGTCGCCCTCTCCGGGGAACATGAACGGCTTCTTGAACGTAAAGGAGAGGTCGGACGGAATCTCGCCGTTCTCGTTCTCGAAGTTGTTGATCGACCACGTTCCGGCGATGAACATGCCGAGTTTGCCCGAGACGAAATCCTCCACGCGCGCGGATTCGCTCTGGAACTTCTGGGAGTCCCAGCCGAGTTTCCCGGTGATGTCGTTCATGAGCTGGGCCGTTTGCATCCCTTTCTCGTTGTCGAATGCGACTTTGTAGTCCCCCGGCTCACCGGTGAGGACGTTACCGCCCGCTTGCGTGAGGGCGATGATGTATGCGCGGTACGCCGCCTGTCCCGCTTTCCAGTTGATGAACGAGAAGGGACGAGCGTCGGTCTTCTTCTTGATGGTGTTCGCAGCGTTCGAGAACGAATCCCAGTCGGAAAAGTCCGGGTCGACACCCGCTTTCTCGAGGACTTTGTCGTTCGTGTACAGCCCCTTGCCGTGAACGTCGATGGGAAGGGCGTATGTGTTCCCGTCTATCTTGGTGTTCTCGCGTGCGATATCGAAGTACGCGCTCTTCGACTTCGACGAGAGGTAGTCGTCGATGGGGTCCGTGATCGGTTTGAGATGCCGACCGTACGAGGCGTAGTAACTGGCGATGTGCGGTGCATTCCCGGAGTTAACGGCGGTAAACAGCTTGTTGAGGAAGCTTCCGAACGGAACGCTTTGCGCGTTGATGTGGATACCGTTGTCCTTTTTGTTGAATTCGTTGACCAGCTCCGTCATCTCCTTTTTTTCCTGCGCCCCGAAGTACATCCAGTAATCCACGTTGACATCACCGGATTTCCCCGAGTTATCCGAATCCGACCCGCCACCGCCGGTGAGTCCGCTACACCCCGCGAGGGCGGTCGTCAACACCGCACCACCCGTACCGATAGCGTGGCGGCGAGAGATTCGGTTTCCGTTCGATTCGGTCGTGTTGGCGTCGTTCTGCGTCATTGTATCGATTTCCGTTTTCGGTTCGTAGTCGAGTGTTCGTCACACGGTTCTGCAGAGACCACCCGCTACCGGGGGTGGAGTCCTGTCGATCATCTCGCTCATGCAGGTGCCGACGAGTCGGTTCGTTCTTGAAGCGGCCGCTCACGGAGCAATAGATTCTCACCGGTGCGTCTATCGAACACGTGGATGTGTTCCGCAGGTAGGTCGAGAGCGACCGTCGTTCCGCTGTCGTACCGGACGTTTCCGTCGACGCGGACCGTCCATTCGTCGTCCCCTTTCGAGAGGTACAGGTAGTTGTCGCTCCCTTCGTGTTCGAGGACGTCGAGTCGCGCTCGAATCGGGGCCGACTGGTCCGCCGTCGCTTCGATGTGTTCGGGGCGAATGCCGAGGACGAACTCGTCGCTCGTCCCGTTCTCGCGGATCTGTTGTGCCCACTCCGATGAGATGTCGTACTCGAAGCTCGGGGCGGCGAGCGTCGTTCCCTGGAGTGAAACGTCGAAGAAGTTCATCGACGGAGAGCCGATGAAATCCGCGACGAATCGGTTCGTCGGTCTCGCGTACACTTCCTCGGGCGTTCCGACCTGCTGAATCGTTCCATCTCGGAGAATCACGATGCGGTCGGACATCGTCATCGCCTCCGTCTGGTCGTGGGTAACGTAGACGGACGTGGTTTCGAGTTCGTTCTGAATCCGCTGAAGCTCCGTTCGCATGTGGAGTCGCAGTTTCGCATCGAGATTCGACAGCGGTTCGTCGAAGAGGAACACTTCGGGCTGCCGGACGATTGCTCGTCCGGTCGCGACGCGCTGTTGTTGTCCTCCGGAGAGATTGTTAGGCTTCTTCTCGAGGTGCTCCTCGATGCCCATCATCTCCGCCGTCTCCTCGACGCGGCGGCGGATTTCGTCGCTACCGAGGTCGGTCGTCAACTTGAGACCGTAGGACATGTTCTTCCGCACGCTCATGTGCGGGTACAGCGCGTAATTCTGGAAGACCATCGCGACGCCTCGATGCTGCGGCGGGACGTCGTTGATGACCGTCTCACCGATCCGAATACTGCCGCCGGTGATGTCCTCCAACCCGGCGATCATTCTGAGCAGCGTCGACTTTCCCGATCCAGATGGTCCGACGATGGTCAGAAATTCTCCATCGCTCACCTCGAGACTGACATCGTCGACAGCGGTGACCGTCCCCGTGTCACCGTCGTATTCTTTCCGCACCTGATGTATCGATATGCTACCCATTAACATCATTGTCTTTCACCCTACTACTTGAACGTTTCTTAACTACAGTGATTAATCTTTAATTTAGATTTGTTGACATAGCGGCGACTGGTCGAAAAAGAACCCGTGCTTCGTCAGGGCGTCGTCGTATCCAGTTCCCAAACCGCGAGCGACTCGACGACCACGTCTTTCCGCGTTGCGAAGAGGTCTACGTTGACGCTGTCCGAACGTGTCGGATAGATGCGACTGGTGAGACACTGTGCATCGTTCGCGAAGACTTCGAGCACGGATCGATCGAGAAAGACGTGTAAACGAATCGTCCCGTCCTCCGCACGTTGAATCGGCATCGTCTGTGAAGCGTCGTTGGTGTTCGGATTGGTGCTCGAATCGCTTCGGTCGACGGTGAGCAATCGGCGCGGGACGTTACAGCGAACGACGGTTCGCTCGGTGTCGTCCGGTGATTGTCGGAGGACGATACCGAACTCGTGGACGTCCCGTGCATCGACGGTGAGTTCGACCTCCAACGTGTCACTCGATATCTCCTCGAGATATCCCGTTTCGGACGGTGTGACTCGAAGATCCTCGTATCGGTGACAGTCGTCTCGCAGTTGCGTGATTTCGTCCGCCACCGTGATGCGAGGATACTGCTCGTCCGTCATCGTAACGACCCGGGGGAGCGACATCAGGCCCGACCAGCCAGCGTCCCACCGTTCCTCGCTGTCTCTATCTTCTTTCACCCAGCCGAACGAGATGGTCCGTCCCCGGTCGTCCTCGAAGGACTGTGGCGCATAGAAGGAGCCGTAATCGAGTATTCCCCGATGCGTCGGTTCGAACCGATGCTCTGTCTCGTCATACTCCCCGGTGAAGTAGACGACGTTTCGATAATCGGAAACGTGCAGGAGGGCTCCCTCGTCGAATCGAAGGAGTTCCGGACACTCCCATACCGGTCCCGTCTCCCGCCAATCGCCGACGAGGAGTGGATAGCAAAACTCCCAATCCTGGAGGTTCTGAGATTTGAATAGCAGCGCCGTTCCGCCTTCGTCTTCGACCCCCGACCCGATGAGTTGGTACCACGTGTCGTCGACGTTGTAGACGCAGTGGTCACGAAATTCCGCGCTCCAGTCCACGGTAGAGAGGATATCGACCGACCGTGGGACGGATTTGATGATCGGATTCGATGGCTCCTTCTCCCACGAGCGAAGACTGGCGTCCTCCGCGGTCGCCAGACACGGCAGTTGGTCCTCGTGTTGGCCACCGGTGTACAACAGCCGAGGGGTACCGTCGTCATCGATAAAGCATCCCGACCAACAGCCGTGTTCATCCGGTCCCTCCGGAGTCGGTGTGAGGGCGATCGGTTCGTCCGTCCAATGAACGAGGTCGTCGCTGACCGCATGCCCCCAGTGTATCGACCCGTGGAACGGTCCTGCAGGGTTGTACTGATAGAACAAGTGATAGCGACCGTTCCACTGAACGAGGCCGTTCGGGTCGTTGAGCCAGTTCGCTGGCGGAGTGAAATGATACGCTGGTCGGTGGCGGGGGTCCCGTACGACCTCACGCATCGCCTCGAACTCCGCTTCGCCTTTTGGACGCCCCAACGTCGGCGGTACGTCTCCATCACCCGAAAGGTAGGACAGTGCGTTTTCGAGCAATCGTAGACGGGAAGACGAATGCGGGTCCTCGTCCGCAGATGCGTGTAGTCCGTGTCCGATACCGATGACGCGTCCCGCACCGACCTGCCAATGGAGGAGCGATTTCCGAGCGGGATGCCGCCGTGCGGATTCGACACTCGCGGCCAGTACGTCGCCGTCGTACGGCGAGCGCTTTTCGTACTGAACGACGAGTCCCTCCGACCGGGACGTCGTGAGGAGTTCCGGTTCATCGAACCCCTCAAAGATGGGATGGTCTTCGTAGAGGGTTCGTATCAAAAATCCCCCGGAATCCACCGAACGGCGACGAACGACATCGGGTCGCTGCGTTTCGATGTCCAGGGATACGGCGGCGAGGACGGCACCGTGACTCAGGAGAAGGCCCCCTCCAGATTCGACGAACGACCGTATTTCTTCGGACGCTTCGGTTCCGTCATCGAGTGGTTCCTCGCTGTGCCACCACAGAACGTCGTACGCGTCCAAATCGGTATCCGTGATGTCGTCGAGCGAAAGAAGCTCCGGTCTCGACGCCGCCGTCTCCCATCCATGCGACTGCAGTGATTTCTCGCCGTCTTCGGCGACGATGTACGCGACGGACTGGTGGCACTCACCATCACCATCGGTAACACGGCCATTAATATTCATCACTCCAGTGGTTATTTTGATAGCGGTTAATGGTTCCGCATGGTTCTAGATATGTGACACCGATATCGAACTCGGACTGGTGCGTCTAGTGCATGTCAACCCAAATCCGATCCTGAAAACAGTTAAATGGGCGGTCGAAACCGGAGTTACGTCCCAGTCAGTTCGTAGATGGTCGTCGTCCCGCTGACCTCATTTGCGACGATTAGAAGCGGGGCATCCGTGGGACTGTCCTCTGCAGAAACGAACAACAGTCCCTCGGGTGCTAGGTCGCCGGCCGCACCAGCATCAAGTCGACCACTCTCGAGCGCTTCGTTGAGGTCGGGATCTGGACCGGTAAGACCCAATTCGGTGGGGTCGAAAATTCGGTTATTCTCGTACTGAACGAATTCGGGAGCTTCGGGACGAGAGATGTCGAACACCATCACACCGCTTATCTCTTCTAAGCCGACGAACGCGTATTCAACATCATCGACAGCTCCAACAGCGATACCTTCGGGTTTCGGCCCAGACATCGGACTTTCGGCATCCAGTTCGATGGAATCATCATCGGTGTTGAACGCTGCTTTGGGAAACGTTCCGTCCTCGATGAGAGTGGCGATAGTACTTTCAATCATCGTACCGCTCTCGAACACAAGGTCAACTGTGTCGCATGTTGGTTTCCAAATCGCAAACGAGCGACCACCGAAGATGTACAGTTCTTCGAGCGTCCCATCAGCATCGACATCACCGCGCTCGGTCGTCACCTCCAGCCCCGTTAGTGACGAAAGTGCATTTCGACTAAATTCTGTTTCGTCGATAGGTACATCGATACGTCCATCGTCATCTGTGTCAACGCCGAACGCTCCATTCTCCTCGACCAAAAGCCCAACTTCAGAGAACCCATCATAATCACGAGGGTCACCCTCGTTGGCGGTGACGAGATACGTCTCACCACCCACGGAGTATGCGGCGATGGAGTCCGGTTGGTACATTCCATAGAGCGGCTGCGTTTCGATATCGATCATGCCGTCGTCTATCGCGTCGAGTGCGTTTTCTGGCAGTGAGAAATCCTTGTAACCCAGTGGGACGACTGAACGGACACACGCACGAGGAATGTCCACGATGGCGAGCGCATTGTTTTCTTGAAGGGTAACGTACCCCGTCTTCGAGTCGGGAGAAACCGCGATGTATTCCGGTTCGAGGTCTTGGGAAACAGATGCGTTCGGTCCATAGATTTGGACTCCTTTCTTGCGGAGTGTCGCTCTTTCCGAGTCGAATTTGCGGAATCCTGCTGTGGTGACGGTCGCGTCGTGAACTCCGCGGGAAACGTCAATGATGCTGACCGAACTCCGTGGATCGCGACTGTACGAGTCGTTGGGTTCACCCTCGCAGGCCGCGAGCACTTTCCTACCATCGGGGGTAAACGTCACCATGTCTGGAAGCCGACCGACTGGTATCGAACGAAGAAGAGAGAGGTCGCTGGTACTATAAAAGAGGATTCGACCAGGTTGCGTCTCCGGGTCGGCGGCGACAGCGACCGCAAGGAGACCACCGCGAGCAGCGGCACTGTTTACAGGACCAACCTTTTCCCATGCATCTTTAGTCCGGATCGAGTCGATAAGTGTCGGTGTCGACGGATCGGAAATGTCGAGAGCATCGACACTGCTTTCGTTTGCGTCCACGACGAACGCACGCTCCGTTTTAGCATCGTACGTGGGAATCTCTGCAGCATCGTCATTATACACGCCCGTCTCGTATCGTCCAATCTGCGCCAATACGTTCGTCGACGTCGTATCGCGGCTATCAGACTGTGCCCCACCCACCGATGATAGACCAGACGTCAGTATGAGCGACCCACCGACGCTGAGAAACCTTCGCCGTCCTATCGTGTGTCGTTCTGTCATCCCATCCGATTAACTACTCACCAATATATAGTCACTGGGGGATAATTTCACAAATACTTTCATTATTTCCATCACCTTGACGAATACACTCCGAAACAGCCAATCTTGGTATACTGAACGCTATGAGTCACCCACCAATCGATTGGTAAAAAGTCACACACAGTGACGAGTAGGGGTTGAGGTGATAGTGCTGAAGAGGTCCACTTTTATGTCTGACTCTGAGCTCCTGGTAGGAAGCATCGCCATAATTCCTCAAAGGCGACCGGAGTCCAGTCTTAATTCGTTACCGTTTCACATGCCGAGGGAACAGAAATTCAGCTCGGTAGTGGATAAACGGAACGGAAAACACGGATTGGCATTTTTTGGAAGGTGTGAACAGAATTGTACAATAAGAACTAAATTTATGCTCTCTAACTAGTCTATGCTATTATTTTATGGATGGAGTTTCAGGATATTGCCGAAAAATACCGTCTGAATATGCTTCGGTTTATCGACTCCCACAGCACCGAAACAGTTCGAAAATCGGCGGAATCCAGATGAACATTTGAACGGTCTTCTAGCATTTTACTCCCCCCTCCATTGGAGTAACTCGATGGCGCGACAGACCTCAACGCGACGCACATTCATGAAATCAGTATCTGCGGCAACACTCGGGCTCGGGGTGGTCGGAACCGCGAACGCAACACCGTCCGTCGGCGGGGTGCCGGTTCCGGACGATACGGACGACCTCACGTACGCGACGATGGGAACGGATGCAGACAACCAGACGGCGACCGTCTTTGGCAACTTCAAGTGTCCGTACACGCAGAATTTCGTCAACAACAACCTCAGGGACGTTATCGACGAGTACGTCACCACGGGCCAGCTCAACGTCGAGTTTCGCGCGCTCGCCTATCAGCCGCCGGGAACGACCTCCCACGGCTCATCGACCTACTATATTTCCAGCAGCGACCCACGGATTTCGGAAGTCGCACTGAGTGCGTGGAACGAGCGTCCTGCCGAGTACTGGGATTTCTTCGAGATGATGTTCCAGGAACTCGTCTCGGGGACGGTCACGTACGGAGAGATGCGGAACCATCTCGAATCGGCAGGCGTCGGCGACCGCTCCGAAATCATCGGTGACGCGAAGGGTGGGGACTACGACAGCGCAGTCGAGCGAACGGCCGACGTCGCCGGTACCGTGGACGTCTCGTTCACCCCGACGTTCGAACTCGATGGGGATACGACGGCCCCGCACCACGACACGGATTCTCTCCTCGATTGGATCGACTCCCGTCTCACCGGATCCTCGTCTTCCGACGCTTCGTCTTCGTCAACGAAAGAAAGGACGATCACCATCGACGGAACCGGGACGGAACGATGGAGCGAGTACGAACTCACCGTGGACGGAACGGTCGATAAGAGCACGGCGATGGGCGCCTCGAAGGACTGGTCCGACAAACTCTCGGGGACGACCGTCAACGGCAAAGTCGGCCCCTGGCGGGACAGTTACACCATCACGGGAGAGATCACCCACTTCAGCATCGACGACGGTGCAGTCGTCTACCGAGACGGCGAGAGAGTCGAACCCCACCGTCTCGGATAGAGGGTCGACGGCCGTTTCAAAGTGAGTACGCACCGTATCACTCCTACCGAGTCGAATCAGTTCGAGTTCAAGTTCGACGTCTCTTCTGCCAACAGTACCACAGTCTCCGTTCCACGGTGAAATCGAGGATAGGTTATCGATGCGAACACGTTCTTATTTTCTGAAACCACCACAAAGTATTTACCGAACGTCGGATACGGTTTTAACGTTGCGTGGTTGCACAGCGGGCTTGAACGGTCCCCGGGTCTGGCGCCATCACTCCTGATCCACCAACCACGCCATTGCTTCCTATCGAGATACGAACGTCGGTAGCGAGGGTATCCCATCCAAGAAGTGCGACACACGCTGTGGACACATTCTCGAAACGAAACCGGACTCCGGAAACGTCCAACGCAGACAGAGATAGTCCCCCGCTCGTCCCGAATATCGTCCCATCACCGATTGTATTCCAGCGGTAGATGCGGTCGAGTGAATCACCCGACCAGTTCCGTCCGTAGACGTACTGACGTACCCGATATTCGATCCGCTGACCGAGAGGGGACGCACTATCGACTCCGACTAGACGACGGTGGAGCGGCATCATGACCGTTGTATCAGTGAATTTCGGAACTGAGAGGGGACCGCGAAGAACGGCGGGTGACAGGGAAGAGCGTGGCGAGGAGACACTCTTTCGAAGGACAGAATATAATTATAGTTGATTGATTACCCAAGTGATAGAATTGACCGATGAGGAATCGATAAATTTAATCGTGGTGGTTTACGGATGTTGTGATAGTACGGATAGTCCCCCGTCACAGGAATACTTCAAAATCTACGGTGGGGAGTTGACGAATACATAACAAATTACTAATACATACATAAGCTGAAAAAGAACTTATCGTGTTAGACTTCAAAGAACAATCCGAGTGCTCAAAGAGAAAGCATACTGTCCACGGTGCGAAAAAGAACAGCCAGTGGTTGCAACTGTGAGCTGGCAATCGGATATGTGTCGGGTGTGTAGTGCGTCCATCGAGACCGAGGAATCAGGCACTTAGAGGAGGCGGTCGGACTCCGAGATGACCAATTATCCTCCCGCGCCTGAAGACGCGGAAATCCCGAACAGTTGAAGGTACGGTTTGCAGTCTACACCGAATCACACGACTCACACGCGTATAACCAGCGTTCAACGCGCTGACTATCGTGTCACCCGTCGATACGCTCGGTCGCGATTTCGGCACCTTCGACGAGTGCCTCCAGTTTTGCCCACGCTATCTCGGGGCTCACCATTCCGAGTCCGGCCTGCGTACCGAAGCCACAGTCGGGCGCGGCGACCAGCGGCGTCGCGTCGTCGACCTCATCGGCGACCCGTTCGAGGCGGTCAGCGATGGTCTCGGGATGGTCGATGATGTTCGTTTTCACGTCGACGACGCCCGGAATCAGCGTCCAACCGTCGGGAACCGGGTGTTCGGCGAACGCGCGGTACTCGTGCTGGTGGCGGGGGTTCGCCTGCTCGATGCTGAGCCCGGTGATATCGGCTTCGTAGATTTCCGGGAGCATTTCGACCAAATCCGTATCGAGATGGTGGGGTCCCTCGTAGCTCCCCCAACAGGTGTGAAGCCGAACCTGCTCCGCCGGGACGTTCGACAGCGCCTCGTTGAGCGCCTCAACGTGGAGTCGCGTCGCCCCTTTGATGTCCTCAAGGGATTCGCCCGCGTACGCCGCCGTCTGACCGACGGTGAGGAGTTCGGGGGCGTCGATCTGGAGGGTCATTCCGGTCTCGGCGACGAGTTCGTACTCCTCGGACATCGCGTCCGCGGCGGCGAAGAGGAACTCCTCGTAGGAGTCGTAGTAGTCGTTGACGTGCGTGGCGGTGACGACGCTCGGCGACGCCGAGGTCACGAACGTCCCCTCGAAATCGGCGTCGGTGGCCGCGAGCGCGTCGCGGAACCCCGCGAGTTCGGCTTCCGCCTCGTCCTGGCCCGTGTACTCGATCGGACCGGTGACGATGGGGTGCATCGAGAGGTCGATGACGTCCGTTTTGAACGTCTCTTCGGCGTAGTCGGGGAACTCCTGCAGGTCCGCCCAGAGTTCCTGTTCGCGCTTCCCCTCGATGCCGCTCAGGCGGTCCGCGACGTACCAGTTGAACGAAACGCGGGACTGTTCGCCGTTGTTAGCGACGTCGATACCGACCTCGGCCTGTCGCGCAACGACATCGCGGGTCGCGTCCGCGACGGTCGAATCCCACTCGTCGGTGTCGACGGTTTCCCCGTCCTGACGTCTCGTAAGTAGGTCCAGCAGCTCCGGAGGTCGAGGTAGGCTTCCGATGTGCGTCGTGCGAATCCGGTCGTCATTTTCGGTCATTTGATACTCACACGAGTAATAATCATCGGGTATAAAATAACCCACGGTATTCTATTTGGGAGCCAAATCGGTCGGGAAAGCCACCTAACCGTTCGTTGCCGGGGGTCGCCCCGCCAATCCGCGGTCAGTACAACGAAAAAGAGCTATCCGGTCGCAATAGTCTGTGTCTGGGCCGAATTCGTCCCGAGCCGTCGTTCGATGAGCGCGAAGAGGAGGTCCAACCCGATGGCGAGCAGCGCGCCCGGAATCGCCCCGGCGAGGAGTTGTGGCGTATCGAAGAGGGAGATGCCGGTTATCACCCACACCCCGAGTCCGCCACCGCCGATGAAGAACGCGAGATAGGCGGTGCCGACGTTGAGGACGGCACTCGTCCGAATCCCGGCGAAGATGACGGGAAGCGCGAGCGGCAACTTGATCTTTCGCAAAATCTGGTTCTCCGTCATTCCCATGCCGCGGGCCGCCGCGACCGTGCTCTCGTCCACATCTTCGAGGCCAGCAACCGTGTTCGTGAGAATCGGTAACAGCGCGTAGGTGAACAGTCCGACGAGCGACGGGAGAAACCCGAGGCCGAGTAGGGGAAACACGAGCGCGATGATGGCGAGCGTCGGCACCGTCTGTGCGACGTTTCCGACGCTCATCACGACCCGCTTCACCTGCTTGTTCCGGGTGGCAAGGACACCCAACGGAATAGCGACGACGATGGCGAGGACGACCGACACGAGGACGAGCGCGAGGTGCTCCCGCAACAACGTGAGGAACGTATCGAAGTGCGAGAGGATGTACGTGAGCGCCGCATCGAGCGTTCCGAGGACGCTCATATTACGCACCCACCTCGGTCATAGACCGGTAGTCTCGGATGTCCCGTTCGGTGACTCGTCCCACGACATCGCCGTCCTCGACCACACGGAGAGCTTCGGTGTCCGTTTCTATCATTCGAGAGAGCGCCACCTCGGCGCTATCGGTCGGCGACACGTGAACGTCAGCAACCGACGCCGCCTCGGCGTCCGACGTGCCGCCGTCGACCGCGGCCGCCTGCGGTTCCCTGTCGACCGTTGCCGGTCGCATGATTTCCTCGACGCGGGTTATCTGCAACTCCTTGAGCGCCCGATTGTCGCCGATGAACTCCCTAACGAAGTCGTTCGCGGGGTTCTCCAATATCTCCCGCGGCGTTCCGTACTGGACGAGTTCGCCGACGTCGAAGACCGCGATTTTATCGCCCATCTTCAACGCCTCGTTGATGTCGTGTGTGACGAAGAGAATGGTCGTATCGATGCGCTCCTGAATTTCGAGGAACTCGTCCTGCAGTTCGGCCCGGGTGATGGGGTCGAGTGCGCCGAACGGTTCGTCCATCAAAATCACGTCCGGGTCGGCGGCGAGGGCACGCGCGACGCCGACCCGTTGCTGTTGCCCGCCGGACAGGGCTGAAGGGTACTGGTCGCGGTACGTCGCGGGTTGAAGACCCATCAGTTCGAGGAGTTCGTCGACGCGGCCGTCGATTCGGTCTTCGTCCCATCCCCGAAGTTCGGGCACCGTCGCGACGTTCTCGCCGACGGTCATGTGGTCGAACAACCCGATCTCCTGAATGACGTAGCCGATGTCCCGTCGTAGCTCGACCTTCTCCAACTCTTGGATGTCCGTTCCGTCGTAGTAGACCGTCCCTTCGGTTGGTTCTTCGAGTCGATTGACCAACGTCATCGTCGTCGTCTTCCCGCAGCCGGAAGGTCCGACGAAGACCGTCGTCGTCCCTCGCTCGACCTCGAACGTGATGTCCTCGATTGCGACCGTTTCGTCCGGGTACACCTTCGTGACGTTCTCGAATGTGATCATGCTGGATGCCTCCTGTGTGAATTCGTGTGTGTCGTTCATGCTATCGACCGCCGAATGATGCGCGTGGCGAGCGCCTGTTCAACGTCCTCTCCGTTTCGAAGCCGGAACAGCTGTTCCAGCACGCCGAAACCGTAGTCGAACGCGAGTGCGAGCAGCGAGACCGCCACAGTCGAGACGACGATTGCCGCCGGATAGGCCTCGCTGATACCGCTGAAAATCGGGTCCCCGAGGTTGTTCGCCCCGATGAACGCGCCGATTGCGGCGATACCGATGAGGATGACGACCGCGTTGCGGACGCCAGCCATGATGACGGGTATCGCTTGGGGAAGTTGGATACGCTGGAGGCGCTGTCGTCGGGTCATACCCATCCCACGACCGGCTTCGATGGTCGCGGAATCGACCTGCGTGAGACCGACGTACGTGTTCCGAACGATGGGTAGCTGTGCGTAGAGAACCAGCGCGATGACGACCGGTATCTTCCCGATGCCGACGAGGGGGATGAGCAGGCCGAACAGGGCGATGCTCGGCACCGTCATGAGCATCCCCGCGGTCCAGAGAATGGCCTTGCCGAGCCGGTCGTCGAACGTGGCGAGGATTCCGAGCGGCACGCCGATGACCACCGCGAGCCACACCGAGTCAATGACGACGATGATGTGATTGATGAGTAGCTCCCAGAGGAGCGATTGGTTCTTCGAGAGATACTCCACGTAACTTTCGAGCGCGAGCGGTGTGACCGCGTGCGAGAGTGCGAGGTGACTTTCGAACATCGATTTTAGATGACCTCCTTTCGCTGCAGATACTCTTTCGCGACCGTCTGTGGGTTCTTCTTCTCGATGGCCACCTGCTTGTTGAGGCGTCGCATCACGTCGGTCGTGAGCCCGTCGCTGGCCGCGTTCAGGAGGGATCGAATCGACGGGTGGTTCTCCAACGTCTCGCTGTCCACCAACGGAGCCGCGTTGTAGACCGGGAAATATCCCTTGTCGTCGGTGAGTACGCGGAGACCGAACTGGAGGATTCGTGGGTCGGTGTTGAAGCCGACGCCGACGTCGGCAGACCCCTTTCCGATGACTTGGTACAACAGGCCGGAGCCGATGTTGTTCACGGTGACGTTCCCGAGGTCGTCCGCGAACCCGTAATGCTCGCTCAGTCCCGGCCAGCCGTCGGCCCGACTCTGGAACTCGGCGTTCAGCGCGACCGTGAGGTTCGAACCGCCGTTCTGGAGGAACTGCGCGAAGTCGGAGAGGGTTTCGACGCCCGTCTTCTTCGCCCAGTCCGGGTTCGCCAGGATGACGTACGTGTTGTTGAGCTGTGCACGCTGAAGAAACGTCAGCCCGTGTTTCTGCTCGAACTCCGCCTTCACCTTTCGGTAGAGCTTCTCGGGGTCGGAGATAACCGTGTCGTGTTGGGGCGGGAGCGTCTGCCACGCCGTCCCGGTGTACTCCCAATACAACTGTACCTCGTCGGTGTCGAGGGCACGAAAGTTCGTCGTCGTTCCACCGAGACCGACCTGGTCGGTGACGTTCAAGTCGGTGTTCGCGGAGAGCGCCTCGTACGCGATGTAGCCCAGAACCTCCTGTTCGGTGAATCGCTTGGAGCTGACTTTGACCGACCCTCCTCCGAGTTCGGTGGCGAGGGTGAGACAGCCCGAAAGCCCCCCGATACCGGCAGTAGCGGCGAGACCACCTCCTGCCGCGAGGAACCTTCGTCGTGTGACTGACTGTGGCATACCCCGTCTTTGTGCGAAGAGGGGCCTAATAATTGACCCGTATTAGTTCATCATTTATAAGACGGGACCGAATCACCCGGTCACGTTCGACGGAACGACGGTGACCGGAACGGTGGCGTTGAGCAGTACTCGCTGAAGCGTACTCCCGAACACCGCCTTTCCGGTCGGACTGCGCTTTCTCCCGTAGAGATACAGGCGGTCCACGTCCGCTTCGTCGGAGACGGTGAGAATGCTGTCCGCCGTAGTCTCCACCTGTTCCCGTCCTCGGACTTCGACGGACACGCCCGCGTCTTGGAGGATTTCACGCGCCGCCACGATTCCCGACTTTCGAGCCGCGAGGTCGTCCACCGTCATCGAACCGTCGTCGTCGATGTTCGCCCGCGTCGAAGCCCGTTCCTCCTCGTCAAACACGTGGAGTAGGAGGGCGGTCACGTCACTCGATTCGACGGCTGCAGCGGCACCCGCGACGGCTTCCGCCCACGGTCGGTAATTGCGCAAGGGGAGCAGTATCGTCTCGCTCATATCGTATCGGACGGACACCGATTCGATAGTCGGTTCGTCGCACATGGTCGGCTATTAAATACTCCACCAAAGCCGACGACGAGTGAGCATCGCCGATAGCTACTCCGACCGCACCTGCGTCCGTTCCCTGCTCTTCCGGACCGGGTTCTTTCGGCGCGCTTCCGAGAGCGTCCTTAATGAGACAGTAGCAGAAGCGACCCCGTTGCCATCCATCGTCTTTGCGACTATATCGCCGCGCGGTCCGGCGATACAACTATCCCCGGCGTGGCGACGACC
The DNA here is from genome assembly GCF_000376445.1 of Haladaptatus paucihalophilus DX253. Classification (NCBI taxonomy): domain Archaea; kingdom Methanobacteriati; phylum Methanobacteriota; class Halobacteria; order Halobacteriales; family Haladaptataceae; genus Haladaptatus; species Haladaptatus paucihalophilus. The sequence goes on along the minus strand of NZ_AQXI01000002.1, from coordinate 105,032 downwards.
GGCCTGCGTTCCGACGTGATTCGACCCCACGACGTAGCAGGTCCCGTCGAGTGCCCGTGCGCGGCACAGCAACCGCCAATCGCGTTCGAACGACTGTCGCCACGCCGCGCTCACAGCGAGCAGGTCACAGTCCTCGCGCCCGTATTCGAGCGTCAGTTCGGGGAAGTTCAGGTCGTAACAGAGCAGTAATCCGAGCGTGCCGACCGGCGTCTCGACCGTAACGGGACCGGTTCCCGCCTCGAAATGGTCCGCCTCCGCACCCCAGAGACGACGTTTTCGATAGGTCGCCACGACGCCGTGTTCGTCGACGTACACGAGCGAGTTGTACACCGATTTTTCGTCCGCTTCCGGTAGCCCGACCACGAGCGCGACCCCGGAGTCGCGCGCGACGGCCGAGAGTCGGTCCGTTATCGGTCCCGGAACCGGAGTGGCGACGGTCGAAACGTCGGTGAGGTCGTAGCCGGTTACGCAGAGTTCGGGGAAAACGGCGAATTCGACGGTCTCCGGCAATTCAGATGCCAGTTCCGATATCGATTCGATGTTCGCGGCCGTCTCGCCGAGACTCGGCTCGAACTGACACGTGGCGACCCGCGAGGTCGTCATGGTTCCATCCCCGTACGGACTCGTTGCATGCTCGTTCGAAGCGAAGCCATCACGGTAGCCCTTCGCACCTACATCTCAAGGGCTTTTATGGAACCCGCAAATTCGGGAGGGGATATATATCCGTTACAAGTTCGCCCTGACCTATAACGGGATTTCCCGAGTTGCTACTTCCAATCGATGACGAGACGACGAACGCAGCGGTCTACCGATGGCGCACCGACGCTCATCGACTGTGACATCCATCAACGGTGGAAAGACGAATCGGAGGTCATCCAGTACCTCCCCGAGCAGTACAAAGACCGGGGACTACAGGCACCGGAAATCCTCTACGACAACGTTGCGGAGTTCTCCCGACGCGACGCCATCCCGGACGACGGGAGCCATCCGGGGTCGGACATCCCGAAGATGAAAGAGCAACACCTCGACGAGTTCGGGGTCGATTACGCGATTCTGACGGGCAACTCGTACCTCAACCTCTCCGCACTCCCAAACGACGATTACGCGGCCGAGCTCGCCGTCGCGAGCAACAAGTGGGCCATCGACCGCTGGCTTTCGGAGGGCGGACCGTTCGTCGGCTCGCTGCTGGCGGCACCGCAGAAGCCGAAGCGGATGGCGGAGATGATACGAAATCTCGGTCAACATCCACGCGTCGTCCAAGTCGTGATGCCGATGGCCGCACAGCTCCCCTACGGACACGAGTACTACTGGCCGATGTACGAGGCCGCCGAGGAGATGGGCCTTCCGATAGCGCTCCACCCGTACACGGAGGGGCACGGCGTCACCCGACCGCCGACTGGTGCCGGATATCCGCGCACCTACTTCGAGTGGCACACGCTTCTCGGCACCTACGCGATGGGGCAACTCGTGAGCCTCGTCGCGGAGGGCGTCCTGCCGTCGTTCCCGGACCTCGACTTCGTCGTCATCGAGGGAGGCCTCAGTTGGGTTCCGCACTTCCTCTGGCGGATGGACAAAGACTGGAAGGCGCTCCGTGCGCAAGTCCCGTACCTCGAAAAGCCGCCGAGCGAATACGTCAAAGATCAGGTTCGGTTCACCACCCAGCCCATCGAAGAACCGGACGACCCAGAGCACCTCCTCCAGATTCTGAAGATGATGAACGCCTCGGAGACGGTCATGTTCGCCAGCGACTATCCCCACTGGGACACGGATTCGCCACTCTACGCACTCCCGCCGATGCCCGAGGAAATGGAGGCGGGTGTGATGGCCGGAAACGCACAGGAACTCTACGGACTCCCGGACGACCCGGCGAGCCTCCCGACCAAGTGAGGTGTCACGTATGGAAAAACGATTCGAGATATGTCCGACGACGGAGCTACCACCCGGAGAACGAACGATAACCGAGTTGAACGGCATCTCGGTGGGCGTCTTCAACGTCGATGGCGAGTACTACGCGCTGAAAAACGACTGTCCGCATCAACGAGCGCCTCTATGTATGGGGAAGGTGACCGGCACGACGTCCGTCGAGCGCACCGGCGAAGTGAATTGGGAGGACAACGGCCACATCCTGCGCTGTCCGTGGCACGGCTGGGAGTTCGATATCGAAACCGGCCGCTCCGTGTTCAACCCGCACAAGGTCCGCGCCCGGTCGTTCGAAGCCACGGTCGAATCGGCCGACGAGGAATCCGCGGACCGTGAAGCCGACCGTCCGTCCACGCCCGACGACTGTAACTGCGGTTCGAGCGGCGACGAACCACCGGTCGACACGTACGAGGTGACCGTCGAGGACGAAATCGTCGTCGTCTACCTCTGAGATGTCCGTAGACACGATGGACACGACCGATGCGGTCGCGTTCGTCCACTCGGCCACGCTCCGCGAGCTTCCATCGTCGGTCGAACGAGCGGTCAGAGTCCGCGTGCTCGACACGCTCGCCGCGATGACGGCGGGGTATCGACAGGACGGAATCGATATCGTCCGCCGGTACGCCCTCGACCGGTTCGGCGGCGAATCGACCGCGACGCTGTTCGACGGCAGCGGGACGAGGGTACATCCGGAAGGTGCGACGCTCGCTAATTCGACGGCGGCGAACGCCCTCGATATCGACGACGGTCATCGGGAGGTGAAGGGGCACCCGGCCGCGGTCGTGGTCCCCGCGGCACTCGCCACTGCGGAATCCGAGGATTCGACCGTCGAGACGTTGCTCGATGCCGTCTACGTCGGCTACGAAATCGGCGTCCGAGCCGGACTGGCGATTCACCACCTCGACGGCGTGTACACCGGAACCGGGTCGTGGGGTGCGGTGGGTGCCGCCGCGGCCGTCGCCCGTCTACGCGATTTTCCAACAGAGCGAACCGCTCACGCGCTCGGAATCGCCGAGTATCACGCTCCCCGGACGCCCATCATGCGTGGCGTCGAACGCCCCGGCATGACGAAGGACGGTATCGGATGGGGGTCGTACGTCGGTGCGGTCTCGGCCCAACTCGCCGCGTCCGGTTTCACGGGGTCCGGAACGGTCTTCGACGAGGTGGATACCGGCGTCGTCGCCCCGTTCGGCGACGTCCATCACGTCACGGAGGCGTACCTCAAACCGTATCCGTGTTGTCGGTGGGTACAGCCCGGCGTCGAAGCCGCGTTGTCGCTGGCGGAGTCGACCGCTATCGACCCGACGAGCGTCGAGACGGTTCGCGTCCACACCTTCGAGGAGGCGACCCACCTCCGAACCCGGTCGCCCGATTCCCCGGAAGAAGCGCAGTACTCATATCCGTTCCCGGTCGCGACGGCGCTCGTCCGCGGACGCTTCACGCAGGCCGAACACGCGTCGGACGTGCTATCCGACCCCGACATTCTGGCGCTTTCCGACGCCGTGGAACTGCGCGTCGATGAGGCGCTCGATGGACGGTTCCCGGGCGACTGTCTCGCTCGCCTCGAACTCGACACCGAGAGCGAAACGTACGCCTCCGACGTCACGCGTCCACCGGGTGCACGGGAACAACCCCTCGCCGACGACGTGCGACGGGAGAAAGCCCGCCGTCTCGTCACACCGACGCTACCCCCGTCGGCTATCGAAAAAACGGAGCGGCGTCTCCGTGATTCCGCCTCGGTTGCGACCCTCCTCTCCCCGTGGCGGACGTGATTGTCGTTCCGCCGCTCGCGCACATCTCGTCGTGCTGCTGGATGATTGCGATGCGGTAACGAAGAACACTTATAAAACCAGCACGCTGTCCTCAGTACGATGTTGACGTCCGAGGTGCGAGTCCGGTACGACGGCGATTGGACCGCCCAACTCGCCGAATATGATGTCTTCGGCGAATTTATCGCATCGACGTTTCGTAACCACCGGTACATCGGGATGTTGGCGCTGGAAACGAACGACTACGAGGAGACGCTCGACGTCATTCGAACGCACGAGATGGTCGATAGTATCGACGTCGTCGAACGGTACGAAACGTCCGAAGGTCGATTTGCGGCGACCGTATTGCTCCGCGGTCGTCTCACCGAACTCACGCCCTTCCAGGCCCTCATGTACGAAGGCTATCTCCCCATCGGACCGACGAAACTCGAAAACGGTTGTGAATATTTCAACCTGCTTCTGGGTGACCGCGACGAACTGGCAAAGGCGATAGAACTCCTCTCGGATTTCGGGAGCGTCTCGGTCGAGCGCATTACGAGGGACTTTCGACGAGAAATCATGCCGAGCCGCGCCGAGTGGCAGGAACTGTTCGCATCGATTCCACCGCGACAACGCGAGTTCCTGAACACCGCGGTCGAGAAGGGCTATTTCGAAATCCCGCGGGAAGTGACGCTCGAAGAACTCGCCGACGAGATGGGGATCACGAAAACTACCGCATCGAACCACCTCCGAAAAGCCGAACACACGCTTATAACGTTCGTCCTTCCGTACATCAACCTCGCCGTCAGCGACGACTGACGCCGCTAATTTCCACGCGCGGGAAGTGGCTGTTAGTCGTCGGCACTTGACCGCGGATTCTGGTTGGATCACGAGATAGAGGCTCGTGAACGCTGACAGAGGATTCTTATTCGAAAACGCGCTCGATGAGAGCCATCTCCACGGGGTCCGAACGCGGCCGTCAGTTGTTCGACGGTGCCAACGCTTCGATGGTCCGCTCGGTCATCCCTTCGTCGGCGTTGCTCGGGATGGTCACCAACGGTCGGGTGATGCAGTCGATGTCGGAAATCTGTTGAAACTGCTCACGGGCTTGTTCCGGCGTTCCCGCGACACCGAGCGCCTCGACCATCTCGTCGGTGACGTTCCTAATGGCTGTCTGGCGGTCGCCCTCTCGCCACGCCTCGGCGACGGCGGCCGCGTCGTCCGGGAATCGACGTGCAACCGATCGCTCGTAGCCCCGACCGTTGCCGACGTAGTAGGCGACGTGCCCCCGGATGGCATCCTTAGCCGCCTCGACATCATTGCTGACGGCGGCGGGGACGTACGGCGCGACATCGATGTCCTCATCGCGACCGGCTTCTGCCGCGTGGTCGGCGATGTACTCGAAGGCCTCCTCGAGGTCGGGGAATGGCACGTTGTGAGGAATCCAGCCGTCGCAGAGCCGTGCAACGACGCGCCGATTTGCGCGGCCGAGCGCGGCGTGATAGATGGGTACATCGACGTCTAGCGACGGGAAGTCCCGAACCGAAAAGACGTCGCCATCATACTCCACACGCCCCTCGTCACCGAGAAATGCCCTGGTTAGTTCGATGGTCTCGTGCGCCCGTCGGACCGGGTTGGGGTCGTCCCACCCCATGCCGTGGAGGTCCTCGATGGCCTTTTTCGTCGACGTTCCGACGCCGAGCCGAAACCGACCATCGGAGACCTGGTCGAGCGTGGCTGCCGTCATCGCCAAGACGGCGGGGGTCCGCGAGAAGACGTTGAGGATTGCCGTCCCGAGGTCGACCGTCTCGGTGTGGGCGGCGATGTCGGTGAGCTGGACGACAGAGCTCGTCCTCCAGAGTTCGCCGAGCCAAAGGCCATCGTAGCCGAGTGCTTCGGCGCGAACGCTGAGTTCGGTCTGGTCGAGGGTCGTCACCTGTGGCAACAACAGATCGGTTGGCATGGTCTTTCCCACGTGCCGGCGAGTGAAAACAGGGCCGGACGGTAGAGACGGGATATCTCCGTCCAGTCAGGAACGCAGTTGAGTTACACCACCCAGTCTAACTAGTAATACTGAACAATCATACTTGCCAGTAAGACTGAATGGAGAGTGGTACCTCATCCGAAGTCGCCGAGGGCATTCTGCGGTCGACACAAGATGCCGAACGGGTTCGAGAAACCGATTCACGATACCCCGGAACGGTCGCGGGGCGCACGCCCGGGCTGATCGGTCGTGAGCGAAGCAAAGGAGGCCAGTGAGCTGTACTCACTGGAAGACGGTACGCCGCGCGCGGGCATCCCGTTCACGTACACCAGAAATTCAAGGAAATTGTTACCGACCCACGTGATTAATGGGGTCGTAGACCGCCTTATAGAGGGTATGTCAGACGTTCCACCGAACATTCAGCCACCGACGCCCGAGGAAATCCGCGAAAAAGCAGCCGAACACTATATCGACCTCACTGACGAGGAAGTCGAAGACTTCCGCACAGCGATTCCGGGGATGCTCGAAGCCTACGAACGCCTCGACGAACTCGTCGAGCCGCGCCCGAGTCGGAAGTACACTGACCGTGAACCGGGATATCGACCGAGTGCCGAGGAAGACCCACTAAATGCGTTTGTGACGAAATGCGAGGTCCGCGGTGCCGATTCTGGGCCACTCGCCGATTACGAAATCGGGGTGAAGGATAACGTTGCAGTCGCTGGGGTCGAGATGACGTGCGGTTCGAAGCTCTTCGAGGGCTATGTGCCTTCGAGGGACGCTACAATCGTCACACGTCTCCTCGACGCCGGCGGAACCATCACCGGAAAGATGAACATGGAGGATATGGCGTTCTCGGGGAGCGGTGAGTTATCGGCGACGGGCCCCGTCTTGAACCCACGTGACCCGGAGTACATCGCTGGCGGCTCTTCGAGCGGGTCGATAGCAGCGGTCGTCAACGGCGACGTGGACGTGGCCATCGGCGGCGATCAGGGCGGGTCGATCCGTATCCCGGCGGCTTGGAGCGGCGGTGTCGGCCACAAACCGACCCACGGCCTCGTTCCCTACACGGGCATCGCGGGCCTCGGTCGCTCGTTCGACCACATCGGCCCGATGGCCACCACTGTCGGAGACTGTGCTCGTGTCCTCGATGTTATCGCTGGCGCGGACTCACTGGACCCGCGTCAAGGCCACGCCCCAACTGACGACTACACGAATGCACTCACGAACGACCCCGAAGACCTGACGATCGGCGTCGTCGAGGACGGCTTCGGCCACGAACAGAGCGAATCAGGTGTCGACGAAATGGTTCGCGACGCGTTGGATCACTTCGCCGACGCTGGTGCCGAAGTGACAGACGTCTCGATTCCGATGCACAGGGATGGTTTGCCGATTTGGAACGGCATCGTCATCGAGGAGACGACGGCTACCGTCAACGCCGACGGTATCGGCCACTTCGGCGACGGACACTATGATACACAGTTCATGGACGCCTTCGGCAAGGCACGTCGCGTACAGGCCGATGACTACCTCACGACGGTCAAGTTGACGCTCGTCCTCGGTCAATACCTCGCTGACGAGTACCGTAGTCACTACTATGCGAAAGCGCAGAACCTCAGCCGGGCGTTAGCCGACGAATATGACGACGCACTCGCCGACGTTGACGTCCTGGCGATGCCGACTACCCCACAAACCGCCCACCGACAGGACGACGACTTGAGTCGCCTCGAAGTCATCGACCGTGCGCTCAACATGCTTTCGAATACGGCACCGTTCGACGTTACAGGTCATCCGGCGCTCTCTGTTCCCTGTGGAACGTCCGATGGCCTTCCGGTCGGTCTGATGTTCGTCGGTGAACGATTCGACGACGATACCGTTCTCCGCGTCGGTCACACATTCGAACAGCGACACGACTGGAAGGAGTTCCAAACGGAATCGGCGATGTGAGGTCGTTTACTCGTCCTCAAGTGCCGCGTAGATGGCACGTGACGGCGTCCGTCAAACGTTCCCATCTCCAGAGCCGTCTTGTGACGTTCCTCGTCGCTCTCAGCGGGGTGATATCGCTCGTACTAATCTGTATGGTGATGCTGTGCACTCTTCTCGCCAACTCACTGGCTACCGCTCAGGTACCGAGTCAGTCATTGCAGTCAACTACGACATCAACACCGATCACTACGACCCCCACACCGCCGCCTACCACCACCACGAGCAGTCCGACCACTACGACATCGAAACCAACCACTACAACCGCGACAGCCACGACGACGAGTTCTCCACCAACGACGTCGCAGAGTTCAACGACGCAGAACGCAAGGTCGGGCGGATGGTCCACTACAGCCGTTTCCACGAGTGAAGAATCCGGTTCGACCGACAAAACCACCGACAGAGAAGGAACCACACAAGTAACTCAATCTCCAACAGATTCTACGACTTCCCGACCAACGACAGAAAAGAACAATAGTACAGGAAACTTCCCGCAATCGCAGGGCGACGCGGGAAGCTCCCAAAACGGGACAGGTGGTTTTTCATCGATTCTACTCGCTTTGCTTGCCGTTGGGGGTTTCCTACTCGTTGGTCTCGTCGGTACTATTGCAGGCTGGAAGTATCGTGATAAAATTGTCTCAGGGCTCGCAGGCGCAATGAAAAATATCTCGTTGGGGAGTTGGATGTCAGTGAGTTAGACTCCAGTGAAGATAGTTCCTGATCAACTGGAGATTGAATGTGATTAAAATAACACCACCGAGAAAGTGGGTCATATTCACCACGTTTCGACACTGAAGTAGTTCATCTGTCTGGCCTCGGAACTCACACGACTTCTCTTTCAGGAGATCCGTGTGCGAGCGCCCCATAGAGACCGATATCATCACCTAACTCCGTGATTTGGATGTCAGGTCTCTCGACATAGAGATAGTCATCGAGATACGTTCGAATGCCGTCCAAGATTGTTTGCTGGTTGTTGAGCGCAACGCCTCCACCGATAGTGATGAGGCCGGGATTGTACGCATTGCAAAGTGTTCCGATGCCAGCCGCATTATACTGGGCAATCTGATCAAGATACTCTTTAGCGACTGTATCACCATCGTTTGCAGCCTCGAAAAGATGCACTGCCTCGGAGTGAGGGCCATCTCGAAGCGTCGTTTCCCGGTCGTCAGTTTGCAGTCGGTGGGCGACATAGTGTGGAATGCCGCCACCGGAACAGATCGCCTCCCACGCTCCCGGAACGCCGAAACTACTGAGACCGGACGTCGGTGCAACGGGAAAGAGCCCAACTTCTGCGGCCTGGCCGGATTCTCCACGGAGGAGTCGCCCGCGTTCGACGACCCCAGCACCGATACCGGTGCCGAAGGTGACGTGAGCTACACAATCGTATGCATCGTCAGCACCGAAATACCATTCCCCAAGTGCGGATGCACTACAGTCGTTCGCCAGAAAGAGAGGGAGGTCACATTCGGACCGAATCACACTTCGAAGATCGATGTCGTGGATTTCGGTTCCATATTTGGTATCCATTTCCCGAATGATTCCGTTCGAAGTGTCAACGAGACCAGTACAAGAGACAGCAACTGCAACAATCGTCGCAGAGGTGTTCTGTTGTAGTTTCTGAACTGCTTGGACGATCTGCATTGCGAGAATTTGCGGTCGTGTCGGTTCGACTGCAATCTCGGTGAGAAACTCCCCTGCCGGTGTCCCGACCGTATACCGGAAGTGAGTACTTCCGATGCCGAACACCGCAATTCCATCCATGACATTTACTCCGAAATATTCCCGTATAAACCTTCTTGCCCGCTATTCGACGGTTACACTCTTGGCAAGATTCCGAGGTTTGTCGATAGAGCGGTCTTTCTGATTCGCGATGTGATAAGCGAGCAGTTGCAGATATTTCTTTTTCCGAACGGATACCAGCACAGCCGCCTACACCAATGATGAAGCCACAGGGGAGAAAAGAGGCATCGATGACATATTCCAATAGAAACACCCTATTGGTTTCCCTGTGAATGGCGGTAATGAGAATTCGCCCCTATCTCACCACGAATGTATCGTACAAAGAATCGATGAACTCTCCGTGCAATACGTTTGTATCCGTTGCTGATGAGCCGAGTTCAGATCCGTATGCATCCCAGACCTGTTGTTTACCTCTTTCTGTTGGTTAATAATAGAGGGTAGACCACTTTGTTAGGGACGTGCTTCTATTTACAAATCATCTATATTTTTCTTTCAGGCTCATCATAACAATTTGTGCGAGCATTATAATTGAGCCACTAACATGGGTAAAACCATTATTCGTCAGGAGTTTTCGGATGGCACGAGCAATCAGAGAGAAACCGAGACAGTTCCCGGTGACAAGCAATCGGAAAGTACCGTAGATATCAGTGAACACTCGAGCGATCAAATCAACCGCAGGAACTCGTCGAAGGGAGGGATGTGAGTGCCGACCTACGACATCGTCGAAGAAGGAGCGGACGATACCGGTGGGAACGCCATCGACGGCGTTCTCGAAAACCTAGTTGGCAGCGATACGACCATCATCTTTCCGCCAGGAACCTACAAACTCAACGAACTCATCGTCCCGTCGGGGACTGACAGGCTCGAACTCATCGCGCCGGACGGTGCACGCCTCGTTCCCGGACGGTCGGGCGACGACCTACCGTGGGTCGACGTCTACTCACGAGGCTTCGTGTTAGATGGTTTCGAACTCGACATGCGGGACACACCGGTCCCACCGTTCGTGCGGATGAACTCCAATTCAGGAAACTGGGAACTGAGGCGGCTCATTACGCGTGGCTACGTGCGAGCGGCCACTGATACGAACATTGGGTCGAACGATTCGGGCGATGCGCGCACGTACTTCCGGTTGTCAGCGGAAGACGGAACACGTGGGCTGCTCCAGGACTGCTACTTTCACGAAGGGTCGTGCGCACCGGATGAGGCGAGCAATCGGCGTGCAATCCTCGTCGAATCTGGGAAGGGATTGCTCACGTTCAACCGCTGTTGGTTCGAACACTGGGGAGAGAACACTATTTACGCAAAGAAGCCGGAAGGGGGCATGAAAATCCTGAACAGCTTCGTCCGAAATTCACAGAGCGGGATGCGACTCGGTGGCAACAGCGAGGTTCGTAACTGCGTCTCGATCAAAGATGCCCGACATCCGATACAGGCGTGGTCGGGTGGGTCGCTCCAACGCGGCGTGAACGTGGAGGCAAACGTCCCGGCGAATCCTTCTGAGGGCGTCAACAGCTACGATGGAAGGATTACTATCGCCGACAGCGACTTCTACCATCGGTATCCGGATAGCAGCTGCGGCGGGGCGATCACGGCGGTAGCACCGTGCCAGGAAGTAGATGTCCGGAGGGTCCGAATCAGCTATGATTCGACGAAGAATCACGACGCGATATACACGTACGAGGGCACGATGTACGACGGAACGCCCGCGAATCTAGAGTATTTGCGACTCGAAGACGTGCAAGTCACCAACGACCACGATTCGGAGTATGCCATCTACATAGGCCAAGAGCCGAATACGTGGGGACCGGTGTCCGGTGTGTTAGGTGGGAGTGGTCCGCAGACGAACTCTAGTTACATAGCGAATTGGATGGCCATCAATGGCGGTCCCGAACAGCCGAATACGACGCCACCGTTGCCGAGTCCACCGCCACTCGGAGAGGTACCGATGGAGCCGTCGCAACTCGTTCGTATCGATAATACGGATAACGACGTACCAACGATGTTCGAGATTACGGCGGGAGAGTACGTCCTTCCAGCAGGTAACGATGGTGCGGCGATTCCGACGGAGTGGGGACCAGATGGGGAGCCGCAACGGCCACCAAATTCGGAAGTAGCTACTGGAACCGTTCCGGCTGGGAAGGCCTACGCCTTTTATGTAACTGGCGGCATCGTTTCGACGGAGGCGGACGGGCCAGCTACTTGGACGGTTGATGGGGATGTGTACAATCCTGGTACTGAGGGAGTTTTGATGACGAAGACTATTGTCAGTGGCAGACAGAAAAAAGACCAGTGGAAGCAAGCTGACTCAGTTGTACAACCAAATGGTATCGCGATCGCAAAGCCGCTGTCATCCAACGGTTTGAATCCAACACATGTCCGCTTACGGAACGTCGTCGATGGCAGCTTCGAATACAAACTCGAAGAATGGGAATATCTCGACGGGTCACATACCAGCGAGACGTTCCACACACTCTCTATGGAACCAAGTGAACACGAAATTCAACTAAACAATAGAAATCTCTATCGAATAAAGGCAGGGAATGTATCCGTCCAGGACGAATTTGTTAATGTTTCTCTAGATGGTTTCTTTGATACGGAAATACCCGTTATCCTTACTCAAGCGCAGACATTCAACGACTCCGATCCAATTATTACAAGATTGTCAGATGTTTCTAGTAATTCATTCCAGGTACGACTTCAAGAAGAGGAGGCGAGAGGAGAGCATACAAATGAAATGGTCGGCTACATTGCACTCCAACAAGTCTCAGGGCAACTCAATGGCACACCACTTGAAGTACAGCGAACCGGAGAAACCTTCACCAACCGGTGGTCTCGTATTTCTTTCCAGCAACAGTATGAAGCACCGCAGTTCATTGCTAGCATGCAAACGTATAATGGCCCCAATACGGCAAATCTTCGCTATCAAAATCTTACAAGTGATGGTGTTGATATTAAGGTTGAAGAAGAACAAAGTGCTGATACCGAGAAAAGCCACACAAATGAAGGCATTGGATACCTCGTTATCGAAGGCTCTACGTGAGGGACTAATCTCAACCATCGAAGTTTGAACATAGCAGCTAGAGGAATTTCATTTTGCTGTCCGTCGAATAACCACATCATCGTACAGTAGTGGTCTACATAAACACACATTCACTTCGCGAATCTTCGACAGCGATTTTCACTGCGTCAATTCGTGTTATCAACATATTGAGAATTTATGAGCATAGACACTATCTAATTAAGCCAGCTTGAGAAGTGAATAGACCGTTTGTACATCATTATATCCACAAGGATCGAACTAAGCGCTTGATGTAGGAACACCTATTGAGGAGATGTTTAACTATGCAATACCCTCGGTACGGTAAACCGTATCCAAGAATTTTTTCTTCTCGTAAAAGATTTATATAATATTGTATTGGTATTATAAACTCGAGTTCTTCTTTTCCTTATTATATAAGAGAAAAGATCCACCAGTAATAAGTTTATATTGGCGACGCGCACTTTGAAATACTATGTCGACACATACAAAATGGACGATAGAGTTTATTGAAAACGAATGAGTATCATCTCTCGATTGGGCAATAAATTAAAATTTGAATTCACTGCTAGGATTGTTGCTGTCCTATCAGGAGGGATACTGACAGTTGCATTGGCACGCCTGCTCCGTCCAAGCGAATATGGATTGCTATTTTTGACTCTTGCAATATTAAATATATCTATCACCTTTAGCAGACTTGGCATAGGAAAGTCAACTAGCCGATACATATCTGAATATAGGGAGATGGACCCGGGTCAGATACCATATATTTTGCGATTTGGATTCCTTTTCACATTATTAATGATATCAATAGTCTGTGTCATTTTATTAGTGGTTCACAAGACAATTGCTGACTTGGTTAGTGAACCTAATTTAAACCGCTTTCTTCTTTTTGGCACAGCCTTCATAGCATTCTCGACATTAGTATCATTCGTACGATTTTCGCTCCAAGGATTTGAAGATATAAAGGGTAGCTCAATAATATTCCTAATTGATCGGGGAGGACGGACAGTCTTTGCTCTCGGACTAGTGTTGATAGGACTGGGAGCGACTGGTGCGTTAGCCGGATATATCATCGCTTCAGTCATAAGCAGTATCATTGGCATCATCTATATATATAAGTCACATTATTTTGAATCAATTCAAGAGAGAATAGAGCCCCAACTCCGAAAGCGCATCACTGAGTATTCATTTCCATTAGTTGTCTCAAGTGCGGCTAGGTCAATTGACAATAGAATCGACATATTTCTTGTTGGATTCTTTATTAATCCTACTGCGGTCGCGTACTATACAATTAGTAAGCAGTTAATAGATTTTATTCAGGTTCCAATATCATCTCTTACCTTTACATTTTCACCAGCAATCAAATCAGAGATGACGAAAGGCAATCTTGATTCAGCAGCCAATATGTATGAAGAAGCGCTTTCATATACGTTACTCTTATATGTGCCTGCCGCGGCTGGGCTGATCATTCTCTCAGAACCAATTATCAGAGTGTTTTTTGGTAAACAATATCTTGAGGCAGTTCCAGTTCTCCAAGCATTATCCGTTTATGCTGTCTTACTATCTATCTCAGTATTAACTGGGAATAGTTTGGACTTCATCGGTCGAGCAAGGGAGCGAGCAATCATAAAAGGAATAACTTCCGTAGCGAATGCTGTGCTGAATGTATTACTGCTTCCCAGAATGGGAGTCTTCGGTGCCGCGATTGCGACAGTAATTACACATTCTATATTTACAGTTTCAACAATATATTATATGTCTCTAGAAATACAAGTTAGGAAATTATGGCTATTCAGATATAGCACGGCGGTGGTAGCCATTACAACAGTGATGTCGATTGTGGTTTACTTACTATCCAAATACATAAGTAATATGATTTCACTGATAGCAATTGTAGGTGTTGGAGTAATAACGTGGACATTCTTATCAGTCACTGCAGGATTGGTTGATGTAGATGAAGTATCACAAATTGTACAATAAAAACCTTCCAATAATAACTAAATTAATGAAACAAACCGATATAATATCTCTGTGAAAGAGTGTAAAATCATACGATGGATGGCAATTGTAAAAGCCCAGAAGTTACAGATATCCGAGGTCGCTAAGTTGTTTACGCTGCGACTCAGAAAAATCAGCTCTTGCAGAGGTATTTCGCTGAGGATTCTCTTCACGCCACTTGTTAATTAATGAGGCTAATTCGGTCGCTACTTCTTTATCTTCAGCAGGATTCTCACCAGAGGTACGTAGCACAGATTCATTCCCATCTGTTTGGAACCTCCATTTTTCGGTCCGAATACTCACAACATCCTTCCTACTAAATTTAGACACATCAAATATATCTGAAGACTCACTAATGTAGTCCAGCTTTTTACAAGAGCGCTCACCGCTATGTTCCGTGATGGCAAACTTTCGGTGCTCATCTCGTGGATCTTTCCCAGCAGGTACCTTGTGATCAATTTCCAGCTCGGACGTAATTGCTGCCATTACATCTGCTGGCTGCACCAACTCAGTGGTCGGTAAATCAAGGCCAGAAACGACCATCGGAATATGTGTAACTGCACGATTTGGAATTAACATATGTGCAAGAAGACCTTCTTCACCAAATTGTTCACCATGATCCGCTGTTACAACAACTAAGGGGTTGTCAAGATGCGTGCGTGCTTCGGTTACGATTTCCTCCACTAAGTCATCAGTGAATCTAATGCACAAGTCATATAGTACTCGAAGTGACTCAAGTTGATCCTCAGTTAGTTGTTGAGTGGCAATGTATTCATGGAGATTTTCTGATACCTCCATCGTGAGCTCGAGTGCATCCAGAATTGGGATGGGAAGATCATCATTGAAGAAGTTACGATAATCACGAGGAGGATAATAAGGGTGGTGAGCATCTGAAAGATGTGTATAAATGAATAAAGGTGATTCGGATTTTCGGATATGTTTCTTGACTATTTCAGTATTCAGTGGACCAGTTGTATGCTTCCCAGTATCCGTTGTGAATCCAGCAGACTCTTTTCGAATCTTCATAAGATATCGGAAAAGGCCGCGCAATGGCACTGTATCGGTGATTGTACCAGCACTAATATCATGGAACTTTGTGAAACCCTTATCAAGACCAGTACTAGGACTGAATTGAGCAATGGGAGACACACCGACTGTCTTGTAACCAGCATCCTGGAATGCCTCAGGTATAGTACGTATCGTTTCTGGAAGTGCTGCATTATTGTGCCAAGTCCGATGCTGACTCGGTGATAAACCAGTCAGTATTGACGCAGTAGAACTACGTGTCCATATATCATGTGAGTGACAATCAGGGAACGAGACTGCATCATTACTTTTTGATAACTTGCTAAGGAACGGTGTAGTGTCTCGACCACTATCAAAACTTGTGTGATCATATCGAGTACTTTCTAAGGTGATCCAAATACACGATCTCATCAGGTTGCTCTTGATACTACTTGATGTTAGATATTCTTTTTGATTTCCAAATCCCCCCCTACAAAATTTCAACATTATGAATATTTAATTATTTTCCATTTGCACGGGTAGAAGCCAGATCATACATATCCCAATGCCGATAAGCGTTCATCAACACCAAGATCATTTTCTGATTCGGAGTATTCCGCTGGTTGATGTTCATTTAGATCGGTCGCGGATGTCATAGCCCATGGAACATGGGTTAGACAGTCGATATCTGTTGCTTCGAGATGCCCATATATACCATGTTCACCGAATGCTTCTCCATGATCTGAAGAGATGGCTGCTTGGTCAGCATTTATATTGGACAACAATAATTCGACGTCATCCAAGACTATTTCTAAATTCTTTCTATACCCCTTAATCGCTTTATCTCGTGGAATGTCCCCACGTTGAACCTGTGGCCAGACTCCAATACTATCGTCTTCCTCAATATCAAAGTGGGCTGCACTTTGACCGAGGTCACTATCGATAAATGGAGCATGTGGTTGTAGATAGTGAACAATCAATCGATCAGGATTTGAGTCACGCCCAACAGAGATCGCTTTGTCTGTAACGGGACGAGGTCGGACGGTCCCCAATTCTTGATCCCAAGCGTATCTCCAAACCTCCTCAAGAATCTCTGGCTGTGGAGTGCCTTCTGAGCTCAATAAGGTTGAATAGGGATTTGCGCTTACGTAGGCCACCGATTCGTCACTTGGTAACTTGGAGAAAGTTTTTGGAATCCATTCAAAGGTTGCTGTTCCTACGGATTCTTCCAAAGAAACGTCCCAGTCCACCGCTCGCTCCTCAACAAGCTCAGAAAAAACGTCGGTACGGCACGCATCAAGAATAATCATTAAATCCCACTCCCGATCAAAGATATTCGTTCCCTCTCTCTCGTAGTTCTTTAGTCTCATTTGATTAACACCAATCTTCAAACCAGCTAATACACCGAACCTCCGCATGAGTTCAACTCCCGTCTTAATACGGTCAGCAATCATGGTGCAATAGTTTGATACAAGGAACTATATAAGTTTACTTTGAAGCGTAACGGCAGATAAATGGAAACATTCATCCAATGATTAATGTATTCTCATATTATTTGATGGAAATATTATATAAATAATATTATGTGTGTTAAATATATATCTCAGACTCACCATTTGCATACACCTTATCCACCCACGGGTTGGAAACAATCTCTGAATGGGATTCTCTCCATGGTTGAAGATGAACCCAGTTCATAAGGGCGACCTTATCACGATTTAAATTGAGAATATAAAGAGTATTAGAATCCACTTCCATCTGTTCTCCAACCAAATACTGGACATGCCGAAGCTCAAGGGATCGAATTTCACCCTTCATTGAAGACCGTGTTACATCTCTATGAACATGACGGAATAGTTCAATACGGAACCAGGTTTTTACATCTGTCCGTACATTTGCGCCATCTGCTTCGTAGTTGTGTAGATATTGTTCAATTGAATTGGTCTGTCCACTAGAAATATTCCGATCAAAGACGTTTCCAGTAGTAACCCGAACGCCAGCAACAGAGATATTTACAACAATTAGTATAACAATACCAATATATGCAAATTTGCGGGTAGAAATAGGAATCCGAACTTGTGAGGAGTTATTATAAAACCAAAGGAGAACAATCGTAGCTGGAAACGCGAGGGCATCAAACGCAAGAGAGCCAATCAATAATCGGAGCCCCAGCCATAGTCCAGCTGCACCAAGTAGTGATGCAAGAATCGTCGTCTCTTTCGGGAGATGTCTATCAGAGATTAGCCCATCAATAAAGAATATGGAAAAGAATAAAGAAAGGATACCAAAGAGGAGATATTTGAGAATAAGAAGGGGAGTGAGAATCGATGGTCGCTTGAAATAGAGACGTGTGAGTTCGGAACCACCACCCCCAAAATAGGCGAGTAAGAACTTGTCAAAAGAACCCATTTTAACAGATTGTGAAATAAATAAAGGAGCAACTTTAGTGTAGACGAAACCATTTATACCCAACTCAATTACACCAAGAGTAGTAAGTAATAATACGATTGTAAAAGAGATAGAACTCATCTCAAATTTATTGTATACGATAGTGATAATGGCGAGAGTTCCAAGTATAAGGAGAAAATGCGCTTCAATATCATATGAGAGTGGCACAATTGCGACGATGAATAGCAGTTCGAGCCAGAACCGTCGCTTGTCAAGGTATCCTTGTCGGTAAATTGTTACAAGTAATACAATAAATAAAAATAATAATACCTTACCAAACCCATGAGAGTATAGAAAATGCTTAGGTGTACCTGTATTACCACTCACTAATCGGACAGCAGTAAACAGTCCCGCAATAATCGGATCACCGACTATTTTTTGAACCAATAAATAGAATACAGGGCTGATTGCAAATACTAAGAAAGGGGTCTTCATTATATACAGTGGTGAAATAGCCGTTATCTCCATAATCATTGCCCCAAAGATATGAAACGTAGGTGTGTCACTCGCTCCAATTTTAAGTCGTCCAACATCAATGATGGTATCCATCGTTGCTGCGTGGAGCGGTGGAAACGCTGCTGTTGATCCACTAAACAGGTAAAGACTTATCGAGATACCTAATAAAACAAGGATAATACCAATCTTCTCCCTTTGGTGAGTGTACATTAGCTTACAAAGATATTTGGTACACAGACAAAAAGTTTCTTCGATTATTATTCTGGAATCAGCAAATGTGAAGAGTCATATGTTAGAAAATTATATTTGTTCCATACTATTGAAATATATTAATTATACTTTATAACCAAGCTGTTTCAAACGCTCCTCTACATTACCAGACTGCATTTCAGTATCGGTCTTTGCTCTCTCAATCGTTCGTCTCTCATCAAAAGGACAAACCAACCAGGGGACCTCCACTAAGTTTGGTAAATACGTGTCCTGAGGATGTCCATACTCGACAAACGGTATCGGAAACGATCGTTCAGCAATGAGTTGGCCATGGTCAGAGGACACTACGGACTTCCCATCTAAACATTGCACTAATTCATCAACATAAGGAATAACGACTTCGAGATTTTCGATGTAGGCTTTGAGGAGGACATCTTTAGGAATATCCCGTTCTCCCTCACGAAGTTGTGGCCAAAAATCGATATTACTATTTTCAACCATTTCCCTTCCAAACTCACCAATGAACGGACAATGAGGTTGGATAAAATGAATCAGCAACCGTTTATCTGGATATTCCTCCGCTGCCTCCTTTGCATACGAGACCATTGTTTCGGGAAGAACTGTTTGGAGATCATCATCCCAACCATCCTCTTCCCAAACATTTACTACTTTATGGAAATCGGGTGAAAATTGCTCCGATTTCCATACAAGTTGAGGATTAGCAGTCACATAGACCGTATCAGACAGATCTTTATTATGAATGTTTGATTTGAGAAAGCCAACTGTGCTACTGGCTCTCGACGTTCTCTTTTCGAGCGATCCATCGACTGCATTTACAGACTCGAAAATATCGTACCGACAGGCATCCAGGAGAAGAAGATTATCCCAGTCTTCTTCCATGAAATTTACTCCGTTTTCAAACTCCTTTCCATATCTATTTCTAAAGTAGAGCTTGTTCAAGTGCTGGAAAACCATCTTTGGACTTTGAACACCCCGTTTAAGCTGCCGAATTGAGACCATCTTAGCAACAGTATTAGTTTTAGCCGACTTTAGTACTTATGTATTGTTGGTCACCTGCAGGATTCGGTTCAACGTTTATTAACTCTTATATATTTAGGTCTCATTTGATATAAGGTGAAGCCGGAGCTAACGAATCGACTAAACGTGTTGGTTATTGGACCCGCAGAACAAGAGAGAGGTGGGATTGCACAATACATTTCAGAGCAGATACGACATTCCCCGGATAAGCTGTCTATTTCAGGATTCGATGTCTCAGCTCCCAAAAAGGAAGGTTTAGCAGTATTCCCAGCTGCACTGTTCAAAATTCTCGTAGATATTTTTAAATTTCTTCGTCTTGAGAAGCCGGATATAGTTCATGTTCATGTAGCTCAAGGAATATCCTTTTATCGAGAGTCACTCTTTGGTCTAATAGCATCATGGTACTGGAATTCCGATATAGTATTACATGTCCATGGTTCATCATTTGATAAATTTCTTGAATCAAGTAATTGGGTATTAAAAATCTACATTCTGAAGATTTTATCATGGTCGGATTGCATCGTATGTTTGTCAAAATATTGGAAATCAATTTTAGAAGAAGAAGTCGATCACGACAGAATCGTTGTACTTCATAACGCTGTAGAACCAAATGATTATGATCCTACCTTCAAACGCAAGGATGATTTAACTATATCGTTTGTCTCTGATCTAGTACCACGAAAGGGCGTCGCTGAGTTTCTGGAGGCGATACAACGATTAGAGACAGACGAGAATTTAAAAGTCGAGATTGCAGGGAAAGGACCACTTTCAGAGGATGTAGAACAGGTTTCAGACGATAGTAAAGTGACGTATCATGGATTTATCTCTGAATCAGAGAAACATGATCTACTTAGTAATTCCGACATTTTTGTCTTACCATCATATGCCGAAGGGCTTCCGATTGTTATCCTTGAGGCAATGGCTGGCGGCAATATGATTATCTCGACAAATGTAGGAAGCATTCCGGATGTGTTTGACGAGCAAAACGGCCGGTTTGTTCCACCGAAAGATGCTGATGCCATCAAAAAAGCGATTGAAGACGTGAGTTCCAATAAAGAAGAAGCTGAATCAATAGCAAGAGACAACCGAGTAATGATTGAGGACAAATACTCTTGGGACGCTCATATGGATAAATTACTCGAGATCTACGCTTCGCTAGCGCAATGAGCAATAAGCTCTTGAGTTATTGAGCACAATTCTTTTTGTATCTCCTTCGATTTGTTATTATCCGGCTTCATATCCTGCTCAGAAAGGTTAGTCACATAATCCATAATTTCCCCCACTTCCCTAGAATGGAATACACGATTTTCTTCAATCATCTTCTGATCAACCGATAGAGGCGTATTTGGGAAAAACGACACAGCAGGCTTATTCATACACGCAGCTTCTCGAGCCATCGTACCTGATCCGGTCATCGTACAATCTGCATGCCATACAAGTTGTAACCCATCGAGTGCTTTCTCAGGTACGAATACTTGACTGGGTTCGTAGTCATGGGCATAGTGTTTATCACCCCGGCCACGAGGCAAATAAACAACCTGCTTGTCATATTCAACGAGGTGCTGAAGCAGTTGTGGAACCAATGAAAATTCAGAATCAACATATGCGGCGTCTAGCGCCTCGGGTCGGACGACGATGTACTCTTCAAATGGGAGTTTATCAGTAAACGATGAATCAGGCTCGAAGTTAGCAATATAAATGTCCTCCTTGTATCCATCGTATGTGATAATCTGTTCAGAATCAGCACCCCATTTCGTCAACTCTTTGGTGTCAAATGCTGACGGAACGATGTTATACGTTGCTTGCGCCTCCAATCGATTGTACAATTCTTCGTACTCCAGACCGTCCACATGTGCCGTAATGTCGTTGTCAGTAAAGTGAATTGACGGGATACCGCGGA
The DNA here is from genome assembly GCF_000376445.1 of Haladaptatus paucihalophilus DX253. Classification (NCBI taxonomy): domain Archaea; kingdom Methanobacteriati; phylum Methanobacteriota; class Halobacteria; order Halobacteriales; family Haladaptataceae; genus Haladaptatus; species Haladaptatus paucihalophilus. Next base: position 83,565 of record NZ_AQXI01000002.1, on the reverse strand, counting down.
CCTTCGATGCGAGGATACACATCGCATTTCGTGAGGAGAGCGATACGTCAGCAGATGGGGCCTGAGCCACGAGTTGAAGGGTTCGAAGGGGTATTCCGAACTTTCGGAGGAGAGTATTATCGAAATCACGACCCAATCGTGTGAAATCGAATCCAACTTCTTCGGCCAATCCTACAGTCTCAGTTTTCTCTCGAACTGTCACCTCTGTCTTGAGCGGTGGAAGCGACTCTGTGAGACTCCGGAAGAAAAATGGATGCGAAGGACTCACTAAATCAACCCACGCTTTCGGTTGTCGTGCCATTATTATTGCGTTAGATGCGACTAACTCTAAACCCTTCCGTGTTCCAATCGTGTTCGTCCAGTATCGCCTTCGTATCGACGATGAGGTCGCCGTCCATCCACCGACCGACAGAATGGGGGTCCATCTCTTCGAACTCGTCATGGTCCGTCGTCACTACGATGGCGTCAGCATCGTCAACGGCTTCTTCGAGTGGCGACAGCTGCAGCGTTTGATCGGTTACATGCGGGTCATGAAGCGTCACTGTCGGGGCCTTCACGGGGTCCGCTTGCGGACCGCCATCAGCGAGAGCTGGCTCCTCTTCTTGCATAGCCGGTGACTGCAGTTCTCGTGCTAGTTTCAAACCGGGACTTTCACGCGTATCACCGACGTTCCCTTTGTACGCGACGCCAAGAATCGCTATCGTGGAATCCTCAAGTCCGTCGAGTTCCTCGTCGAGGATATCGATAATGTAGCTGGACATCCCATCGTTGACCTCCCGAGCGTGCTTGATGAGATCGAGTTTCTCGGAGTTTTGGCCGAGAAACCACGGATCGACGGGCAAGCAATGTCCACCGACACCGGGTCCAGGATGATGGATATTGACCCGCGGATGCTCGTTTGCGAGAGAAATCGCCTCACGGGAATCGATTTCGTAGTCGTGGGAGAGCTTTGCGATCTCGTTTGCGATTGCGATGTTCGCATCCCGGAACGTGTTCTGGATGAGTTTCACGAATTCCGCGGTCGTTGCGTCCGCAGTCGTGTGAATTTCGGCTTCGACGAACGACTCGTAAAGTCGTACCGCCGCCTCGGTAGAAACACCATTGACGCCGCCGATGATTCGAGCGTTCTGCTTGAGTTCGGTAATGATATCGCCCGGCAGAACCGTTTCCGGACAGTGAGCGAGAGCGAAGTCTTTGCCCGCTTCGAGGGTGGATTCTTCGAGAACCGGTCGAAGTACATCGGCAGTCGTTCCCGGAGGCACGGTCGATTCGAGGATAACCGTATCGCCCGGACGGAGATGCGGCACGATAGCTTCACCTGCGCTCTCGACGTATTCGAGTCCGGCTTCCTTCGACTCCCGGTCGAAGGGGGTCGGAACACAGATAATGTGGTATTTTGCCGAGACGACCTCGTTACTAATCGTCAACTTGTCCGACTCGATTGCCTGCGTGACGAACGCACGAAGTCCCGGTTCGTCGATGTGGACGTCTCCCTGACTGAGGCGTGAAACCACCTCTTCACTCGTGTCGTATCCGACCACGTCGTGGCCGTAGTTAGCAAACATTGCTGCCGTTGGGAGTCCGATATATCCCAGTCCGTGAATACAGAGTGTGCTCATTGTAAAAGGATCTCCATTTCTTCGGTCGTTTTGGAATGGTGTACCATGTCCACGATGCGTTCCCCCGCCGTTCCATCACCGAACGGATTAGTCCAGTCAGGCGCGGTACGATCCATCTCGGCCGCTGATTCGAGGATTTCGTCCGCGTCCGTTCCAGCAAGGACGTTCGCACCGACATCGATTGTCTCCGGTCGTTCGGTGTTGTCCCGCATCGTCACACAGGGAACGCCGAGGATGCACGCCTCCTCCTGAACACCGCCCGAGTCAGTGAGGATGAGCCGGGCGTGTGATTCGAGGTTGAGGAAGTCGAGATAATCCTGTGGCTCGACGAGTCGAACCGACCGTGGAACCGAAAGGTCGAACTCCTCTATCCGATTTTTCGCGCGCGGATGAATCGGGTAGACGACGTTAGCCTCAAAGCGTTTTGCGACTTGAGCGACACCGGAGAGGATTTCTCGAAACCGATTCGGGTCGTCTACGTTCTCTGCTCGGTGTGCGGTCATGAGGACGTACTCACCGCGTTGCAGTTCGAGTTCCTCAAGTACCGAGCTCTTCTTCTGTGCGAACTCTCGGTGCTGCTCAACCGCATCTACGACGGTATTCCCGGTGACGTAGATTCTCTTCGCTGGAATTCCCTCCTCCCGTATCAGTGCTGCTGAATCATCAGTCGGAGCGAAGAGATAATCCGCTGCATGATCGGTCATAACGCGGTTGACTTCCTCGGGCATGTCACGGTCGAAGCTTCGAAGTCCCGCCTCGACGTGACCGAGGTCGATATCCATCTTGCTCGTCGCAATCGCTCCCGCGAGTACCGAGTTCGTATCCCCTTGTACGAGGACCGTCTCAGGCTTCTCTTCCTGAAGTATCTCTTCGATTCCGACGAGCATTGCCGCGGTTTGTACCCCGTGAGAGTCCGAACCGACGCCGAGATTGTAGTCGGGGTCGGGAAGTTCCAATTGCTCGAAGAACACGGCATCGAGTTCTTCCGAGTAGTGCTGGCCGGTGTGAATCACCGAATACGGGACGCCGTTTGTTTCACAGGCGCGGATGACCGGCGCGAGTTTGATTATTTCCGGTCGCGTTCCGAGGACGATTACGATATCAGTGTCTGTCATCTCAGACCCCCACCTCGTGAATTCGGTCGATCATGTTCGAAATCCGGTTCAGAATCAGTCCACAGAAGATTCCGAGCGTCCCGATAATCGTCACGAATCCGCTCACCAATACTTTCGCAGGATAAAACGTTCCTGTAGATTGGTAGATGAGAATCGCATCGAGGCCGTAAAGGGCACCAGCAACGGTCAAGACCAATCCGGGGAGCCCGAAGAAAATCAACGGGTGCTGGTCACGAACTAACTTGAGGATAAACGTTACAACGGTCAATCCGTGGTGGAGCGGATTGTACGTTTGTCCGTCGATACCCTCGTACCGGACGTCGATGGAGGCCTCGGTAATCGAGAGGTCCTGTCGAATCGCGGTATCGATCATTTCGCTTTCGACGCCGATACCCTCGGTTTGTAGCCGGAGCGACTCTATCGCGTCCGTGGATAGCGCACGAAATCCACTCTGCGTATCGGTGAGGTTTTCCCCGGTTCGCCCCGTGGTCAACACGTCTAGCGTTCGTTGCCCAATCCGTCGATAGAACGGCGTCTCGTCATCAGGGTCTTTCTCAAGATAGCGGCTACCGATGACGAGATCCGCGTCGTCGGACAACACCGGTTCGATGACTTGCGGGATATCACTCGGCTTGTGTTGTCCATCTCCATCGATGAGGACGAGCGCGTCGCACTCTGTCGAGCGTGCAAATTCGAGAAGAGTTTTCACGGCACCGCCTTTCCCACGGTTCGTCTCGTGCTGGAGGACGGTCGCACCCGCTTGCTTTGCGATTTCGACCGTCTTATCAGCACTACCATCGTCCACGACGACCACGTGGTCCGCATGTTGTTTGGCCGCAAGTATCGTACTTCCGATACCGATTTCCTCGTTGTACGCTGGAATCCCGACGAGCAGACCGGTCTGTTCGACCTGCGTAGTGGATGCCTCAACACTGGCGGCGATCGTTCGCTGTTGTCTGTTGGTGGTCGGAGCCTCCATATTTTTAGCAGACATGTGTTCGGATCGGGGAAGATAGCTCACGGTGTGAAGAAAGACATCTTCTGATAGTTTTGTTTTTAGTCGTTGAATAATGTCTCATAGTGAATTACTCCTTCCCATTGCACTTATTATTTTCTCATAACAATTTACATCTGAAATTATGGTAATTTTTTATACATATGATAATCGGAATATTCGAAAGGACTATTGAAGCTAACAATCTGATGAAGGAGACAAGGAGTTACGGCGATCCAGTATTCAGGGGATAATGGCACAATCAACACGCGGACATCCGTTCGCGAGGAATCAGAAGCGTAAGCGGATCATCCCCACTCACAGTATAGATGAGATTCCGACGCTGCGACACCGAAACGTACGAACGGCGATCTATCGTCTCGGGAGATGCCGGAAACAGCTGTGCCCCAACTGTCGTCCAAGAGCGCTGTGCTACGACCGGGCAGTTCGGAACGGGCCCATCGTCGTGGAGCCAAACGTACACGCCGGTTTGGGATGGCGTCGAACGGCCGGGGTAGTATTTCGACGCGATTCGCGTCATGTGGCCGTCGCTCGCCCATTGGTCGGTGTGCGTCGCCGCGAACGTCGCCGTCTCGAACTCCGATTGGGTTACCAGCGGTTGGGCGGACGTGGCTCGCAAGCCGCTGAACGCGAGGGGCGCACTCACGACCGTACAGAGGACGACGGTCACAACGAGCGCGGCCCGAACCGAACGCGAGTCCCACCGTTGAGCCAAGAGGACCACTCCGAGGCCGGCCAACACGGCGAACGGGATGTGGACGAAGGTCTGGGCCCGAATCGCGAGGTCTTGATACGGAACGGTCAGCCCGCCGGTCAGCGCGAAGCCGATTATCGACAGCGTGCCGAGAAGCAAGGCAAAGACTACGGACCCATCGAGACCGGCATCGACGAGCCGCGGAATCCCGCGGGACGCGACGACACCGACGAGAGCGATGGGGAGGACGTACACGAACACCAGTTTCCCCGTCGTCGCCGTTCCGGGAAAGATCGGCGTCACAGCGTTTGCGGTGACGAGACCAACCGCGGCGAGGAGCACCGCCGACGGCAAATCCCGCTGGATGCGGGGACTCGTCGTCGAGAGCCAAATCGTGAGCATGACGAGGACGATGATCCACGCGACGAACAACCCCGGAGCCGAGGAGATTCGGCTCAACTCGTCGAGTTTGAACGTAGTGTAATAGACGCTGACGTAGGTCCAGAATCCGGCGACCATCAGCACCATCATCAACCCGCGTCTATCCGTCGACGAGCGAAGCGAGAGCGCCAACAGCGAAACGATGGCGAACCCACCAACGATAGTGCTGAGGTTGTGCGTGAGCGGAAAGAGGACGAGTACCAATCCGGTCACCGCCATCCACGAGCGACGGTTCGTTCGGAGCGCACGTGCAAACGCGACGACGCCCAGAATAACGAAGACAAGACCCAACCCTTCGCTCGTCACCGCCGTCGACCGGCCGAGGAAGATACCATTCGTCGCCAGAACGACGCCCGCCACGAACGCCGCGATTCGAACGTCGAACCGCGACCACCGAAGCCGAGCGCCAATCCGACGAGTGACGACGACGACGAAGAGACACACCGTCGCGCCGATGCTCGCGGTGAGAAGCTGGGCAACGTACAGCGGTTCGATTCCCGTCAGCTGACTACAGATGGCGAGCAGTGCCGAAAAGGTGTATTCGTCAGGATTGAAAGACGTTGTCGAAGCAGGAATGTAGCCGTGTCGAATCGTTTCGCGAGCGAATCCAGCGAATTTGAATCCGTCAGTATTGAACGCTAACGGACTCCAGTACAGCGGAATCGTGCGCATTGCGAGCGCGATGAGAACGACGGCCAGCGCGACGAGGCCGATCGAACGCCGCTTCCTCATTGGACACCCCTCCCGTCCGACGACCGTCCCGGCTCGGTCGCTCCGACGGATTGTTTCACCAATCGCGCGGGTTGTCGCCGCGAGAACAGCGCCGCGACGAGTCCCGCACTCAGGAGCATGACGGTGAGACCACCGAGGACGCTTCCGACGACGACACCCGGCGTCAGCGTCGTCGAGATTCGAACCCCGTAGACGACGAGGTAGTTCAGGCGGTCGAGAACGAACAGCGCGCCCGTCCCGAACACCAGCGCCCCGCCCACGGCAACGACGCCGATGCGCAACGCGTCCCCGACGACGAGTCGGAGCACGCGCGTCGGCCACGCACCCGTCGCTCGGTAGACGCCGATAGCCCGTTGGCGCGCGTGGACCGCTTGCGCGAAGACGGCGGTCGTACTCCCGACGGTCATGAGACCCGCGAGGGAGACGAGGACGACGAGCAGCAGTTGCAGGTTTCCGAACGCCGTGGTCAACGCTCGACCGATTCCAGTCCCACCCGCTCCGTCGCCACCACCCGCGTAGGCGGTAACGAGTCGGTCGTCCCCGGTGACGGTGTACGATGTGGAAGCGATGGGTTGCCCGCCAGAGACGAGCGACAGCGAGTGTGAGCCGGGCGTCTGTTGCCCGAGGCGGACCGTCTTAACCACGGTGTCGCTAGGAGCGACCGAAACGGTCCGCCGTACGTCCGCACCGCCGCCAGAGAGACGAAGGTCCCGATCGAGGGTCCGGTTCCACGGGTTGAAGAGTCGAAGGCGAGCGCGCGTCCGCGACAACAGACTCGGCGTGCTCGGCAGAACCTCAACACCGGCGACGAGCGTCCGCGACGCCGACCCTGACACTTGCACCGTGTGCGTAACGGTCCGGTTTCCGGCGATGACGCGGACGGTCGAGTTCCCGACGGTCCCGAACGGGATTCCAACGCTGCCGTTTCCGTCGGTTCGAACTATCGCGTCCAAGCCGTTCCTCGGAGTGGAGACGCGAACGGAGGCGTTCGTTACGGGTTCCCCGGCCATCGTCGAAACCCGGACGTGGGGCGTACTGTTCGGCGGTGCGGCCTCCGGAAGCCCGCGGATTCGAATTGCGTCGGGGGAGACGACGGTTATCGAGCGCGTCTCGTTGCCGACGCGGAGCGTCGCGGTCCCCGGCTCCGGTGTCGGCAAACGAACGGTCACCGCGCGCTGTGAACCCGCATCGAGACGGACGGGGACGGTTTTCGAGGCGTCCCCGAGCGTGGCCGTCACGTTGTGTGTCGCCGGTTCGTCCCCAAAGTTTCGGAGTCGAACCGTCACCGGCAGGCGGTGAGTCGATTCGATCCGCGGCGGTGCGGACACGTCGAGGAGTTCAACGGACGCGTCAGGACGGCCTTCGAGCCGTTTGGGCGTCCGAACGATGTGGACGGAGCCGTTTGGTCTCCCCGCTAGCTGTCGAGCGACGGGAAGCGACACGAGGAGCTGATCGTCGTACAGCCCGGGCGCGGTGTAGGTGCCGACGACATGAACCCGCGTAAGTGCGGTTTGGGTGCTACCACCCAGGGAGACAGTGTCTCCAACATCGATCCCTGCTGTCCGAGCCAAGTCAGCCCCGACGACGGCTTCGTTCGCGGACTGAGGCGGACTTCCACGTTCGAGCGTCGCGTTGGAAACCGATGCGAACGCCGAATAATTCGCGCCGCGGGCGACGACCGGTTGACCGTCATGGACAGTAAAGAGGAGGATTTCCGCGCTCGCAGCGATTCCTTTCGCCCGGAGCGCATCGGCATACCGTTGCGGAACGTTACTCGCCACCGGATGTATCGCACCGGGTTCCGTGAGCGTCGTTCCCTGTGCACTCATGAGCGGCGTCATGACGCCAGCAATTGACCCCATGAGAAGGATGACGGTGACGAACACGGTCAGCGTCGCCATGCTCGGGGCGAGCGCACGCCAGTCGAGCAGTTGCAACGTGAACAGCCGTCGAAACCGGGATTGCGTGGCCTTTCGCGTCTGGTCCCGTTCCAGTTCGCCGGTGACGCGCGCAGGCGGTGGGCTGACGGTCGGCCACACGGCGATTGCTCCTGCAACGAGTGCGACGAGTAGCGTCCCGACGTACAGGGGAACTAACACCGTGAGAACCAATCGAGTGACGTGGACCGACAGCGACGTCGGGAGGCCGAGCGAGACGGCCGCGTTGACGGCGACGTTCGGAAGGATGATGCCGAGTGCGTAACCCACACCGATGCCGATGGCGGTGAGCAGTCCGGCCCGCAGTGCGAACAGCGAGAGGACGGTGCGCGGCCGACAACCGGTCGAGCGGAGGACGCGAATCGACTGCCGTCGGTCACGGACGGTCATCTTCATCACGCTGTAGATGGTCACGCCGACGAGCACCGTCCCGCCGACCGCGGTCAGCGTCAGGACGGCGAGGAGCTGGCGCGTGCCGGTGACGAAAAATGCCAGTGCAGAGCGGAGCGTGACCCCGTGAGATGGAATTCCAGCGCCGTCCGCCTCACCACTCCCCGAATTCGCGGGCGTGATGACGTACGCGCCGGACGCACCGAGTTTCCTGACCGTGTCCGGCTGGGTGACGTACCAGTCGGAGGGAATCAGTTGCTGGCCGGACGTCCGCGGCGTGACGGAGACGGTGAGGGTTTCTCGGTCCCCCATGAGTCGCTGTTTCCCCTTCGTCGTCCTCGTACCACTCGTCACGCCCGACGGCGGTGGGACAGGTATCGAGACGTCGGAGTCGGTTTCAAACGCGGACGCCTGATGCTTCGAGATACCGGCGACGTACCGCGTTTTGCCGTTCGGTAAGTCCACCGTCGCCATCGGGACGACGAGCGCGTTCTCACCTGCCGCGTCCCGCGCACCGGCGACGGAATCGTAGTGGACGGCGGTTCCGTCCGTTCCGTACTCCGCCGCGATGCTCGTCGTTTGCGTGCTCACGGCGGCGACGACGATGGTCGTCCCCGTCAGGAAGCCGACCGTCACCGCGATAACGAGGATGGCGAGCTTGTCGCGGCGCGACCACCGCGTCAACAGCGCGCGTCGATACCCCACGGAATCACCTCATGGCGACGGCGCGCCTCGTTTGGCGGGGGTAGTTCCGTTGCCCGCGGTTACGTTAATCCAGAGGTGCACTTCCCGATAGGCGTTGTTCGCGGTGGGGTTCGAGGGAGCGCCATCTTTGTACAACAGGTAGAGTACGCGAAGTCGCTCACCCGTCATCTCTGGCGTGATTGTATGGGTTGTTTGCCACGTCTCGTTCTGCCCGAGTGTGGTCTGGAACCGTTGCAGCCGTTGCTGGTCGTTGACCACGGTCGAATTGTTCTTCATTGTCACGTTCTGTAACAACACGACGGCGGTGTAGCGCTCGCGGTCGTGTTCGTGATTCTCGATACCGACGATGACGGGTTTGCTCTCGCCCCGAGTGAAGTTTGCCGGGTAGTTGTCGGCGACCAGTTTCCCGTCGTCGTTCTTCGTCAGCAGGTAGAACTCGCTGAACGATTCGCCCTGCTTTGGAACCGCGACGGCGTAGGTCACACTCGCCGTGGCGAGGAGAATACTGAGAACCAAAACGACGTTCAACACGGCATCGGCCCGCGTATCGGGTTCGAACAGTTCGCCCCGTGCACGCCCGAACCACGTCCGGTAGGGAACGGAAAACCGCTCTTCTGTCGGCAGTTGGTTCCGTCGAACCGTCCCAACAGCGGTCATGCACAACGTGAACGCGCTGAGGCTCAACAGAACGGGAACGAGTCGAATCCCCCACGGGGTGAAGTTGAGTACCAATCCGATGAGCGGGACGATTGCGATGCTCGTCCCGAACGACAGCGCCACTCGTTCGAGACCATCGACTCCGGTCCCTGGACGTGGCAGTCGGGAATCTTCGGAATCGGGCGACGGTTCAACCGGCGTCGATTCGGCTGGCGCGTCCTCCGGGAAGAGCGCCGCAATGAACGCGTATCCCGGTGGGAAAAGGACGAATGCGAGACCGACGGCGGGACGGAGCGGTGTCGTGTTCAGACCCGGTATCAGAACGACAGCGAGCGTGAGAAAAACGAAGAGACAGATCGCAGCCAAATCCGCAGGAAGAGAGCGTACTTGCCGAGGGAGAAGAAGCTGAAGGTCGACGTCACGAGCCATTGGTTTCCCATTACTCCCTACCATAATAAAAAATCCCCGATGGGGTAGCGATTTCTCCATTCTTGGCCTGAAAAACCATTTGTCGGAGGAGACAGTGCTCTACTGGTTGAGCGCTCACCATGAATATAGAGATATAGATAGTAAAATTAGATTTTTAATACATTTGTAAATGTAGGAGTTTGTGAAACTCTCAGAGCATTTTAGGAATTTTCAATATTATTATCCGTAAATTTTGAATACTTCCTGTATCTGATAATCAGTAGAACGTAAACAACCAACCATACATCACAGGAAAATGAATTCTAAATGAACTATACGCGAGCACTCTTGACACGCTGGTCGCGGCGAGACCGACTGGCAGTACTCATCATCGCAATCACTGTTGCATTTCTCGTCGGCGCGACACTCCTGGTCTCGGCGGCGAGCACTCAATCGGCGGCTGTCGCGGAGGGCGCGAGCAACTCGATGGTCGTACACCAGTATCCCTCGTCCGAAATCGCACAGCAGAACGCAACCGAGAACGACCTCGTCTTTCCTCTCACGACTATCCGGTATAACGGAGCGAACCACACGGTAGTGGGGGTGCCAGCAAACGCACCGTCCGAACTGTCTGCCCTCTCCGTATCGTGGCGACGTGCAACCATTCCAGCACCACCGGACACCGGCATTCGTGGAGCAGTCTCGACACCGACCCACCAGCGTGTACGGACCAATTCGGGAACCCGTGTCTCCGTTCAGGTCGTTCCCTACGTGACGGACGATTCCATCTTCCCGCATGCGTGGTACGTCGCAAATCCATCCACGGTTCGTACGTACGGAGAAACCGGTGCACTCGTCGTACAGACGACCGCGTCGAGCGGGCAAGGCCAGCGCCTCTCGCAAACGGGAACGGTAACACCGTCCCTGTCTGCGTATTTCCTCCGCGGAATGGGTGAAGTGCTTCGGGCACTCACCGCGGCGACGATCGCTGCGAGCGTTCTGATTCTCGTCGTCCTCTACAACATCACGAAGATGTGCGTCCGAGACCGAATCCAATCCATCGCCGTTATTCGGTCAACCGGTGGGACAGCGCGGCGTCTCGTCGGCATCTTTTCGCTCCGGTCCGGTTTATTGGCCTTGCTTGGTTGCGGTTTGGGCTTCGCTATCGGCGTTGCCGCGATACGGGCAGTCGTGAAAATTGCGATACACCTCGGGGTGACCTTCTCGCTCGACCCGAGTATCACACCAGCGGTCCTGCGTATCGTACTGCCGATGTTGTGTTGTCTGGTCGGTACCGCAATCCTCGCAGGCGCGAGCGCTGCGTGGTCGACGGTGACACGACCACCAGCACAGCTCAACCACGACAACAGACATCCGTCCGTCACACGAACGGAGCAGGAATCGTGGATGGGGGTGTGCGTACTCCCTCGATTGCTTTCGTGGCGAGCAGTGATTCCGACGGCGACGACGTTGACCGTCTTTGCCCTCATCGTTCTTCTTTCAGGGTCGCTTGCTGGGGTGCTTGCGCCGCTCGCTACGGCCTCGACAGGAACCGTCACGGAACCGGGCGCACCGTACCCGATGGCGAGCCGCATCGATACCCAGTACGCAACGGCGTTGCGCGACCAGGGCCTCAATGCGAGCCCGGAAATCATCGCGGTACAGGTTGCTGACGGAAAACCCTACCTAGCGAGGGGAGCGAACTATTCCGACTTTGCCGCGGTTTCGAACGCGAGGCTCGTCGACGGACATCCGCCTCGCTCATCGAGAGAGGCGGTCATCGGGCGCGACCTTTCTCGGACGATAAATATCACAATCGGAGATACGGTCCTCGTTGGGGGCAGTACGTCGCCCGCGTTCACACAGGTGAGGGTCGTCGGCGTGTATCGTGCGCCCGGAATACAGGATGACCAACTCATCGTCCCGTTGGAAACCGCACATACCGTCTCGACGAAACCGGGAACGGTTCAATTCATCCGGACAGCGGGCGGCACACCACGGACCGAGAGGGGGCAATCGGGGACGTCCGAGGCTGAGAAGATAGTCATCAGTAACGTGGCTGCCCCACAGGCGGTGGGTGTCGACCAGCAACTCACAGTTACGGTCGGCGTTCAAAACATCGGCACGTCGGAACGGACTCGAACCATCTCGATGTCACTCGGTGAAAAGACACACCACAAATCGGTCACGCTCCAATCGGGTGAACGAACGACGGTTCGGATGAACGCGAGCGTTTCCCACCCGGGCAACTACTCCCTGAGCGTTGGGCCCCATTCACAGCCGATTACCGTCTATCGAAAACCCCCACTCGTCCTTCCGATTACTCCCAGCAAAGCACCACCGGGAGCGAACCTCGGCGTCAACGTTCGAACCAGTACCGAGAAAAACGTCTCGAACGCGAAGGTAACCATCGGGAACATCACCGCACCGACGGACGACCGAGGACAGGCGATAATACCGCTGCCGACGACGCCGGGGACGTATGAACTGACGGCACGCAAAGGAGCGCGGACGAAAACGACCCGCATTCTCATCTCGCCGGACGTCTCGCGACACTTGGTCGCGGACATCGACATTACACCGAACGAGGGGAACGTCGATACGAAACCCGAAGCCGCCATCCAAGTTGCGAATCCCTGGGGGAGAGACATGAATCGAAACGTCTCGCTCGTCACACCACTCGAGACGCAGAGCCGGATTGGAACGGTTCCCGCATACGGTGTGAAAAACGTCCCAGCGACGCTCAACGAAACCGATTCATCGAAGCAGTATCCGCCGGGTCGGTACATCGCGAAAGTCGTTTCCAACGGAACGGTACTCGCGACCGATACGTACGACGTAACGGGTAATGTGCGGGTACGGTCGGCGCTCGCGCAAAACACCGACTATTCGAGCGGGAGTGGACTCGGGCAAGCCGTGGAAGTCGTCTTCGGGAATTTCAAACTCCTCATCGCGGGGATGATGGTCCTCGCAGGACTCACCACTATCGGGAGTACGACGGCGACCTTCGCACAGGAGGTACACGCTCGTCGACGAGCCATCGGCATTCACCGCGCCACTGGTGCCACCAGATGGCAACTGCTGAAGGTACTGCTGTGGGATGTGGTTCGGGTATCGATACCCGCATCTCTCATCGCGATTCTCTGTGCCGTCGGCATCGTCTCTGCCATGTCCCTCGGAGGGATGCTGACGGTCTTCGGAATCCGATTGACGGTGATGACGGAACCGTTCTTGATTCTCGGAACCATCGTCGGAGCGTTCGTGCTCTCCTGTCTGAGTGTCTCGGTCGCGGTACTCCCGTTCCTCCTGACCGACCCCACCGCACTGCAAGCCGAGCGGCGTACGCGCTCCTTACCGAAGAAACCGACCTCACGCGGTCTATTATCGCGGACCTCGTCGATTTTCGTAGTGGGGATGGTCCTGGCGTCCGCATTCGGAATCGTTCAAGCAGACCGGACAATCGACAAGGGGAAAGACGGCAACGAGTAGGTTCGGAAAGCCGGTTTCGAAATCGAGAGATTGGTGATTCACGACTGGCGATTGTATCCAGTCGACGCGCGAAAACAACAGAGCAGCGACTTCGGGTGACGCAGAATCATCTCGTGGGTGGATACGTCCCTACCCACTCGTCCACCGAAGAGTCCGTTTTCCGCCGGAGCCGGAGTATTCGAGAGACGCGGTCACGTCACCCCGTGTTGTTCCCTTCGGGACTTCGAAAATGAGGGTTCCCGATTTCGTTGCACCAGCCCCGACCGACCGGGTCGTGTAGAGGCTACGAACGGCACCTTTGGAATCGGTCGGATCGTATCGTCGCCCGCCGATCGTCACGTAAATCGACATTCCCGACGGAACGCTCTTACGTGAATTCGTGGGGTTTGCGACGGTAAAGTCCACGAAGAGGAACGTCTGGTCGGTCGTTTGCGTCGTCCCGCCGCTCTCGTACTCCGATTTGAATCGGAAGTTACGGACCGTCCCTTCGAGGCCGTTTCCGAACGTCGCCGTTTCGCCGAGCGTGAGATCCGCGTTCGGCTGCCCATCAGTCGTGCTCGTGGTAGTCGTGGTCGAATCCGCCCGTTCGGTTGTCGTAGCCGTCTCCTTCTGGTCGGTCGTGGTAGCCGTCTCGGTCCGTTCAGTCGTGGTCGCTATATCGGTGTCTTCGGTCGTAGTGGCCGTCTCAGCGGCCTCTGTAGTGGTCGTTCCCTCCGTCGTCTGCGTCGTCTGTGACGTGGTGGTCGTTCCGGTACCGGAACTCGTCTCGTTCGGTGAGCTCTCCGACGAGGAACACCCAGCCACGCTGATTCCGATGCCGGTACTGACCGTCGCGATGAAGTCTCTGCGTTTCACACAAGGGGGACCACCTCTTTGTTAATTATTCTATGCTAGAGAAAGTTATAAAATCGAGCGTTCAAAAATTACGCGATGATGTCGAATTTCGATGGAAAGAGAGTGAATAAAAAGTCGAGAATCACTTGGATAACGGTCACCCGACCAAACTAGTCCGGGGAAAACCATTTTTTACTAACTGGTTGAGTGTCGGTTGGGGGAACCAAAATGAAGCAAACCAGACGACAAGTACTCAGAGCCATCGGCGTGAGCAGCATACCGATTCTCGGGGGGATTTCGAGCGCACAGGACATGACCACCAGCCAAAACGGGAACGCGAGCCGCGTTCGGGTCATCCACGCGATTCCGGACGCCCCGGAAGTTGACGTCTACGTCGATGGAAATCGCGTCCTACAGAACGTCGCGTTCAAGGACGTGAGCGACTACCTCGACCTCGACGCGGGGAAGCACACAATACAGGTCGCACCGGCAGGGCAAGGGCAGGGGAGTGCGGTCATCGACGAGCAGGTCACGCTCGACGCGAACACCGATTACACGATAGCCGCCGGGGGAACACTCGACAGTCCGCAGGCGTTCGTGTTCGTCGACGAGAACGAGGTACCGTCCGGGGACCAGGCGCGCTTGCGGGCGGTCCACCTCTCGCCCGACGCACCGGCCGTCGATATCACGGCAGACGGCGACGTCCTCGTCGAAGGACTGGAGTTCGGCAACGCCAGCGATTACGTCGAAGTTCCCGCGGGGTCCTACACCATCGGAATCCGACCCGCGGGCATGAACGATGCCGTCGCCACGTTCGACGTGACCCTCGAAGGTGGCACGGTGGTTTCGGCGTTCGCCGTCGGACTCCTCCAGACGAACGACGAGGCGCAGGCATTCGACCTCCTGCCGACGATAGACGCTCCGACCGAGATGATGACGACCACGACGACGACGATGTAGCGGGCACGACGACCTGCGAAACGACACAGCATTTGTTTTCCAGTCGTCCTCAGTGAGATAGTGACCACCTTCGACGCGGCGTCGAGTGGTCCGGCGGTCTCGTCCCAGCAGGGCGGTAACGTTACAGCGCCTGCCAGTGTCGATGAAATAAGCCGATGCCCAAGGACCTCGAACGCGACCTCGGCCTCGTATCGACGACGACCATCAGCATCGGCGCGATGGTCGGGAGCGGTATCTTCGTGTTGCCCGGTCTCGCGGCGGCGAAGGCGGGACCGGCGGTCATACTGGCGTACTTCTTGGCCGGGGTGGTCGTCCTCCCCGCGGCGATATCGAAGGCGGAGATGGCCACCGCCATGCCCGAGGCGGGGGGTACCTACCTGTACATCGACCGGGCGATGGGACCGCTTCCCGGAACCATCGCCGGAATCGGGGCGTGGTTTTCGCTGGTGTTCAAGAGCGCGTTCGCGCTGGTCGGCCTCGGCGCGTACCTCCTCTTGCTCGTGGAGATTCCGCCCGGCCTCCTCACGGTCGTGGGACTGGGAATCGCCCTGCTGCTGGTCGCCGTGAACGTGGTGGGCGTCAAACAGACCGGCAGATTACAGGCGACCATCGTCAGCGTCGTGTTGCTTTCGCTCATCGGCTTCGTCGCCGACGGGAGCACGTACGTCGATGGGGACCTCTACCACCCCTTTTTCTCGCACGGCGGCGGCGGTCTCCTCGCGGCGACCGGATTCGTGTTCGTCTCCTACGCGGGCGTCACCAAAATCGCCAGCGTGGCCGAGGAGGTCGAAAATCCGGGGCGCACCATCCCGCGCGCAATCCTCGGGTCGGTCGTCCTGATGATGTTCCTCTACACGCTCACGGTGTTCGTCATCGTCGGCGTCACGCCGCCCGACTCGCTCCACCACAACCTGACGCCGATGGCCGCCGCCGCCGTCCAGTTCGCGGGTGAATCCGCTCGGCTCGCCGTCGCGGGCGTCGCCGTCCTCGCACTCACGAGCATGGCGAACGCGGGGATTCTGTCGTCGTCCCGTTACCCGCTCGCGATGAGCCGCGATTCGCTCGCGCCCAATCGCTTCAGCCGAATCAACGGTCGGTTCAAGACGCCGGTCGCCGCCATCGCGTTCACCGGCGTCGTCCTGCTCGTCCTCATCGCGTTCGTTCCCGTCAACGAGCTAGCGAAGCTGGCCAGTGCGTTCCAAATCGTCGTGTTCGGCCTCATCAACGTCGCCCTCGTCGCGTTTCGGGAGAGCTCGCTGGACTGGTACGACCCCGAATTCGTCGCGCCGGGCTATCCGTGGGTGCAGTTGTTCGGCGTGGTCGGGACCGTCGTGTTGCTCACGCAGTTGGGACTGATTCCGCTGGCCGGTGCCGTCGGCATCTTCGTCGTCGGCGTCGGTTGGTACCGCCTCTACGGGCGGGACAAGACGGACCGCGAGGGGGCCGCCCTCGACGCACTCCGACGGTCGATGGGCCAGCAGACGCTCGACAGAACCGAACAGGCGGTCGCCGACAGTCACGAGAACGTCCTCGTCGTCGTCGGCGAGGACACCGACCCGTCCCGAATACGGGCGCTCGTTCGAATGGGCGCGTTCGTCGTCGCAAAGAACGACGGGACGCTTCGAGTCGCCAAGATAGAGGCGGTCCCCGAGCAGACGACGCTCTCGTCGATGGTCGAATCGTCGGAAACCGACATCGAATTCGAAAACCGGGTCACCGAGTCGCTGCCGTCGATAGAAACGTCGGTCGTCGTCGATGAACTCGTGACGCACAATCCGAGACACGCGGTCGTCAACGTCGCCGACGAGATGGACGCGGACGCGGTGTTCGGCGAACTGGAACCCGACTACCTGCACGCGGAGTTGCTCGGCACCGGCATCGACTGGTACATGAACCACGCCCCCTGTGACGTCGGATTCCTCCAAAACCGCGGCCTCGGGGACATCTCGACCGTGACGGTGCTCGTCGAACCCGGCATCTTCAACGCGGCGAAGGTATCCGTGGCGACGGAAATCGCAACCCATAGCGATGCAACTCTCCACTTCGTCACCGCGGTCGCGAACGACGCGTCGCCTGAACTGGTCGAGGCCACGGAGGATTTCTACGGGGAACTCGAAGACGTGTCGAGCGTGCCAACGGAATGGGAGTTGATACGCACCGACGACCGCGTTGAGACGCTGGTCGGTGCCACGATGGACTCCGACCTCGTCGTCCTCGGCACGATTCCCCATTCGACCCCGTACACGCTGTTGTTCGGCCACTTCTCGACCGACATCAGCGACCGCATCGACGGCAGCGTCCTGTTGTTCCATCCGAACGAATCAGACGGACGGACGTTCGTGCGAAAACTCCTCGAACGAGTCGCCTTTGGGACGACGGAATCGTCGTCGTCGTGACTGCACCCACAAAACGGTGAAATTCGAACCGTCGGCTGGACCGGAAAAGGACCGCGACGCACCGAGTCGAACCCCACTCGAACGTTTTCCCGAACATATTTTCGACGTTCCCCACCGGTGAGAACGACGGCTGAATTACATATTTCGCGTCGTCGAAGCCCGACTTGTATGAAGGTACAGCGCTCGACGCTCGGCAAACTGCTCGCTATCGTCTTCGTACTGAATCTCATCGTGATGGGAGCGGGTGCGTGGTATTCCTACGAACACGCCCCGCCGATTCCGCAGAAGGTCGTCGGGCCGGACGGGGAGACGGTCGTGACGAAGGCGCAAGTACAGGAGGGAAAACGGGTCTTCCAGTCGGACGGCCTGATGAACCACGGGTCGATTCTCGGCAACGGTGCCTACTTCGGGTCGGATTACACCGCGAACGCGTTGTCGTTAAAGACGGAGTACATGAAGGTGTACTACGCGAAGGAAAAGTACGATAAACCGGTCAGCGCGCTCTCGCCGGAGCAACGGGCGGTCGTCAACGCGACGGTGACGACCGAACTCGAAGCGAGTCGGCCGAGCGACAGCGTGCAGTACTCGGCCGCGGAACTGTACGCCCACGAGCACGTTCGGCAACTGTACGTCGAACGGTATCACGACGGCGACCTCGAACGCGGCGTTCCGAACGGGATGATCGCCTCGGAGGAAGACGCACGGCACTTCGCCGACTTCGCGATGTGGACGGCGTGGATTTCCCACACGCAACGGCCGGGGAGCGACCACACGTACACGAACGACTGGCCGTACGAACCCGCCGCCGGAAACACGCCCCCGACGGCATCGATGACGTGGAGCGTCATCGCGATGGTGCTGCTCGTCGCGGCGGCCGGAATCGGCGTCTGGCTCTACACGTCCATCGACCTTCCCGAACCCGAGACGAAGGGAATCACGGTGCCGTCGCCGAAGGACGTCGTGGTCTTCCCGAGTCAGAAGACGGCGGCGCGGTTCGTTCCCATCGCCGCCCTCCTGTTCGTCGCACAGGTGTTGCTCGGCGGACTGTTGGCCCACTACTACATCGAGCGGGGCGGATTCTTCGGCCTCGGGTCGCTCCTCGGCGTTAACATCGTCAAACTGCTCCCGTTCGCCATCGCGAAGACGTGGCACATCGACCTCGCGATTCTGTGGATAGCGACACTCTGGCTCGGCGCGGGGCTGTTCTTACCGCCGCTACTGACCGGACAGGAACGAGCGAATCAGAGCACGTACGTCAACGTGCTCCTCGGGGCGCTCCTCGTCGTCGCCGTCGGCGGGCTGACCGGCATCTGGTTGGGTGCGAACGGCTACATCGACGGCGCGCTCTGGTGGCTCATCGGCAACGAGGGACTGGAGTACCTCGAAGTGGGTCGCGTCTGGCAGTTCGGCTTGCTCGCCGGGTTCGGGCTGTGGGCCGCCCTCGTCGCGCGTGGGTTCAAACCGCTCCTGAAAGCGGAGGAGTCGTTCGGCCTCGCGCACATGATCCTGTACGCGGGCGGCTCCATCGCCCTGCTGTTCACGGCGGGGATGTTCTACACGCCGCAGACGAACATCGTCGTGACCGAGTTCTGGCGCTGGTGGGTCGTCCACATGTGGGTCGAAGGTGCGTTCGAGTTCTTCATCGTCGCCATCGTCGGCCTGACGCTCGTGTCGATGAACCTGTTGCGAAAGCGGTCGGCCGAGAAAGCCGTCATGTTTCAGGCGCTGTTCGTGATGGGAACCGGCGTCATCGGCGTCTCCCACCACTACTGGTGGATCGGCCAACCGGACGTGTGGGTGCCCTTCGGCTCCGTCTTCTCGACGCTCGAACTGCTCCCACTCGTGTTCATTCTCTTCGAAGCCATCGGGGAGTACCGGACGCTCGCGCGGAGCGACGGGTCGTTCCCGTACACGCTCCCGTTCATGTTCATCATCGCCAGCGGGGTCTGGAACTTCGTCGGCGCGGGCGTGCTCGGCTTCTTCATCAACCTCCCGCTCGTCAACTACTACGAACACGGGACGTACCTCACGGTCGGCCACGCCCACGCCGCCATGTTCGGTGCGTTCGGGTTCCTCGCGCTGGGAATGGCGACCTACATGCTCCAGCTCACGACGAAACCCGACGCGTGGACGGAACGGCGACTCCGGTGGGCGTTCTGGCTGTGGAATATCGGCCTCGCGGTGATGGTGTTCGTCTCCGTCCTTCCCGTCGGCTTCCTCCAACTGGAAGCCGCGTTCTCCGGGAGCTACGACGCCGCGCGGAGCCTCGCGTTCTACAACAGCGACGCGGTACAGCTCCTGTTCTGGGCGCGGATGCCGGGCGACACGATGCTCATCCTCGGCACGCTCGTGTTCGCCTACGACGTGCTCAAAAAGCAGTTCGTGCAGCGCGAGGTGACGACGCCGGTACCGGAACCGGACGAGCAACGCGTGCCGAGTCGGGTGTTCACGGACGACGACGACTGAACCGCTATCGACGGGTCCCAACCGAACCCGGCATCGACCGCTGGACGGTCACTCCGCCACCTCGTCGGTTACGTACCGTTTGATAATCGTCCCCTCGGCGCGGTGCAGCGTTTCGCTGGCGGTCGATTTTGCGACGTCGGTCATCGCCGCGAGTTCGGTGAGCGTGCAGGTTCGCGGCGAGTCGTAGTAGCCACATTCGACGGCGGTTCGCACCAGACGCCGCTGTCGGTCGGTCAACAGACTCTCGGAGGAGGCCATCTCGCGGACGTACTCCACCTCGAACGGGACGCCGAACAGGTCCAGTTGCGTCGCGAGCGCGGACAGCCGGTCGCGCGCGGCTGTCACCTCGAACGTCGCGTCACCGTCGGTTATCGTGAGGGGGAGTTCGAGCGGAACCGCGGACTCCTGTACCGAGAGCAGGAGGAGGGGGTCGGTCGTCTCGAACTCGACGAGGCACGTATCGTCGGACGCCCGCAACAGGTCCAAGTGGACGATACCGTCGTGGTCGTCCATCTCGCGGAGTATCGGCGGGAGGTCGGCGGCCGTGAGTTCGAGCAATCCGACGCCGATATCGTCGGCGGGAAGGGCGGCCAGCACCCTGAATTTCGCATCCGGGTACGTCGTCGAGACGTCGCCGATCCACGTCTCGGCGGGAAGCGTGAGCGTGAGTTTCGCGGTTGCCATCGATACCGTACGATATCGTCGGGACCCCCAATAGCTCACGACGAACATGTTCGGGGGACGGTTTTCTGCCGACGGCATCCAACCCGTACCTATGGAAGGCATCTCGCACGACGACGCGGAACCGGTCACCGAGCGGGTTCACCACAATTCGTGGTCGGTGAATCTCGAAAAGCCAGAACACGCCGACGATACAGGACTCGTCTGCTCGCAAGCGGTCGATGCCGTCGAGCACACGGCGCGAGGAAACCACGTGAACGTGGTCACGCACGCGAATCACGGCCACCCCGAAACGTACCTCTTCGACGCGCTCGTCGACGAGTTCGGTTCCGATATCGAGTGTGAATACGTCGATCAATGCGGGTGCGGCGGCCACGTGACCCGAGTGTACGTCGGCTGATTTACCATGGACGTGAACGACACCCGGAACGGGAGTCCGTCCGTCCCGTCCACCGAACTACTCGACCGAGACGAAGCGGACCCCGAGGCGGTTCGACGAGCGATTCACCGCCAGGGGGCGGAACTCGAACGGCGGGAGGTCGCGCGAGCGGTCGAACGACTCGGCGGCGAGGACGGTCTCACGGCGGAACAGCGAGCGGTCATCGAGCGGATGGCAACCGACATCGTGGACGGCATCGTGGCGACGCCCGATGCTGTGTTGCGAGACGCATCGACGGACGACGATGCGGTGCGAACGGCGATCGAACTCTTCGACCCGGACGGCTAACGGAGTCCGTCACCCGAAACCGCCATCGACGAATGAGTCCAGTACATTCATGGTGTCTGAAATGACGTCGAACGAATGACTACGCAGTCCGAACTGCTCAGCGTTCTCATCGTGCTTGAATTCTCAAACGGGCCGACCGGGAGCGACGGCCACGGCACATCGGTGAGAACGCATCGGCGGGTCGTCTATTCGTCGTCAACTCGTCGGCAACCCGTCGGCCACGAACGTCACCCCTGCCGTTTCCGCAACGGTTGAGTCGTCCGACTCGGTATAGACGGTAGTGAGACGCCGCCTGTTCGGAACGCTTTGCGGGCTCGTATTCCTGATGAACTTCGGGCGAACCGTCTTCGCACCGCTGCTCGAACCCCTGACGGTGGCCTTTTCGACCGACCAGGCGACCATCGGCGTGTTGATATCGTTGGTGTGGCTCGGAACCGCACTCCCGCGAATTCCGATGGGGTACGTCCTCACCCGCGTCCCGCGGTATCAGGCCGTTCTCGCGACGGGATTCGTCCTCGCCGGGTCGTCGGGACTCATCGCGGTCGCGGATTCCATCGCTTCGCTTCGCGTCGGGACGTTTCTCCTCGGCGTCGCCAGCGGGGCTTACTTCGTCGCCGCCGTGCCGCTAATCGCGGAACTGTATCCGAACGCGGTCGGGCGAACCGTCGGCATCCACGGTGCGGCGTCGCAACTGGCGGCGGTGCTCGCACCCACCATCGTCGTCGGAATCTTACTCGTCTCCTCGTGGCGGACGGCGTTCGTCCTGCTCGCGGCGGTCGCAGTCGTCTTCAGCATCGTGCTGGCGAGCATCGTTCGAGGGTCCCGAATCGCCGACGAGTCCGCCCCGGACCGCGCGTTTCTGTCCGCCGTGCGCTCCCACTGGCGGCTCATCGCGGTCGGCCTCCTGATGGTCGGCGTCGCGGGGTTCCTGTGGCAGGGCTTGTTCAACTTCTACGTCGTCTATCTGCACTCGTCGAAGGGGGTATCGACGACGACGGCGAACCTCCTCCTCACCGTCGTGTTCGCGGCCGGACTACCCGCGTTCTGGTTCGGCGGCCGGCTCGCCGACCGCCTCCCCATCGTCCCGTACATCCTCGGGATACTGACCGGATTCGTGGTGTCGGTGGTCGCGCTCACCGCCGCCGGTGGCATCGTCGCGCTAACCGTCGTCTCGGTCGCCATCGGGTACTCGATACACAGCCTGTTTCCGGCCTTGGACACCTACTTCCTCAACTCGCTGTCGGACGAAAACCGCGGCGTCGTCTACGCGGCGTTCACCGGTATTTCCCTGCTGGTCGAGGCGAACGGCACTGCGACCGTCGGCGTGCTCACCGAAGCGGGCTATCGATTCGACGTCGTGTTCATCGGCCTCGCCTCGCTCGTCGGCTGTGTCATCCTCGTCCTCGCAGGGTTGTACACGACGAACCGACTGCCGGGAAATTCGCCACGCGACCATCGCGCGTAGGGTCCTCGAATCGCCGCGCGTCGTTCGATAGCCTATCAGAACCGCATTCGTCCGAGGGACGGCGGGGATTCGGCACCCGTATTGTAAAGAGACTGCCGGTGATACGCCACTGTATGCGAATCGCGCTCATCGCACACGACGAGAAGAAACCCGATTTGGTCGAGTTCGTCCGAGATAACATCGACCAACTGTCGGACGTCGACTGCATCTCGACCGGAACGACCGGACAGCGAATCAACGAGAACACCAACCTCGAAGTCGAGCCGAAAGCGTCCGGACCGCTCGGCGGAGATATGATGATCGGGGCCGCGGTAGCCACCGGGGACTGTCAGGCCGTGATATTCCTCCGCGACCCGTTGACCGCCCAACCGCACGAACCGGACATCAACGCGCTCCTACGGGTGTGTGACGTTCACGACGTGCCACTGGCGACGAATCTCGCCAGCGCGAACGCCATCATCGACGAGCTAATAAAGCAAGCCTAACCGCCCGACGAAGGGGTCTAGCGTCGAGACGTGACGAGCGTCAGAGAACGCCCTCGTCGGACAGTCGCTCGATATCCGCCTCCGTATAGCCGAATTCAGAAAGGATTTCTTCCGTGTGTTCGCCGAGGAGTGGCGGGTGCGCGCGAACCCGCGTCGGCGTCTTCGAGAGGTGCATCGGACTACCCGCCATCTCGACGTCGCCCGCGGTCGGATGGGAAACCGACCACTGCATGTTTCGCGCATTCACTTGTGGATTGTCGAAGACGTCCTGCATATCCTTGACGTCGGTCGCCGGGACGCCGTGGTCGTCCATCGTCTCCACTATTTCTGCCGTCGTGAACTCCGCGAACGTCGGTTCGAGGAGTGCATCGAGTTCGTCGCGGTTCTCGACGCGAGAGGCGTTGTCGCGGAATCGCTCGTCGTCGATGAGGTCCTCGCGGTCGATGGCACGACAGAACTTCGGCCAGAGGTTGGGCGACGGAACCGCGATGACCACGTACCCATCCGCCGTCGGGTACGCTTGATACGGGGCGAGCGTCGGGTGTTTGCTCCCCATTCGTTCGGGCGGGGTTCCCGTGGCGAAGTAGTTCGAGGCCATGTAGCTCATCCACGCGACCTGACCGTCGAGGAGCGAGACATCGACCTTCTGTCCCGTTCCGTCCCCGAGTTCGCGCTCAAGCAGTGCGGCGAGGATGGCTTGGGTCGCGTACATCCCCGCGCCGATGTCGGCGATGGCCACGCCCACTCGAACGGGCGAGCCGTCCGCCTCGCCGGTGATGCTCATCAGTCCGCCCTCCGCCTGCATGATGAGGTCGTACGCGGGTCGGTCTTTGTCCGGCCCCCACTCGCCGTATCCCGAGAGGGCACAATAGACGAGGCCGGGATTGTCCTCTCGGAGGGTCTGGTAATCGAGTCCCCACTCCTCCATCGTGCCGACGCGGAAGTTCGAGACGACGACATCGGCTTCGCTGGCGAGGTCGCGGAAGACCGTTTGCCCCTCGTCACTCGCGAGGTCGAGCGTCATCGAGCGCTTGTTGCGGTTCACGCTGAGGTAGTACGCGCTCTCGTCCGACTCCCCGTACGTCGGCGGGTGCCACTCTCGCGTCTGGTCACCGGTCCCCGGTCGCTCGATTTTGATGACGTCCGCGCCGAGGTCGCCCAACTGCATCGTGCAGAACGGACCGACGAGGACGCGGGACGCATCGAGAACGGTGATTCCGTCGAGGGGACCGGTCTCCGTCTCCGGTTGGCGAGCTTCGCCGACCATCTGTTACGGCGCTCCCGCCCAATTCACTGGCAGTCTCCGCTCGACTCGCCGACCGGTGAGAATCGTTCGACCGTCCCTTTGCCGTTTCGTAGCGGAACGGCACTCCGTTTGCGGGACGGAATCTTCAATCGTCATAGGACGCTGTTCGGAAAAATCGCGCTAAACTGTTTCGGTGGGGTCGATTCGGAACGTGAGAGAATACGAAGGCGCGGCGTTCAGTCGTCGATTCGTCTGGACTCCGCGTCCGTGGACAACCCGGTGATGCTCCGTATCGGTTGCCGGGCGTCTCGCCCGCGTTCGAGTCCCAGAGTGACGACTCGAACGACGACGTAGGGACCGACGACCGAGATGGCAGGGAGTATGGTGAACGCCGCGACCACCGCGGCGAGAACGGGAGCTGCGCTCAGGACGAGCCCGTACATCCCGAGCAGGGTGAGTCCGAACAGAGACACGAGGGTCGTGTCTCTCGGAGCACGTCGGGCGGGTGGTGTCCGGTCGGCCGGACGAGATGGTCGTTCGTGTGGCAATCGTCTTGGTGCTTGTCTCATGGGTATGTACCTCTTGTTCGGTCGATATGCGTGCGATACGGCGAGTGTAGGTGCGACAGCGATGCCGCTACGGAGCCATCGGAAGCGAACTCGGTAGCGACGCTCTCACCACTTACGCGGTGCGGCGATGGTCCCTCGTGACATCGGGGGCTGGCTGACCGCCCTTCGAAGTGCGTCCGCCGTCGTAGCCACTGCTATCGGTCTGAACGTGGCTCGGTGGACGAGCGAAGCGAGAGACGGGAATCGCTACGTCGGTGAAGGAATCATGAACTGACAACCTCGCGTATTACGTTCCTCGTGTCACCGTAGTATAAAATCACGGTGAATGGTGATATCCATCGACACGGATGAAAACGGCGGTACGGTAGCCGACGACGCATACGATGTCCGTGTAGTTTGGCAGTGGTCGACTCGATGACCCTCTTCGGGCTCAGAGTGCGAACTAACGGACCGTCGGAACCGGCGACCGGTCCAACAGGGTCCCGTCACTCCGACGAATCGAATATCGGACGGTCGTTCGACGGCGCGGATATCTGGGTCAGATAGTAGATGCCAACGAGGAAACACCCCTGTCCCACGGAGAAGAGGAGAAGTAACTCGACCGGAACGTGATACCGTCCGAGCAGACGAACGACGACCAGAGTGACGAACACACCGCCGATGAGAAACCACGAGAGCATTTTCAAACCCTCTTCCAAGAAGAGGAGGTCAGCGAGACGAGCACCCCTCGATTTGACGAGCGAGTCCTCCCAGGCTTCCTGATCAGTACCTTGAATGGACATCGACATATTGCTAAATGATAGCACACGATATCAATACCTGTGATTGTATAACTGACAGTAGTTCGGTATACCATCCCCAATTCGGGTAAGTCGATGCTGACTCCGCTCGAATGGATGCCGTGTGGACGCCTCCACGCCACCGTTTCGTTTGGTATCTTTCGACGACGCGGGCGAGAACGCGACCGGGTCGGGAAAGTCGAAAGGCGGTGCTCGTGACCTCAATCGAGCGTGCCGAACGTCTCCACGAGGTCACCGTTCACGTATCGACGTTGCGTAAATCCGAGCGCGTTCGTGAGCATGGTATGGGACAGGAACGTAGCCGTGTACTCCAGCATGCCGAAGGGATGGGCAACGCGTTGGTACGCGGGCGGTAACATCCCACCGATGACGTGAATCCCGGAACCATCCTCGCGGCGTATCGACCCTGCGGTCACAAGCCGCTCTTGACCGTCGGTGACCCCGGCGACCGTTCCGCCCGCATCCTCGAAGGCCGTGGGAGCAACGCCGGTCGCGGGGGCGTTGGCGATGGGATAGCCGAGCGGGGGGACGTTGAAGAATTCACGCTGGACGTTCCGCGTTCCCATCAACAACGGATGGTCGTCGTTCCGTCGGTCGAAATGAGGGATTTCACTCTCGAACGTGGTAACGTCGTCCGCCGTAATCCCCGCGGCCAAGTCGTTTTCGAGGAGTCCGAGGTGGGAGACGCCGGCGTCGGTGAGAACGAGGGTACCGCCGTTCGAGACGAATCGGTCGAGTTCCCGGACGTACGCGTCGTCATCGGCCCCATCCGCGTGAGAAACGACGAGGTTTTCGACGGCGAGTCGGCTGCTCCGCCCGCGAAACAGCGCTCCGTCTTTGATGTCTTCGACGGTTAGCCCTGTCATCCCATCGGTGATATTGCCGTTGCCGTGCTGTCCGTGATGACCGCGCGTCTCACTGCTTTTCCGTCCCCGCCCGTCGGTCATGTACGCTTCGTAATCGGAGAAATAGGCAAGCGGGGAGACGCTGTAGCTCCGTTGTTCGTACCCGAAGACCGATTCGGGGTCGGGGGACATCACGGTGTCCGCGGTACTGCTGACGACCGTCCGATCGACCGTCGCCGTTCCCTCCCGCTCGCCACCGAGCGTTTTCACCTCGACCGTCCACTCGCCGCTGGATGGCGTCGGAATCGACCATTCGGCCGTCCGTCGTGGCCGGTCGCTAGCGGAGTCGTGCGAGCGCACGACCCGTCCGCTCCCGTCGCGGAGTTTCGTGAGAATGGGGCCGGTCGGCGAATCGACGGTTATCGAGAGTTCGTGCGTTCCGTCCGGAACGGAAACGCTCGATGCGGTCCACTGCTTGCCAACTCCGAGCTTTTCCCTGGCCGTCGTCGTATCGATATCCTCGAACGAAAGCGCACTCGACCGTCGCGTGAGGGAATCGGTCTCGACGTATGCGGTCGTCGCGTTGCCGGTTCGGATGTCGGCGGTCACGTCGTTTGCGGCGTGTTCGGTGACGGTCCGAATCACCTCTTGGAACCCACGCGCTTGCAGGTCTACCAACCACGGTCGAAACACCATCCGGTCGAAGACGCGATTATCCCACCCCATCTCGTGAGCCATCATCGTGACCCCGAGGCCGCCCTGGTCCTCCGGGTGGCTCATCCAACTGATGAGCGTCCCCGAGGTCGTATACTGAATCGTGTCGAAGATGGTGCCGTATTCGTACCCCGATTCCGGAACGGAGGTGTCGTATCGGTCAACGTACTCCGGTGGAACGCCGTAGCCGTCGATGAGATACTCCCTGTTCAGGGCCTCGAACTGCTCACGACGGGCGTCGAGGTCGCTCTCGATTTCGTCTCGGACCCGGACATTCGCCCGTCGATTGAGTTCGTAGATGTCGTGGAGTTCGCCGTGGTCGTACTGGTCGTTGACGATGAGTCCCTCGATGAAGTTCGAGGACCAGAACATCCCGTGGAGGTCCGACCCGTAGTTGAGGTTGTCGTACCCTCGAAGCGCCTCGACGATATCGAGTGAGTCGGGCACGATTTCCTCGTACTCCTTCGGAGACGTCGGAACGTCGTCGTCGACACCCGGCATATCGTCCTGCAGGTCCCTTCCGTTCGGCTCGGCGGGATAGTATGCCGGATTGACCCACCCGACCGTCGGATACCCGCGGTTCGGGTCGACACCGGTTCCGGTCACCCGTTTGAAGGAGTTGTTCTCCGGTTCGGGGTCCCCTATCGGGTCGTCGTTGACGAGATACTCCTGTCGACGCGCGGAGAACCCATCGGGATTCGTGTACGCGAACAGGAGGACGACGTGGTCCAGCATCGCCTCGACCGTCGGCTCGTCGCCATCGAGCAGTCGCTGGACGAACCGGGAACCGGCCTCCGCACCCGACCGTTCGTCACCGTGAATGCTCAACGAGAAGAACACCTTCTCCTTTTCCTGGAACGCCGTCTCGTCGTCGATATCGTTCGTCACCTCGACGACCCACAATTCTCGGGGGTCGGACGCCGTCTCTTCGAAGAGGTTCTCGTGTCCCGGACTCTGCCCCCACGAGCGGACGCGAACTCGGTCGCTGTGCTCGGCTTCGAGATGGTGGATTCCGTCCACCATCTGTTCGTAGTCGATGTAATCGACGCTGTCGTCGACGGGTGGGAAGGCGCCGTTTGCGTACTCGCCGAGTCGCCAGAACGGATTCGACCCCGGCGAGAATTTGAGGGTATCGACGGCATCGAGTTCGGCCACGTCTCGCGCTTCCGTCGGCGTCAGTCGAAGCCACGCCGCGATTGTCGGGTCCGTCGTCGTTCGGAAATAGTCGTCCGAGTAGGGTTCGAGCGCGTCGAACGCCGGTCGGCGCAGTTCGACCAACGTCGGAATCTCGCACTCCTCATCGACGCGCCCGAGGACGAAATCGTAGAGTTCCGTCGGCGCCGACGACGTTGATTCGGCGGCGACACCCTTCGAGAGCGACACTGCACCGGCCGTTGCAGCGGACAGTCTGACGAACTGGCGGCGTGAAATCGGGATGTCCTTCGAGCGGTCCAATTCGGTTGAGTGGGTACGTTCGTCGTGCACTTGATAACACGGCACGGGAGTGCCATCCAATCATACTTGCTTTCAGCACTAATAATTATTCAATATTAGTATTCTATTTAAATTATTGCTGTCAATTTTGATGAAATTGGACCCATCTCCGTTCGACACGGATATCGCATCGCTATTGCCGAAAACGCGACCGGAAGGAGAGACGGAAAAGCTACTCGGACCCGTCGTACACGGCACCGTTCCGTCGTCCGTCCGCCGCACCGCGGTACGTCCCGGAATCGAGCACCCGAATCGCCTGGACGTTGCCGAGTTGGGTGGGCTCGTCGTTCAACGTGTGGCCGCGGGCACGGAGCTTCTTTCGCACTCCCTTCGGGAGGCCATCTTCCCAATAGACCGACGGGTCGACGTCGGCGTAGATACGCGGGGCGGCGATAGCCGATTGGAGACTCATTCCGTACTCGACGACGTTAAGCAGCACTTGAGCGACGGTTGTGATAATCGTCTTCCCACCGGAGGAACCGACGGTCATGTACGGCTCGCCGTCACGGAAGACGATGGTCGGACTCGTGCTACTCAACGGCCGCTTGTTGGGCTGGACCTGATTCGGTCCGCCGGGGACGGCATCGAAGTCGGTGAGTTCGTTGTTCAGCATGAATCCGTAGCCGGGCACCATCATCTTCGTGCCGAAGAACTGCTCGATGGTACTGGAAATTGAGATGTTTCGCCGGACGCCTCTCGCATCGATGGTTCCCGACAGCAGGTGTTCGGACGGGTCCGAATCGAAATTGAATTGCAGCATCTCGATTCAGCAGCTATAAATCTTGTATTATATCCACATAATTAGAATAGATATATGTATAGATACAACATTAACGAATATATGGGTAGAAAGGTCACCCGCAGAGGGATACTCGCCGTAACTGCATCGACAGCGTTCCTCAGCCACGCCGGAACGGGGACGATGAGCGGAAGTTCGTCGGATCGCGGTCACGAGGACGAGGAGGAAGGGACCCTCCATCGGTTCGCGACGAGCGCCACCGGCGCGGAGGTGACGGGACTCTACGTCACGGAAGAGGGGCAGTTCTTCTTCAACGTCCAACACCCGAGCCGAGAAAACGACGACCCGTACAACGAGGGAACCATCGGAGCCGTCGTCGGGGTCAACATGAACGACCTCCCGCGAGACTTTCCGAGCGTTCAACCCTCGGAAAGCGAGAAGCAGGCGGCCGACGTGCGGTTGGCACGGGGGAGTTACCAAGTCCTCGCACAGGGTGGCGACGAAACCGACAGCGGTGAGTCGCTCGGCATTCCGACCACGCCGGACGGAACGCCGGTCGGCGACCTCGACGGGTCGGAGTACTCGGAGTACGGGTACTGGCCCGATTTCAACGGGTTCGTCCCGGACGACGAGGCGAGCGACGAGGGCTACCTGTTCACCAACT
Organism: Haladaptatus paucihalophilus DX253; assembly: GCF_000376445.1. NCBI lineage: Archaea > Methanobacteriati > Methanobacteriota > Halobacteria > Halobacteriales > Haladaptataceae > Haladaptatus > Haladaptatus paucihalophilus. Next base: position 53,278 of record NZ_AQXI01000002.1, on the reverse strand, counting down.
TCGAGACGCAACCGGGGATGGTAACCCGATTGCACCTCCGTCAGCGCGGGAAAAACGGGGGCTGGGAGGTCGTCGGTGCAGAAAACGTCGACGAACCGCTCCGCCGCGTCGAGGGGACGAACATCAACTGCTTCGGGAGCGTCAGCCCCGAGGGGGTGCCGATGAGCGCGGAAGAGCAGTACTCGCACCCGGCCACTCGGTTCTGGAACCGGCCGAAACCGGCCACCATCGACGACAGCCCCGGCATCTCCGAGGACGGAGTGCAGGGGAGCTTCGGACTCAACGGCGTCGAAAAACAGGCGTTGTATCTCGGCGGGACGCGGGACGGTGAGGAAGTCGACGTCCCCGAGAACGGAACGGCGACGCTCATCTCCGACACCTACGCCAACCCGTACCGCTACGGCCACATCGTCGCGATGGGGAACCCGACCGCGGACGACGTGACCGACGTGGAGGCCACGAAACTGACCACGTTCGGCCGCGCGGCGCACGAAGTCGCGGTGGTCATGCCCGACCAGCGAACCGCGTACACGAGTTCCGACGGCACCGGGAAGTGTTTCTACAAGTTCGTCGCCGACGAGGACGTGGCCGGACGGGGAGACGTCACGGAGTACGGTTCGAAGGGAACGCTGTACGTTGCGAAAGCGAACCAACAGGGGAAACCGAACGGCAACCCCGCCGAGGTGGGCTTCGAACTCGACTGGATACCGCTCGGCCACGCCGACCTCGACGAAATCGAATCGTGGATAGCCGAGTACGACGGGGTGACACAGGCCGACTACCTCGCGATTCGAGAGGAGGTCGATGCGTTGGACGACGACGCGAGCCTCGCGGACATCGACGCCTACGTCGAGGAGAACGGGAACCCGTTCTACATCACGCCCGAGGAAGTCGACGCGTGGGCGGAACAGTACGAAGACGGCGGAATCGGCTGTATCGACGAGGAGCTCCGCCGCGTCCCGTTCCTCGAAACCCGGCGGGCGGCCGCGGCCGTCGGTGCGACCGACGAGTTCCGCAAGATGGAGGGCCTCAACATCCGCACCGGGGCCGTTCCGGGTGAGGACTTCCTCTATATGGCGATTTCGGAGACGAGCGAGACGATGAACGACGAGGAAGGGGACATCCAACTCGCCGGTGACGAGTGGGGTGCGGTCTACCGACTGCCGCTGGAAGCCGACTACGACGTTTCGCGGATGGAACCCGCGGTTGTCGGCGGGCCGAACGCCAACATCTGCGGCGGCTGTCCGTACGACGCGCGCCCGGATTCGAAGAGCAGCGTCTGTCCCGACTGCGGGTACAACCCGACCGAGGAGGACGAAAACGGGACGAGCGGCGGCGGCATGAAAAAGCTCGGGAAGGCCGCATCCGACCTCGTGACCGGTGACGACTTCGAGGAGGAGAACGTCATCTCCAACCCGGACAACCTCGTGGTTATGCGAGACAAACGGGTCATCATCGGCGAGGACACGAGCAACGAGGGACACGAGAACGACAACATGATCTGGATTTACACCCCCGAAGGCTGTTAGCTCCCCACCCCCGATGTCGGCGACCTCAGCACCCCATCACATCGGTGTGGTCGCGGCCGTTCGTTTCGCTTTCGAACCAGCGGAACGATTCCAAACAGACCACGTAGTTGTCCCCGGTTCTGGAATACCGAATCGCGTACGCGGTGGGATACCAGCCCGCCGTCGGAAACGCCGTCGGCATCGTGATGGGCCGTCGAATCTCGGTGCAGAGGTCGCGGAAGAACGACCGCGTGACCATCGGTTCGAAGAATATCAGTTCGCCGTCGAACGTGCCCCAGAGGAACGTGTGGGTGAACGGCTCGCCGTTGAACTCCGGTGCGGTCAGGTCCATCAAGTGGTTCCCCATCCCCGGTTCGACGGCACCGAGCGACTCGTAGTCGGGAGGTCGTTGACCGGACGGAAGGGGTTCCGTCCCTCGCTGCAGCGTCTCGCACGTGACCGCGGTGGACGCCCGCGGACAATCGCCGTTTCTGATTTCGGTTCGCTTTTCCCGCGGCATCAGACAAAAATGGAAGTCGAAGTGCGGGACGGCGTAAACGTCCGGTGGCGGGTGGCCGGTCGGATTCCAGTTGAGCATGAACCAGCGGAACGGGATGGAAGCGGCCGTCTCCGGAAACCCGAGCACGGTTTCGTGTCCGCAACACGGCGCTTTGCCGTCCGGGATGTTCCACTTCCCGTCGGTCGGTGCGGTCGGTAACCCCTCCAGCGCGTCGGCGGAGAACCGGACGCCGACGGAGCGGGGTTTCCCGGAACCGGTGCTCGCAACGAACGTCCGAATCGTCCCGTTTCCGACGGCGGCGGGCGGTCCCCACGCGATTCGCTCCGACGGTGGACCCGCGTCCGTCGTCCCTCGCTCCGGGGGCGACGTCGAGGGTGGCGACTGCTCGTCCGTGCCGGTCGCGTCCGTTCTGAGGGTGGCGTGCGCTCCGATGGCGCCGACTCCCAGCGTTTTCAAAAGGGTGCGACGATTCGGCTGCATTAACCGTTCGGGTAACGACCGGGTCCGACGTTATTCTTACCCCCACCCGGTCACCGAACCGTCCGTCGCTCGACGGTATGGACGACGCTTTACAACACGCGTTCCGACCCGTTCGGCCGTCAGACCACGCGAACCGGAACGTCGAGGACGCCGAGGACGCGCTTCGTCGTCGAACCGATGAGCGGCTTGTCCGGGTCAGAACGCCCCCGTCTCCCCATCACCACCAACTCGATGTCCTGGTCGCGGACGTACTCGACGATTTCGTCCTCCGGGATTCCGGACTTCACGACGGTAACGCAATCGACGCCGCTTTCGTCGGCCCGGTCTTTCACCGCGTCCACGAATCCCTGTCCCTTCTTTTCCAGTCGCTTTCGGGTTTCCTTGATGTCGCTCGGCGTGGCCACGAAATCCGCGTCTCCCATGTCCATCACGTACAGCGCATGGACCGTCCCGCCGCTCTCGGTCACGAGTTCGACCGCTTGTTCCGTCGCGCGTTTCGCCGCTTTGCTCCCGTCGGTCGGCACCAAAACGTCGTCGTACGATATCGCACCCGTTTCGTCCATGCGTACTCTCTCGACCCGATAGCTAATGAAACGATACCCCCGTTTCGAACGCCGTTAGCCAGGGTGAGAAGGAACCGCCGCTCGACGCGAACGCCACTCAACCTTCAAGAGGGTTGGCCGGTGAATATCCGACTGACAACGATGGATTCAGGAGACGAGGAGTGGTCGCCGTGATACCTGCGCAGTTCGCGGAGTTGTTCGGGTCGAATCCGGTCGTCAACGGACTCGTCGGGGGACTGATTATCGCGTTTTTCAACCTCCTTGGGGCGTCGTTGGTGTTCGTCTGGCGGGACCCGTCCGAACGGGCGATGGACGGCGCGCTCGGGTTCGCCGCTGGCGTGATGCTCGCCGCGAGCTTCACGAGCCTCATCCTCCCCGGAATCGAAACGTACTCCAACGGCAACCCGATCCCCGTCTTGATAGGGATGGCCGTGGGTGCCCTCTTTTTGGACCGGTCCGACGTGCTGGTACCACACGCACATATCCTCCTCTCCGGCCAACGCCGACCGGATGCCGCCAATCCCGACGCCGACTTGGCGGTGGACGACGAGCGACTCGCCGGTGTCGTCCTGTTCATCCTCGCCATCACGCTTCACAACATGCCAGAAGGACTCGCGGTCGGCGTCGGGTTCGGAAGCGGAAATCTCGGCACCGCCGTCCCGCTCATGCTCGCCATCGGCATTCAGAACATCCCCGAGGGATTGGCGGTGTCGGTGGCCGCCATCAACGCGGGACTGGACAAACGCTTCTACGCCGCGTTCGCGGGGATTCGCTCGGGCGCGGTCGAGATACCCCTCGCGGTCCTCGGCGCGTACGCCGTCCAAACCGTCTCGGCCTTGCTCCCCTACGCGATGGGATTCGCCGCCGGAGCCATGCTGTTCGTCATCAGCGACGAAATCGTCCCGGAGACGCACACGAAGGGACACGAGCGTATCGCGACGTTGGGGACGATATTCGGCGCTATCGTGATGCTATATCTCGATATCTCGCTCGGGTGAATCGTTGGTTGGGACGTGCGGGCTCTCAAACGCGGCGCACGCGCTCGTCGGTCCGCGAATGGCGCAAGAACGGATCCCAACCGAACATCCACGATTGCGTTCGTCGCGTCCGACCGCCGTTCGGGAGAGACAAAGAGAAGACGGTCGTCTCAGTCGGCCGCCTGACCGCCGTCGATGGGGAGCGTGTGCCCGGTGATGTACGAGGCGTCGGACGAACAGAGGAACGCCACCGCACCGGCCATTTCCTCGGGGTCTGCGCCGCGCCCCATCGGCACGTCGGTCATGGCCGACGTATCGAACGGCATCGACGTCAGGTCGCCGCTTTCTCCCTCCGTGTTGGCCTGGATGTTGGTGTTCGTCGGACCGGGAGCGATCGCGTTGACACGGATACCGCGGGTGGCGTATTCGAGAGCGGCCGTTTTAGTCAACCCGACGACGCCGTGCTTGCTGGCGGAATAGCTGGCGAGTCCACCCATTCCGACCAACCCGGCCTCGGAGGCCGTGTTGACGATTACCCCGCTCCCCTGCGCTTCCATGACGGGGAGTTCCGCCTTCATGCAGGCCCAGATACCTTTCAGATTGACGTCGAGGAGTTTGTCCCAGAGACCCTCTTCGATGTCGGCCATCTCCACGAAGCCGGTGAGGATTCCCGCATTGTTGTGAGCGAAATCGAGGCTTCCGTACGTATCGACTGCCACGTCAACCATTCGCTCGACCGACTCGAAATCGGAGACGTCGACTTCGACGAACGTCGCGTCACCGCCATCGTCCTCGATGCGGTCGGCCGTTTCGCGGCCGGTCTCTTCGACCACATCCGCGACGACGACGTTTGCACCTTCCTCGGCGAATCGCAGTGCCGACGCGCGTCCGATTCCCGAGCCCGCTCCCGTTACGACCGCCGTCTTTCCGCGTAGTCCATTCATGATTATTCCTCGATGGTACACGTGAGCGATTCGAGACCGTACAGGCTACGGAGCGGCTGTAAGTCCGTCAAATCCGCCTCTATCGTTTCGAACCGGTCGAGCAGGACGTCGAACGCGACGTCCGCTTCGATTCGTGCGAGCGGAGCGCCCAAACAGTAGTGGACACCCTTTCCGAATGCGATGTGGCGATTCGGACTTCGTTCGGGACGGAACTCCTCGGGAGCGTCGAAGAGTTCCGGGTCGCGGTTGGCAGCACCGAGCCACGCCGTTACGACGTCTCCTTCCCGAATTTGCCGTCCGTTCAGTTCGACGTCCTCCAGCGCAACACGGTCCAACGATTGAATCGGAGAGCGGTATCGGAGCACCTCCTCGATAGCCTGTTTCCGATCTATTTCTCCCGTTCGAATCGCATCGGTTATCCCTCGCTCTTCGAAACACCAGAGGGCGTTCGTCAGGAGGTTCGTCGTCGTGATATTCCCCGCAACGAGAAGGAGCATACAGAAGCCGACCTGTTCTCCCCTGCTCAGCTCCTCGGTCGTCGCGGCGAGCGTAATGAGGTCGTCCCCGCTTCCGTCTTGGCGCTCTTCGAGCAACTGGGCGAAGTACTGTCCCATCTGTTGCTGTGCCCACTGCATCCGCTCTTGGCTCCGTTTGATCGAAGATTCGGATCCGTCCTCGGGACGTGCGACGAGTGCGTCCGACCACTCTTTAAACTCGTCGCGGCGTTCGGCAGGAATTCCCAACAGTTCCGCGATGATGGTTATCGGAAGTCGTATCGCGAACTCATCGACGAAATCGAATCGGTTCTCCCCGTCGATTTGGTCCAGTACCTCTTCGGTTAACTCCTCGATTCGAGGCTGGTACTCCCTGAGCGTCCCCGGTTGGAATCGCTCGTTGACGAACCCGCGGAGTCGGTCGTGTCCCGGCGGGTCAACCATGATCATCGTCTGAAACATCGCTCCGTCATCGTCCGTGGCGTTCTCGGAGCCGGCTCGATTCGCGGTAAACGACTCGTAATCGGTAAGAACCCGATTGGTTTCTTCGTACCGAAAGAGGTCCCAGTGCTGTCGCTCCTCGTCGAAGTGTACGGGAGCGCTTCGACGCATTTCAGCGTACCACTCGAACGGTTCCAACTGTCCGTTTCGACTACGGATCGCTTCCGGCAGTTCGCTTTTTCCCACGACTGCATCTGTGGACTGCATGAGTTAATTGACCAATTAATCAATTATAGGCTTTTTTGTTATTCCATCTGATGTGAGAGGGGAGAAAGACGGGTTATACAGATCCAAACCCCCACAAACAGCACCTTGAGGGCCGTTATTCCGAATGTAGTGGTTTCTCGAATTCGGTTCAGAGGTCGTTTCCGATTTCGAAACGAGAACTCGGCGGTATATCGATGACACACCGCCTACGGGAGAGCGACAACTAGTCTTCGAGAGAGATGTCTGCTACGATTCCGTCGATTATCGTCAGAACCCGTTCGACGGCGTCATCGCGGTTCGTCGTCGCCTGTGTGTGTAGTCCTTGTTCGATGAGAAAGCAGATGTGGTCCGCCGTCAGTTCAGCATCGACCGACCGGAACTGGCCGTCTTCTATTCCCGCCCGGAGTATTCGAGCGATCACCGCCCGTAGACTGTCTTCCGCTTGCGTCGTTTCCTTTCGGAAGTCATCGTCCCACGTCGCGTGCGCCCACAGTTCGACGTACACCCGTGAAACCGCCGTCTCGATATCCGTCGGTGGGGAAAATATGGCTCGTTCGACTTGTGCTGGTGTCGGGTGTAGTATCTGCCCCACGAACCGTCTGAGTTCATCCTCCGCATCGGTAATCTGTTGCTCGTCCTGCTGTCCGACGAATATCTCGACGAAGACGTCGAGCATCGAGAGGAGGAGGTCGTCCTTACTATCGTAGTAGTGATAGATTATAGAGGGATTTTGACCCAGTTCGTTACCGATATCCTTGATCGAGAGGTCCGCGTATCCGTGTTCGGCGAGTGCGCGAAACGCCGCCTCTCTAATCCGCTGTTGGGTGTCCGGATAGCTGCTCATCGTAATATCGTTATGTTGGGTATAGGACTAGAAGGTGACTTCAATATTGCCCATGGCGGGAGCGATCGAGGGACCCACTCAGTCCAACGACCGCGCCGAGTTGGCGACGACGATGAGGCTACTCGTTCCCATCGCCACCGCCGCGAACAGCGGGTTCAACAACCCGAACGCCGCGAGCGGGACGGCGACCGCGTTGTAGAGGAACGCCCACGCGAGGTTGCGCCGGAGTCGCCGGTTCGTGCCGCGAGCGACCGCGAACACCTCGGGGACGGCATCAAGGTCGTTGCGCACGAGCACCGCGTCCGCGGCGTCGCCCGCGAGGTCGGTGCCGCTTCCGAGCGCGATGCCGATGTCGGCCGCCGCGAGGGCCAGCGCGTCGTTGCTCCCGTCGCCCACCATCGCCACCGTCCCGCGTGATTTTAGACGTTCGATGGTCTCCCGCTTGGCCTGTGGGGGAACGCCAGCGAACACCTCCGAGACGTTCGGGTCGGCGTGGAATCGGGAGACTGCACGCTCGTCGTCGCCCGTGAGTATCACCACGTCGCGGTCGCCGCCAATAGCCGCGACGGCCGTCTCCCACTCGGGTCGCGGAGTGTCTCCGACGACGACGACGCCGCGGACGCGGCCGCCCCACGCGACGACGACGGGAACGCTGCCCGCGTCGCGGGCGTCGGCTATCGTCGCTTTGTCCGACGACGTGAGGGCAACGCCACGAGACTCCACGAGGCTCGGGTGGCCGACGACGACCTGCTCGCCGTCTACGACGCCGGTCACGCCCCGGTCGTGCGTCTCGACGTCTTCGGCGTCGGGCGTTTCCTCGGCCGCGTCCGCGATGGCCGCCGCGATGGGGTGAGCGGAAAAGCGTTCGAGCGCGCCCGCACGAGCGAGCACCGAGTCGGTGTCGTCGGCGTCGGTGTTGTCGGCGTCGTCGGCGTCACCGTTGACCACGACGTCCCGGACGGTCATCGCGCCGTCGGTGAGCGTGCCGGTCTTGTCGAAGACCACGACGTCGGCGTCGGGGACGGACTCGAACACGGCGTCGGAGGCGACCACGATTCCCCGGTCGGCCGCCTCCCGAATGCCCGACGCGACCGCCAGCGGCGTCGCCAGCCCCAGCGCACAGGGACACGAGACGATGAGCACGGTGAGTCCGGTGAGGAGGGCGGTGGCGACCGTCGAACCCGTGACGAGGTGGTAACCCGTCGTGACCACCGCGAGGACGAGCACCGTCGGTACGAAGAGGGTCGCCAGTTTGTCCGCGAGTCGCTGAATGCCCGACCGCGAACTCTGAATCTGCCACAGCCGTTCGACGAGTCGGTCGAGCGTGCTGGTCGCGTCGGTGCCGACCTCGACGACGATGGGGTTGTCGGACGCGATGGTGCCGCCGAGCACGGGGTCGCCGGGACGTCGCGTCTTGGGAATCGACTCGCCCGTGATGAGCGACTCGTCGATGGCGGCGCTGCCGTCGATAACGGTCCCGTCCACCGGAACGCGTTCGCCCGGTCGGACGAGAACGCGGTCCCCCGGTACGAGGTCCTCGACGGGGACGGTCTCGTGGTCGTCGTCCTCGGTGATGCGGGTGGCGTCGTCCACGTGCGCGCTGGTCAACTCGGAGAGGCCGCTCGTGGCGCGCTGCTTGATGCGGTCCTCGTAGTAGTTCCCGATGGTGACCACGATGACGATGGTGACCGTCACGTCGAAGTAGACGTGGGTCCCCCCGACGAGCACCGCGACGGCGCTGTAACAGTAGGAACTCACGGCCGCCAAGGACACGAGCAGGTCCATGTTCGGCTGTCCAGCGCGGAGGCTGACCACCGCACCGCGGAGTATCGGATACCCGGTGTAAAAGAGGACGATGGAGGACATGAGCCAGACGTTGCCGAACAGGTAGAGGCCGTCGAAGCCGCCGAGGTCCACGAGCGGCGCGAAGCCCAGATAGCTCGGGTACAAAAAGAGGACGTACCACATCATCACCATCATCCCGAAGACGCCGCCGCCGATGAGGAAGCGGACGAGTTGCGTATCGGTGCGCTCGTCGTCCGTGTCGTCGGGGTCGCCGACGCCGTAGCCGTAGCGGTCGAGGACGCGACGGACGTCCTCCAAGTCGGTGTCCGCGTCGTGGGCGACCCGAAGCATGTCCGTCGCGTAGCTCGCGTCCGCGCCGTACACGCCGTCCGCGTCGGCGGCGGTCGATTCGATGAACGTCTCGCAGGTCGCACAGTGCATCCCATCGACCGCGAGGTAGGTGTGGTCCGCGTCTTCGGGCGCGTTTTCCGTCCCCGTTTTCCGCTCGCTTCGCACCTCGTCGGCGTCGGCCGCCTCCACGTCGTCCAGCGTTCGCGCGATTTCGAGACAGCCACGACAGCAGTAGCCCCCCGCGACGTCATCGTCGGTGACGGGCGCGTCGCCGGTCGGTAATCCACAGAGCGTACACTCGTCTGTTGCGCTTCTGTCGTCCGGGGCGCGTCGGTCGTCCGTCGCGGCGGTTGATTCGCTCACCGTTTCACCCCACCAGTCGATAGTTCGGCGACGGAAGCGGGAGCGCCACCCGCGGCACGTCGATGCCGAACAGCATCAGTCCGTGTGCGAGCATCAGGTAGCCCAGGACGACGAACGCGATACCCAAGATACGGTGCAGGTGCTTGCTCGCCGACAGCGACCCGAAGACGGTGCCGTAGACCAGCAGCGTCGGGAGCGTTCCGAGACCGACGAGCGCGAGCAGGAACCCGCCGCGGAGCGGGTCGCCGAGCGCGAACGCGTAGACGTACGCGGGGTACGTTATCGGGCACGGAAGGAGCGCGTGAACGACCCCGAGGCCCGCGATGCGGGCATCGCCGACGAAATCGTCCACCCGGCGCGTCAGCACGCCGCTTATCCGGCCGAACAGGTCGTTCAGCGGTCCGATGGACGGATGCCTGACCGACCCGCCGACGTACGAGAATCCCATGACGGCGATGAATCCACCCGAGAGCAGTGCGGTCGTGGCCTGAATCCCGGTGCCGACCGACAGCACCGCGCTCATCGACCCGACCGTGACCGCGCCGAGCGCGGCGAGAAGGGCTCCGACGGCGGCGTACCCGGCGGTCCGGCCGAGGTTGAACACGACGTGCTGGCGCACCTGCAGGAGCGTCAGCGTCCCGGTCTCGGTACCCTCCATCTCCCGCAGTCGGTCGGCGTAGACGCTCACCAACGGGCCGCACATTCCGAGACAGTGGCCGCCGCCGAGGAAGCCGATGACGAGAAACACCACGGCGTCCACGTTCCCGGTCGGGAGCGCCACGCCGTGACCGTGGAGCGGAACGAACATCGTCGTCAAGCCGTGGGTTCGGCGACGTCGGTCCCGTGGCCGCCCTCCGTCGGCGAGACGAGCAGGTAGATGCTCGTGAAGATGAGACTCACGTTGATAGACGTGACGACGCCCGCGTACAGACTCTTCTCGAAAGCGAACGCGACCACCGGAACGAGTGCAAGGAGAGCGATAATACTCACACTTCGAGGCGAATGCTTCGACAGCTCGGCTTTGAGCCGAGAATCACGTTTCGACGGGTCCATACCCGTAATTGGGACTACTGTACTTATGGTACTTCGCCGATTTCCAGCCGATGAGAATTACGGACACATAATTTAAAAAATCTCTTCGTAGCCTGGGGTATGTCGACAGAACTGGAGCAACGTTCGGTTCAAGAGAGCGACTCGGCGGAGCGTCCACGCGGATACCTCGTCGGGTCGGCCTCCGACGGCATCGAACGGGAGTTGGAACACGACGACTTCGACCCCATCGGGACGCTGACGCTGATTTTCGTGTACTTCATGATTTTGGTCTCGATGTGGGTGTTCATGTACTTCGTCGAGTTCCTCGGCCGCGGTATCACGGTGGTGGGATAACATGGAGATACACGAGTACGAGAAATTCTGGCTCGCCGCGTCGCTGTTGTTGATAGTTGGCATCATCGCGACCGTCACGTACGGTGCGGTCGGCGTTGGCGTCTCGATGATCGACGACAAGGGCGGAACCATCGACCCGAAAGCGGTCGACCAACACCCGAAATTCGGTAACCCCGGCGTCTACAAAACCGGGGCGAACGAGTACGACGTGTACGTCGTCGCCAAGCAATTCGTGTATCAACCCGGCACGAACGAACCCATCGTCGTGCCCGCCAACAGCACGCTCACGTTCCACGTGACGTCCGCGGACGTGATACACGGGTTCGAGGTGGTCGGCACGAACGCCAACACGATGGTGATTCCGGGACAGATAGCGACGTTCACCGTCGAAGTCTCGGGTCCGCGGGAGTACGGTATCCTCTGTAACGAATACTGTGGCGCGGGCCACCACGGCATGGAAGGAACGTTGAAGGTCGTCCCCGAGGACGAGTTCAACGCGACGGCGGGAGGTGCTTGAGATGTCGCTGTACGTAGACGAGTATCCCGAGGAAGCAAAAGTCATCAAGGCGACGTTCCTCGTTTCGTTCGTCGCGCTGGGCATCGGCGCGTTCTTCGGACTGATCCAGGGACTCCACCGGACGGGATTCGTCCGGATCCTTCCCTCGACCGACTACTACACCATCCTCACGGGGCACGGCGTCCTGCTCGCGCTGGTGTTCACCATCTTTTACCTCCTCGGCCTCTTCACGTGGGCCGTCACACGGAGTTTGGAATCGCCGCTCCCGAACATCAAGTTGACGTGGGCGTGGTTCGGGCTGACGACGACCGGCGCGACGTTCGCGGCAATCGCCATCGTCGCCGGTCTGTTCCCGAGCCTCGATATGAGCGCGGACGTGTTGTACACCTTCTACGCGCCCTTACAAGCGCATCCGCTGTTCTACGTCGGATTGGCGATGTTCATCATCGGGACGTGGATGGCGGGCGCGGACTGGTTCCTCGCCTTCCGCAAGTGGCGAAGCGAGCACCCCGACGAGCGCATTCCGCTCCAGACGTTCATGGTGCTGACGACGATGGTGATGTGGTACCTCTCGACCCTCGGCGTCGCCATCTCCGTCGTGTTCTTCTTCATCCCGTGGTCGCTCGGCTTCATCGACACCATCAACCCCCTCCTCACCCGGACGCTGTTCTGGTACTTCGGCCACCCGGTCGTCTACTTCTGGCTGATGCCGGCCTACCTGCTGTGGTACACCGTGCTGCCGAAACTCTCGGGCGGTCGCCTGTTCAGCGACCCGCTCGCACGCGTGGTGTTCGTGTTGTTCCTGTTGCTCTCGACGCCGGTCGGTATCCACCACCAGTATTTGGACCCTGGCATCGCGGAGGGCTTCAAGTTCATCGCCATGACGAACACGATGTTCCTCCTGCTCCCGAGCCTGCTGACCGCGTTCACGGTCGTCGCCAGTATGGAACACGGCGCGCGCCAGCGCGGCGGTAAGGGCTATCTCAGGTGGCTCGGCGTTCTCCCGTGGCGCGACCCGGCGTTCACCGGGATGGCGCTCGCGGGACTCATGTTCGCGGCGGGCGGGTTCTCCGGCATGATCAACGCCGGGATGAACATCAACTACCTCGTCCACAACACGCTGTGGGTTCCCGGCCACTTCCACCTGACAGTCGGGACCGCGGTGGCGCTGACGATGATGGCGGGAGCCTACTGGCTCGTCCCGCAACTGACCGGACGGCGGCTCTACAGCCGTCCCATCGGCCTGTTTCAGGTCGTCACGTGGTTCGTCGGGATGGTGCTCATGTCGAACGCGATGCACCGTGCCGGACTCCTCGGCATTCCCCGGCGGACCGCCGAACCCCAGTACCAGAGCTTCGACTTCACGGCGACCATCGGGTCGGTGGCCGAACTCCGCGCGCAAATCGCTATCGGCGCCGCCCTGCTGTTCCTGTCGGTCGTGTTGTTCCTGTTCAACATCCTCCTCTCGTCCATCGAGGACCCCATCGAGATGCCGGTCGACGGCCGGATTCCCGCACCGCTTTCGGGAGCGAGCGGAAGTCCGGTCGTCCTCGACAACCTGAAACTGTGGACGGCCATCGCGGCCATCCTCGTGATTCTCGCCTACGTCATCCCGCTGGCGAGCATCATCAGGGACGCCGGGCTGTTCGGCAGGACCGTCGCCGTCCCGGTGCTGATAGACGGCTTCAACCTGCTACTGGGGGTGATAGCATGAAACTCACAGCAGCCGGTGCTCTCATCCTCGTGGCGATGAGCATCCCGATAGCCCTCGAACTCCGGACGTTCTTCGGGTTCTTCAGTATCGAAGTCCCCATCGTGGTCGTCGCCATCGTGGAGGCGCTGTTCGTGCTCGCCGTCCTCGCCGTGTACGACGGAGGCAAGCGGTCGTCCAGAGCGAGCCACTGAGCCACCCGGCAGTGACTCGGTGGCGGTCTGACGGAGTATCGAACCCGGAACTATCGGAGCGACAGGAATCGTCGTTCGACCGCTCGCCCGTCCTATTTCTGTTGTCGTCGAAAAAAGAGGGACGACCGCGCGAGCAGTCGTCCGTTCCCGGAAACGAGTCGAATCGCCGTGTTCAGTGGCCTCGACCGGCCATCCGGCGCTCGAACGCTTTCGAGGCGAGCAGGACGAACACGACGAGCGACGTGCCCGACAGGAGCGCGACCGCGGTGTTGGCCGAGATCAACACCGAACCGCCGCCCGTGGACAGGAGTGCGTATCCGGCAACTCCCGTTAGGGCGAGTCCGAGGACGGTGAAGACACCGAGCGCGATTTTGATGGGGTCGATCCGAGTTCGGAGTGTCGAAGACATGGTACGGGTATTCCTACTTCTCGACAGCTAATCAAATCGGGTTCCGATTCTCACGGCGTGGAAACGAGAGGACAGCGCGGGAGTGATGACGAAAGTGACGTTCGACGAGTAGATCGAGTTCGAGAGCGAGACGCGACCAAGACGGCCCGAATCGAGTCGCTCGATGGTGCTTCGGAGACGAAACCACGGCGACGGTCGACGAACTGAGTATCACCACGACGAAACGGGAAGTACGCATCAGTATTGTAAGAATAAGACAATATCATATGGAGCGACGACCGACGCGATGGCGATTTCGGTCGTCCGAGCAGTACGGGTCCGTTTCTATTCGCCCGTCACGGTGGTATCTCCACCCGAACGGTCTCGTGAGACCGTTTCTGGTATTCTGAAACCTGTCGTCGATAAAAATACGAAGTACAACCACTAATCGAGAAATGTGAAAAACAGCAACTTATATAGAAAATTTTCATACTCATCTAATCGACGCTTAGTATTTCCGTTTATTAAGGCTCGAAAACCGCTTTTTCCAGCAGTAGTGTTGCACATAACACACAATATTACTCGGCTCGGATCGTTGCTCGAACGTGACGTTCCGAAGTTCGACGGAGGGGAGCCACGTATCGCGTCACACTGAACCCGGGAGCCTTTCGACGAGGTCCACAAGACGGGTCGCTCGCTCGAAGGATAAATCACATTCTACGATATGAACTGAACGGTTCGGTGTGCGCGACGGGCGTATGTCGGAGCCACGCTCGGTTTACCGCCTACCTTGGTCTCCAGGGCGGTACCGAGGACGGCGAGAAGGACAAGTATCTTACCGTATCGTCCCACAGTGCTACGTAACGAACGCAACACGAGGAAACATGAGCGAAAATCAGACCACTCGAAGGACGAGTAAAGTACAGCGCGTCATCGACGAATACGGGTTGGATACCATGGGTGACCGACTCGAGGCGTACTGGATCGGCGACGGCAACGACCAGTACAGTCTCCGTGAACTCGCGGACCTGTTCAATCGCGAAGTACTCCGGGCCGCACTGACCGACGCCGGGATATCGACCCTCGACGGCGAAGTAAAGAACACCTACCGACTGCTGACGAGCGACGAGATTAGTAGCGGCGTTCGGACGGAAACGGAGAACTCCCTCGAACGTGACGGACTCGATGTCACGAAGTTGAAGCAGGATTTCGTCTCTCATCAGGCCATCCATACCTACCTCACCAAATACCGAAGCGTGGACTATCCCGCCGAGGACAGTGGGAAGACGCGACTCGAAAAGGATACGGAGACGATTCAACGACTGCGCAGTCGAACGAGCGCGGTGAGCGAAACCACGCTCGAAAATCTCGCAAAATCCGGCGAACTCACACTCGGCGATTTCGAGTTGTTCGTCGATCTACGCGTCGTCTGTAACACGTGCGGTCGCTCGTATTCTGTGGACGAACTTCTCCAAGACGGCGGTTGCGACTGTCCGCCGGACAACTGATTAGCTCGCCCCATCGGAGCCGTCCCGTCCTCGATATCTCACGGAACGTTACGAATATAGTACTGTAACGTTCTGACACGGAAAATGTACCATTTATATTGAGGGACGGACAACGAATGCGTATGCAACTATCGGACCGAACGTTGAGTCAGGTACATCTACACGCTCGTAACATCGGCGGTATCGACGAAACGGAGATCAGCTTTTCTCCGGGAGTGACCGCCCTCACCGGTCGCAACGCGACCAACCGAACGTCACTGCTCCAGGCCATCATGGCGACGCTCGGAAGCGACCAATCGTCGCTCAAAGGGGACGCCGACGAGGGTCGAGCCGAACTCACACTCGGCGACGAGACGTACACCAGAACGCTGACAAGGCAGAACGGAACGGTTTCCATGAGCGGTGATCCGTATCTCGACGACCCCGAACTCGCCGATCTCTTCGCGTTCCTGCTCGAATCGAACGAGGCCCGTCGAGCCGTCGCACGCGGAGACGACTTGCGCGACCTCATCATGCGACCCGTCGATACCGACGCGATTCAGGCCGAAATCGAGGAGCTAAAGAACGAGAGACAGCAACTCGATGACGAGCTCTCCGACCTCGAATCGCTCAAACAGCAACTCCCCGAGCTCGAGGAAGAGCGAACGCAACTGCAGGACGAGATTGCCGAGAAACGGACCGCGCTCGCGGAGAAGGAAGCCGAACTGGAGGCCGCCGACGCGGATATCGGCGAGTCGAAATCCGAGAAGGCAGCGCTCGACGAGAAGCTCGAAGAGCTGAGCCAAACCCGTTCGCGCCTCGAGGACGTTCGATACGACATCACGACCGAAGAGGAGAGCATCGAAGCGGTCGAAAGCGAAGTGGACGACCTCGAAGACGAGGCCGCTGACGGTGCTGAAGTCTCGGAGGCGGACCTGTCGGCGGTGACGGAGCGAATCCAGCAACGACGGGAGGAGAAACAGCGGCTGGAGTCGACCATGGCCGAACTGCAGACGATCATCCAGTTCAACGAGGAGATGTTGGACGGAACGAGTCCGGAACTACTTTCGGCGCTACGGGGCGGCGAACACGATGCTCATTCGGGAGATTCCATCACCGACCAACTCGTCGACGACACCAAGACGGTCGTCTGTTGGACATGCGGCACGGAGGTCGAGGAGCGAACTATCGAGGGAACTATCGAACGACTCCGCGACCTCCGAAAGGAGAAGCTCGCGGACCGTAACTCGCTCGAAAGCGAGATTTCCGAACTTCGAGACGAGAAGCAGGAAATCGAAGAGACACGTCGCCGGCGCGAGCGAACGGAGCAGCGACGTCGCCAACTCGAATCGGAAATAGAGGACCGAAAAGCCCGTCTCGACGACCTTCGGGAGACGCGGGCGAACCTCATGGAGGAAGTCGAAACCCTCGAAGAAGCGGTCGAGGAACTCGAACAGGAGGAGTACAGCGACGTTTTGAACCTTCACAAGGAAGCGAATCAGATCGAGTTCGAACTCGACCGACTCGAATCCGACCTCGAAGACGTGGAGGACGAAATCGCGGCTATCGAGTCGCAAGTCGAGAAACAAGAGCAACTGGAGGACAGGCGGGAAGCGATCAGCGACGAATTGGCGAACCTGCGCACTCGCATCGAGCAGATAGAGACCCGAGCGGTCGAGCAGTTCAACGGGCACATGGAGACCGTCCTCGACCTGCTCGATTACGACAACCTCGAACGGATTTGGATCGACCGAACGAAACGGGAGGTTCGAGAAGGGCGCAGGAAGTCCACGAAAAGCGTGTTCGACCTCCACGTGATTCGGAGCACCGAGTCGGGAACGACCTACGAGGACACCATCGACCACCTCAGCGAGAGCGAACGGGAAGTGACCGGCCTCGTGTTCGCCCTCGCGGGCTATCTCGTCCACGAGGTCTACGATATCGTTCCGTTCATCCTCCTCGACTCGCTCGAGGCCATCGACTCGGACCGTATCGCGGTACTCATCGACTACTTCAGCGAGTCGGCGGGCTATCTCGTCGCCGCGCTGCTCCCCGAGGACGCCGCCGCCGTCGATGAGAAACACGAGCGCGTGACCGAAATCTGAACCGCAAATCCGTCGGAACGACGGGTCTCATCCGGGGTCGAATCGCGGGACCCCGACGGGCGGCCGACGCCGCGAAGAAAGACACTGGATTAGAGTTCCTCCAAAATTTGAAATAATAACCCGGAGAAGAGTAACGATACCGTCAAAGGAGTGGTGATGACACCGTACCGACCGAGAGATGTCCACTATCCCGAATTTCCTTCAAAAACGTACCGTTAGTTTTATTATTCATTGAAATAATTCGGTTTTTGAAACACACTACCGATGCGGTCGCTCCGTCTACACGTCGCTTCGGCAACCGTCGGTGGGTCGTCGGGAGCGACCCGAGTACGTTTTCACAGCACCGCGAACCGACGCACACTACCCCGACGATATCCTACGGGTCGGTCGGGGCCGAATGACAGTCGAATGGGGGGGTTCGCGGGCGGCAAACAAACCTACTTCGTCTGACAGATGGCCAGTACGCGGGGTTCCAGCAGGGGTCGATGACGCCGAGTGAATTCGACATCACCAACCACGTGACGCCGGGCAAGGAACACGAGGTCACGGTGCAGGTGTATCGGTTCTCGGACGGCGAGGCGATGGAAACCATCGACATGTTCCGCTACTCCGGCATCTACCGGAGCGTCCACCTGTTCTCGACGCCCGAAGTACACGTTCGAGACTTCGACGTCACGGCGGGTCTCGACGAGGAGGACGAGTACGGCATCGACGTGATGGACGAGGTGTACTGTGAGACCCACTGGTGGGAGGGCATCCTCGCGCAGACGACCGCCTACCACGAACAGGCGGTCGAACGCTTCCGGCGGATGCTCCTCCGCGACCGGTCGTGATGGGCGAGTACGACCACGCCATGGGCAACAGTCTCGGCTTGGTCCATCGGATGTGGTCGGAGTACATCCAACCGACGGTCAGAACGGCCCGCGACGAGAGCGGCAACGGTAACGACGGTGTGCTGGTCGGGTCACCGACCGTCGGCGTCAGGCGGTCGAAGGGCAGCGTGACGCTCCGAGACGACGACCACATCGACGTCCAATCGTTGCTCGCGGACGCCCGCGTGTCCGCGGAGGCCGAACTCCCGGCGGAGTAAACCGCGTCGTGGTCCCCCGCCAGACCGGCGGAGGGAGCGGTATTTTCGGTTCGGACACCGCAAATTATTTGAATCGACTGTGAGATTCTCACCCATGGATGTCGGAGTCCTCACGGTCGCATTAGCCGAAGAATCGATAGAAGACACGTTCTCGTACTTATCCGATCTGGGAGTCGGTGCGGTCGAACTCGCCTGCGGAGGGTTCGTCGGCGACCCACACCTTCCTCGGGAGGTGTATTTGGATGACGAAGAGGCCCAAGCCGAATTGCAGTCGTTGCTCGACGAAAACGACCTGTACGTCTCGGCACTGGCGACACACAACAATCCGCTGCATCCCGTGGAGGATAAGGCGGCCGAAGCCGACGAGGAGCTTCGCGAGACCATTCGTCTCGCGAGTCAACTCGACGTAGACGCCGTCACGACGTTCTCAGGTCTGCCCGGCGGCGGCCCGGACGACTCCGTCCCGAACTGGATCACCGCGCCGTGGCCCGACGAGCATCACGAGGCCCACGAGTATCAGTGGAACGAGGTTGCCATCCCGTACTGGCAGGAACTCGAAGCGTACGCGGACGACTACGGCGTGGACATCGCCATCGAGATGCACCCCAACATGCTCGTCTACGAACCGCACGGGATGCTCGAACTCCGCGAGGCGACGGGCGACCGTATGGGCGCCAACTTCGACCCGTCCCACCTGTTCTGGCAGGACATCGATATCACCGACGCGATTCGTCTCCTCGGCGAAGCGGACGCCATTCACCACTTCCACGCCAAGGACACCAAAGTGTACGACGCGAACGCCCGCGAGAAGGGCGTGCTCGACACGACGCCGTACACCGAGGAGGCGAACCGCTCGTGGCTGTTCCGTTCCATCGGCTACGGCCACGGCGAGGCGTTCTGGAAGGACGTCGTCTCAACCCTGCGGATGGTGGGGTACGACGGTGCGCTCTCCATCGAACACGAGGATTCGCTCACGTCGGCGACGGAAGGCTTGGAGAAGGCCATCGACGTGCTCGACCGAGCGGTGTTCGAATCGAACCCCGGCGACGCCTACTGGGTCTAAGGGGAACAGATGAACGAACCACTCTCCGTCGGGGTCCTCGGTTATCGGTTCATGGGCAAAGCGCACGCCAACGCGCTCGCCCGCCTGTCGATGTTCTTCCCGGACGCGCCCGAGGTCGAACGACGTGTGCTCGTCGGACGGGACAAGGCGGCACTTGCGGATGCCGTCGAGGAACTCGGGTTCGAGGAGTACAGTACAGATTGGGAAGATGTCGTCGGCGACGTCGACGTGTTCTACAATCTCGGCCCGAACGCTATCCACGCCGACCCCTCCGTCGAGGCGTCCGACGAATCTGGTGAACAGATCGACGTCTCCTGACCGGTGGGAAATTCGGGTCGGGACTGCGTTTTTTCGAACGAGGATTTTCGTTCAGTAGTTGATGTTGAGTTCGACGACGTTGGCCGCGTTGAGTACCCGCTTCGACAGTTCATCGTGGAGGTCGTCGTCGCTCACCCTGTTCGCGGGAGCGGAGACGCTGATGGCACCCAACACCTCGTTCGAGGAGGTGCGAACCGGTGCTGCGATACAGCGGAGGCCCTCCAATCGTTCCCCGTCGTCGATGGCGTATCCTCGCTCGCGGACCTCTTCCAGCGTCTCGAACAGCTCCTCTCGCGTACCGATGCTCTGCGGCGTGACGCGTTCGAGCCCGTGCCGTTCGACGATTTCGTCGACGCGCTCCTCGGGTAGGTGCGCGAGAATCGCCTTTCCGAGTCCCGTCGTGTGGAGGTACGTTCGGAGACCGGCGTGCGTATCCAAATCGACCGCTTTCGCGCCTTTGGCTCGCATCAGGTAGACGCCCTTTCCCTGTTCTTCCACGAGGAGATTCGCGAGCTCGCCGGTTTCGTCAGCGAGCGCTTTGATTTCCGGTTCCGCAACCTCGTAGAGTTCCATCGATTTCCGTGTGTGGCCGCCGACTTCGAGGAACTTCAGCCCGAGTTGGTACTCGTCCCCGACCTTCACGACGTATCCGTACTTCCGGAGGGTCGTCAGATGGTTGTGGACCATGCTCTTTCCCATACCCGACCCCTCGGCGAGTTCGGTCACGCCACACGAACCCCGTTCCATCAACTCCTCGACCAAGGCGAGCGTTTTTTCGGTGGTTTTCACCGGGTGTTTTGCGTCCATGTCAATGGAAGGCACACATTCATCACTCATAAACGTTCTGGATACCAGAACGGAAAGAAAACGACGAAACCCGTTCGAATCGCGCACCCGAAACCGAACGGCGCTCTTCGCTCGCCCGAGAACGCATCGCGCTTCTCGCACCGTCCCATCGAACGACGTTTTCGACCACTCGGCGGTTCGGTCCGAGGCGGGATTCAGTCGGCGTCTTCGACTCGCGTCTCCGTGAAATGGGTTCGGCCGGTCGTCGGAATGTCCATCGTCGCGGTGACCGCGAACTTCTCGAAGAAGGCGGACGAGAAACCGTCGCACCGTCGATGGATTTCCGTCCTTCGTCTTGATTTCGACGGTGGAAGGACCGAACCGTTCTCTGTTGCAAAACGGAGAAGGTGAATCGACGTATCCATTGACCGTTCGGCAGAATTGTGGCGACTACCGTCGCCACGTAGGGAAAAGAAACGAACTCGGAGTGGAGAGCACGTCGGTGAACGTTATTCGCCCCGTAACGTCAGGTGGATCTGTCATTTCGATACCATTCTCCGCGTTCCGCGGTTTAGAACGCCACGGTCACCGGTTGACGGTCGAGTAGATTGCCGCAATCGACCGAATCATATGCCCCCGCTTCCGTAAGTGGAAGTCATGGCCGACAAAACCAGCGTGCTTCTCATCGGGGAGAACACGTTTCCCTTCCACGAATTCGACGAAATGGCACCACGTATCGAGAACGCTCTCGGGGACGACATCGCCGTGACTCGAACGACGGACCGTGATTCCCTGCGCAGCCTCGACGACTACGACGTCCTCGCCGACTACCTCACCGACAGCTCCCTTTCCGGCGCTCAGCGAGACGGTCTCTCGTCGTTCGTCGCGGATGGTGGCGGTTATCTCGGGATACACTGTGCCGCGGACATCACCAGTACCCACGACGGATCCGGTGGCATCGACCACCGGGACGAACCGTTCCCGGAACTCCGGGAGTTGCTTGGCGGGCACTTCATCGGGCATCCGGAGCAATCGACGCTTCGCGTCGATATCGCCGATACCGATCACCCGGTTACCGCCGGGATCGAGGATTTCGAGGTGTTCGACGAACCGTACACGGTCGATTACGATGAGGACGCGATACGCGTCCTCGCTCGGATGGACCACCCCGATCTCGACGACTATCCGGTCACCTGGGTACGGACGGTCGGCGACGGAAACGTCTGCTACGTCTCGCTCGGGCACACAGCTGAGGCATTCGAAAACCCGCAGTACCGACGCCTCCTTCGAAACGCCGTTCGATGGGTGAGCGCCTGATCGGCGTCTTACCTTTCCACCGCTACGTCTGTAGGAGTCCCCTCGATCACGAGTAGGTCGTAGCCGGGAACGGTTTCCTCGCCCAACCGAACGTCTGCATCGCCGACGTCGACGTCTATCGGTTCGCTGCTGTAATTGAACACCCACGTCAGATCGCCGCGGTGGGCGACCCGGACGCGGTCCGGGAGCGGGTCGGCCGCGTGTGTGACGTTGGCCCGCGTGAGCACGTCGGAGACGAGGGCGTCCGCGAGTTCGGCGTCCGGCCAGATCCCGACGTAAGCGACCGACCCGGGTTCGGCTTCACGCACGGTGATGGCCGTACGTCCTTCGCCGATCCCGGTCGCGTACTGCCCCACGACCCTCGCGTCGTCGGCGTCGATCCACTCCGCCCACGTTCGATATCCGTACCGTTCGCCCCGATACGAGAGGCGGGCGTCGGGCGAGTCCGCTGGGACGCTCTCGTGTTGATCGACGCGAACACCCGCGAGGTCGGCGAGCGGTCCCGGCGGTCGAGTGGCGTGTAGCTTGTTGTGCGGGTCCTTCTCCCCCGAACGAATCGTGAACAACAGGTGACCGCCGCTCTCGACGTATCGTCGGAAGGCCGACTCGACATCGTCGCCGACGAGGTGCAGCGACGGGGCGAGGACCGCATCGTAGTCTTCGAAGTCGGCGTCGGTCGGAAGTACGTCTACTTGTACGCCGCGACCCCGAAGCGCGTGGTAGTACGTGTGGAGGTGGTTCCAATAGTCGAAATCGGGCGACATCGCCTGTTCATCGAGCGCCCAGAGGCTTTCGTAGTCGAGGACGAGCGCGACGGGAGCGGTGACCGAACCTCGGTCGAGATCGGCGAGTTCCGCCGCCGCCGCCGTCGCGTCGTGATATCCGCGGTCGGCGGTCCCGTCCCGCTTTCGAAGCCCGGCGTGATACTGCTCCTGTCCCTCCAGACACCGTCGCCACCTGAAGTAGGAGACGACGTCGGCACCGTGAGCGACCGCGTGGTGTGCCCAGAGACGCATCGCACCCTTTGCCGGTTGGGTGGTCTCGGGCGGCCAGTTGATCGCCCCCGGTTGCTGCTCCATCACCCAGAAGTTCCCGGGTGCGGCGCAGCGATAGCGGTCGTGATTGAATCCGATCTGGTCCAGATTTCCGACCCGAAGTTCGTCCGCATCGGCCGGATCGTCGTCGGCGACTTGGGGGAATCCGGTCGGATACGAATCCCACGCGGCGAAGTCGAGATCGTCGCCGACGTCGTATGGGTCCAGCTGACCGAAATCGAACATGAAGTTGTGGGTGACGAACCAGTCGTCGTTCGCCTCCCGCAGTCGATCCGCTTGGGATCGGTTGTAGGATACGACGCTCGCGCTCGCGAAGCGGTGGTAGTCGAGCAACCGCCCCGGATGGTGATCGGTGACCGTGTGACGCGGCGGGTCGATCTCCTCGAAATCGGTGTGGTGCTGGCTCCAGAACGTCGTCCCCCACGATTCGTTCAGCGTGTCGATACCGCCGTACTTCTCACGCAGCCAGATCCGAAAAGCCGTCGCGCAGTCGTCGCAGTAGCACCGGATGGTGTCGTGGCAGCCATACTCGTTGTCGGTCTGCCAGCCGACGACCGCCGGATGGTCGGCGAAGTGTTCGGCGAGGACGGTGACGATGCGGTCGGTCTGCTCCCGGTAGGTCTCCGAGTTGAAGCAGTAGTGTCGCCGACTGCCGAAGTGACGGGCGCTCCCGTCCGGTTCCTCCTGAAGGATGTCCGGATGCTGGTCGACTAACCATTTGGGTGGCGTCGCCGTGGGGGTACATAGTACCGCCTTCATCCCGTGCTCGTGCACGAGATCGACCGCGGTTTCGAGCCACTCGAAGTCGAGTTCGCCGGGTCGCGGCTCGAGTCTCGACCAGGAGAACTCGCCCATGCGGACGTATTCGATTCCCGCCTCGGCCATCTGCTCGACGTCTGTGGTCCATCGTTCTCGGGGCCAGTGTTCCGGAAAATAACACACGCCTATCGACATACCTTCGTGTGGCGTGGAAACGATTATCAAGTTATCGGTGGCATCGAACGGTCCTCGATTCCGGCTTCTCGTCGATCACGTCATCGAGGTGAATACGACGAAGGCGACGGTCGTCGGAAGCAGCGCCAGCGTGCTTCGAACCCGACCGAGACTATAGCGCCGGGCGAGCACTGGCCGAAGAACCAGCGCGCAGAGAAGCCATCCGCTGATCCGGAGCAGGCGAACCATTTGCATCTGCTGTGTGCTCCGGATGTTCATCCGTACTTCCATGATCTTCGGTGCCACCTGTGAGACACTACCGCCGGAAAGGGCGGCGACGCCGACGTCCGAGCCGGAAATCGTGAGCGCGAGAACTGAGGCGACCACGAAAATCGGGACGAACACCACGGAGAGGTACCCACCGACTTTGAACGTGGTTACGTCGAGACTTCGATTGGAGGCGATCAACCCGGCGATCGCACCGATCGTTCCGAAGAAAAAGAACAGCAGTAACAGGGTCTGGAAACTCGTGTAGATGAAATTGAGGACGAACGCCGACAGCAACGACGGGAACGGTTCCCCGCCCCTCATCACTCCCGGCTCGATGAGGTACGTAAACCCGCTCCGAAAGAGGACGTGGGCGAACACGCCGATCGCGGGCGCCGTCCAGCCGTAATATTCGATGGATTCGGCCGCCTCGCCGAAGTCATCCGCGTCGAGGAAGGCCCGCCACGCGTCGGTGGTCGAATCGACCCTAGCGCGCCAGGCCCCGTATGCAGTTTCGAACGCCATGCAACGTTCAATTTCACTAGACTGTCAAGGGTGTTTCGACTAGACACCGAGTATCGGGACGTTCGGTACCAAAATGTTATTACCACCCCAGGGAATGTAATGAGACGAAGTAGCATGGTGAAATACTATCAGTTACGGAATCAGCTTCTCAACCGAGTTTCGCTACCACAAAAGTATCGCCACCTCCTGTCGAAGGAGAGCGTCTGGGGTTGGTTGTTTCTCGTACCGACCCTGGTCTCGCTCGGTCTGGTAAGCGTCTATCCCGTCTTCCGTGCGGCGTACCTGAGTATGAACGAGTACAACGGAATCACCCCGCCGACGTGGGTCGGCCCGGCACACTACGTGAAGATACTGTCGGGGTGGCCGGAGTTCTGGCAGGTGTTGCTCAACACCGTCTCGTGGGCGTTCGGCTCGATCATCATCATGCTCCTGGTCGGGATGGGGTTCGCCGTCCTTCTCAACCGCGAATTTCGAGGGCGAAACGTCGTCCAGGGGTTGCTCCTGCTGCCGTGGGCGATGCCGTACATCGCCGTGGCGCTGAACTTCCAGTGGATGTACAACTACAATCTCGGGGTGTTCAACGGCCTCTTGCGGCTGGTCGGTCTCGGCGCGATTCCGTGGATCGGGAGTTCGAAGTTCGCGCTGTTTTCGGCCATGCTCGGTTGGGTGTGGCGAAACTTCCCGTTCTTCATGATCAGCTTCCTCGCCGCGATGAAGGCGATTCCGGATTCGCTGTACGAGGCGGCGCTCGTCGATGGCTCCTCCCGATGGGAGCTGTTCCGCCACATTACGCTTCCGTACCTACAGCCGGTTATCATCGTGACGACGCTGTTGATGAGTCTGTGGACGTTCAACAATTTCACCATGATATTCGTGCTGACGAGCGGTGGTCCGGGAATGTCGTCGATGGTGCTCCCGGTGTACGTGTACAACAACGCGTTCCTGTCGAATTCCGTCGGGTTGGCAAGCGCCATCGGGATGGTCATGATGGTCATCATGCTCGGGTACGGACTGGTGTACCTCCAGCTCTACCGGCAGGATATCGGTCAGGTGTGAGGTGAACACGATATGGCAACCAAATCACCGCAATCGAACTCGTCGTTCCTGAACGACCCGAGGCTCAAAACGATCGGATTCCACGCGTTCGTGTGGAGCCTCACGCTCATCGTCCTGTTTCCCATCATCTGGATGGTCGTCACCTCATTGAACGTGACGACCGTCGAGGAGCTAACGCAAATTGGTATCACGGGGTGGCTAAGCGGAGTGAGCCTAAACAACTACATGACGATGCTGAACCAGACGACGTTCCTCACGTGGTTCATCAACAGCGCCATCGTCTCGCTGGCGTCCACGCTCATCAGCATCGTCGTCTGTATCTTCGGGGCGTACAGCATCGGACGGTTGCGATTCCGCGGTCGAAAGGTGGTCGCGACGTTCCTCCTCATCACGCAGATGTTCCCGTACGTGGTCATCGTCATCCCGCTGTTCCTCGTCTTCCGTGACCTCGGGCTGTTCAACACGCTCACTGGCCTCGTCATCGCGTACATCGCCTTCACGTTACCGTTTACCACGTGGATGTTGCGGGGATTCTACGAGAATCTCCCCGCCCAGCTAGAAGAGGCGGCGATGGTCGATGGCAGTACCCGCATCGGGGCGGTCATCAGTGTCATTCTCCCGCTATCCGCACCCGCCATCGCGACGACGTTCATCTTCGGGTGGATTCTGGCGTGGAACGAGTTCCTCTTCGCGCTCGTGCTCATCAACGACCCGACCAAGAAGACGCTGCCGCCGGGAATCGGCTCGTGGATCGGACAGAACACGGTCAACTGGGGGCTCATCATGGCCGGTTCGACGGCCGTCAGTTTGCCGCTCCTCCTGCTGTTCGTCTTCCTCCAACGCTACCTCGTCGAGGGACTGGCGGAGGGTGCCGTCAAGTCGTAACGGACGCCCGCGGGCAGAACGACACGAATTTTCACAAAAGTAAAGTCGGGTGGGGTCCGTTCTGTTTTCTATGGAGCAACCACCTACTTCCCCATCCGGTCAGATCTCCGGATACACTCGTTTCGACCGGTCCGAAACGAGCGAAATCATCGAAACCGCGGCCGAGGAGATGGGAAGCCTCGTCCGGAGCACGCTTGGACCGTCCGGCCTCGACAAACTCGTCGTTCGCCGACAGCAAGACGACGAGATTCGCGGACTCGCGAGCAACGATGGGATTTCCATCATCGAGGAGTTCGAGGGGGAGACGAACCATCCGGTCGCACAACACCTCATCGAAACGGCGGAGGCACAGGAGGACGACTTCGGGGACGGGACGACAACGACGGTACTGCTGACGAGCGAACTGCTCACCGCCGGACTCGACCTCGTCGCCGAGGGTGTCGCCCCGACGACCGTCATCGAGGGGTTCTCCATCGCCGCCCAGCGGACGCTCGAAGTCTGGGATGACTCCAGCGTCTCGCTAGCGTCGTCAAACGGTGCATCGCTCGACCGCGACCTCCTTCGGAACGTGGCGCTAACCGGGATGACGAACGGGAGTACGAAATCCTGGTCGCTGCACGGTCTCGCCGACCCCGTCGTGGAGGCCGTCCTCCGCGTGTCGAACCCGCAAACCGGTTCGGTGGACCTCTCGTTCGTCCGAACGGAGGCGATGCCGGGCGGGAGCGTCGCCGATTCGTCCCTCGTGCCCGGTGCGTTCGTTCCCAAGGAACCGTACTGGGGAACCGGAGAACTGCCGGTCGAGGGACCAGCGCTGCTGGTCGGCGGCGACGTGGCACCCAGGGACCCGGCGTTTCAGGGCAACGTGACGGCGGACACGGACGGGTTCGACGGTGTGCGGACCGTGGACACACGCCGGTTCGACGACATCGCGGCCGCGATTCGCGCGACGGGCGCGGTTGCCGTCATCGCGAGCGGGGATATTCACCGCGATATCGCCCAAGAGCTGGGTAGCCGTGGCGTGCTCACGGTGCAGAACGTGAAGGATTCGCGCATCGAGTTCCTCGCCCGTGCGACTGGAGCATCGGTATCGACGCCGCTCGTTTCGGCCGACGTGGTGGACGCCGAAGCGACGGCACCCGTGCGCATCGACCAACGGTTCGACCAGCAGGACGAGAGCTGGTTGGCAGTGATGGCGACGGGCCCGGATGTCCCCGAGGCGGTGTCGTTCGTCGTCCGCGGCGGCAGCGACTCCGTCGCCCGCGAAGCCGAGCGGCGGGTCAAGGACGGGCTGAACGCCGTTCGAGCGGCGGTGATGCGCCCGGAAGCGCTTCCCGGCGGCGGGGCGGCGGAAATCGCCGCGGCGGTGGCGCTCCGCGACTTCGCACCGGGCGTCGCCGGACGGGCACAGCTCGCGGTCGAAGCGTTCGCGGACGCGATAGAGACGATTCCGCTCACGCTGGCTCGGAACGCCGGTCGCGATGCGCTCGGTACCGTGCTCGACCTCCGGAGCCGTCACGCGGGCGGGAATGGACGGGCGGGGATCACCGCGAACGGAGTCGTCGTCGACGACGTGTTCGACCACGGCGCGTTCGACCCGCAACTCGTTCGGACCAGCGGATTCGTCCGCGGCGTCGAGTTCACGAACAGCTACCTCCGCATCGACGGCATCCTCTACAACGCGACCCCCGGCAGTCCGCTCGACGGAGCATCGCCGTGACTCGAAAAAAGGTCGGTGGTGGCGAGAGCGAAGCTGAGTACGAATACGGGTGTAGCCGTCCAGTGGTAGGTCCCGTCTGGTCGGCAGTGAGCCGTCCGTTTTCCTCAAACGGCTATCGAACCGGTGGGTCTTCCCGCTGCGTCCGCCCCTCGACGAGGAGGTTGTTACCTGTCTCCTCGTCGAACAGGTGAATGTCGTCATCGTCGAAAGTGATGTGCACCTCATCGCCGACGTCGGGATTTACATCGGGCGGGACGAACATCACGTATTCCCGTTCTTCGTCCACGTCCGCCTCCATCGCCGACGGCTCAAAGTACAGAAGATTGTCCCGGCCGAGCGGTTCGACCAGCTCGACGGTGACCGCGCTCGCGTTCCGGTGGGATGATTCGCACAGTTCGAGGTCTTCCGGTCGGATGCCGAGAACGAATCGGTCCGAAGCGGTTCGTTCGGCCGTCTCGGCGATATCGTCCGATAAGACGTGGTCGATCTGGCCCGTGAATCGGGAGACACCTTGTCGGGCCTCGATGATTCCGTCGAAGATGTTCATGCTCGGACTCC
Source organism: Haladaptatus paucihalophilus DX253 (assembly GCF_000376445.1). NCBI lineage: Archaea > Methanobacteriati > Methanobacteriota > Halobacteria > Halobacteriales > Haladaptataceae > Haladaptatus > Haladaptatus paucihalophilus. The sequence goes on along the minus strand of NZ_AQXI01000002.1, from coordinate 24,383 downwards.
CGATGAACTGGGCCACGAACAGGTTCGTGGGGTCGTTGTACACCTCCCGTGGGCTACCCACCTGCTGGAGTTCGCCGTGGTTCAGGATGGCGATTCGGTCCGACATCGTCATCGCCTCCTCTTGATCGTGCGTGACGTAGATGGTGGTCGTCCCGAGTTCCTGCTGGATGCGGTTGAGCTCCGTCCGCATGTGTTTGCGGAGCTTGGCGTCGAGGTTCGACAGCGGTTCGTCGAAGAGGAACACCTCCGGTTCGCGGACGATAGCGCGTCCCGTCGCCACGCGCTGTTTCTGTCCGCCGGACAGCTGACGGGGTTTGTTGTCGAGGAGTTCCGGGATGCCAAGCAGATCCGCCGTCTCCTCGACGCGTCGGTTGATTTCCGCCTTGTCGAGCGTCGTCGAACGCTTGAGCCCGAACGCGAGGTTCTCACGCACGCTGAGGTGCGGATACAGTGCGTAGTTCTGGAACACCATCGCGATATCTCGGTCACGTGGCGGGAGGAAATTCACGACTTCGTCGTCGATGGATATCTCCCCAGCCGTTATCTCTTCGAGCCCGGCGAGCATTCGGAGCGTCGTCGATTTGCCCGAGCCGCTCGGCCCGACTAATGTCAGGAATTCTCCGTCGGCGACCTCGAGTTCGAAATTATCGACGGCAACCGTTTTGCTGCCGTAGACCTTTTGAACGGAATCGAAAACTATTCGTCCCATATACCATGTTGATAGGGAACAGTTGTCTATAAAAATATTCCGTCGTTATCGACGGGATTTTTCCCATCAGATACAGCTCTCCGAACCGAGAAATCGTCGTTTCAGTGGATCGGATGGCGAAGGTTATCAACCCAGACCAAACCCGACGGGCCTCATGGATGTGGTGTCGGGAACGGTGGGTGTACCCACCCTGTCGTCATTCGTAGGGATTCCAGATCTTCGGCGTGTTGTTGGAACCGGTGATCCAATCCTGCACCTCCTTCGGGGCGTCGTCGAGGCTCGGTTTCTCGGACTTGTTCTTGAGCGTGTAGTCCAGTTTCTTGTTCGCCTCGTTTCGAACGCTGTTGGCCATGCCGACTAACGCTTCCTTCGGGTCCTTGTTCGAGCCCAGGATGGCCGAAATCGCTTGGCTGTATCCGGTCGTCGAACCTTCGACCGATCCGAGGAACGGCGTGTCCTGTCCGCCGCCGTAGACGCCGTATCGCCGAGTCTCCTGTGCTTGGGTGACGAATGCGTCAAGCCAGTCGTCGGGAAGCTTCGTCGGGTTCTTCGTGAAGAGGTCCATCTGTTCCTGACTCTTTCGTACCGGCATGAAGACGGGTGCAGACGCCGCGAAGTAGTCGGACTGGTTGTCCGGTTGCATCATGTACTTCACGAACTCGTTCGAGAGATTCCCGACATCGTGTTTGGAAACGTCGTCGGTGAACGGGCTGAGACAGGAACCGCCGCGGAACGACCACTGTTTGCCAAGCGGTCCCTCGGGCATCGGCTGGATACCCACGTTATCCCGAAGGCCGGCGTGTTCCTTCGTCCGGGCGAGACGCGCGTCCTCCGCGCCGAGGTGCGCCATCCCGGCGTCCCGCTCGCGGAAGAACTTGTCCGTCGCGCTCGAATCCTGGCTCGTCCAACCATCGGCCGTGAGATTCCACGCCTTCTTCAGGCTGGCGTAGAACAGGTGACCGAACAGGGACCCGGCAGAATCGAGTTCCACCTGCCACTTCCCGTCCTTCTTGCTGTAGAACTTCCCGCCCGCGTTCGCGGTGTAGGCGAACATGTGTTGACCGGTCGTGAAGTCGCGAGCGCCGGGTTCGATGTACCCCGGATTTCCGGTCTCTTTGACCACGTCTTTCCCTATTTTAACGAGCTCCTTCCAGTCCTTCGGCGGCTTGCTGTGACCCGCCTTTTCGAGGAGGTCCTTCCGATAGTACATCGGTCGCGTCTCGACGAACCACGGGACGCCCCACTTCTTGTCGTCCCAACTGGCCCACGCTTCCATCGGCCCGTACCAGTCGTCGTACGAATCGTAAATGTCCGTGACGGGTGCCGTCGCACCGAGACTTCCGAAGTTCACGGCGTGTTCGTTGGCCATCTCCGAGACGTTCGGCGTCGTCCGTCCCTGAATGGACGCGTTCCACTTCGGGAACACCTGATTCCACACGATGACGTTCGTCGAGACGTTGACCGGCGAATCCGAGTGTTTTTCGAAGCCCTTGGCGGCCTGTTTGATGTTCTTCGTCACTTCCGGGATGTATCCGCGCATCGTCCAGAAGATGAAGTCCTTTTCACCCTTCGTTTTGCTATCACCGCCGCTACCGCCGAACTGTTCAGTACATCCGGACAATCCGGCTGCGGCACCGGCTGCACCCATGGATGCAGCGGCCTCCATGAAACCGCGCCGGGAGTAGTCTCCCTCGTCGGGGGTACCGGTTATCGTCTCGTCAGTAGCGTCGCCGATCGATGAATCAGTTGCCTTCGGCATAGTGACACGGATTATCATTACTATAGAGGACAATAATCTTTTCCCTTAGGATGATTCGCTCCTCGTCGAACAGCCCTTCGAAGGAAAACGAGAACCGCTACCCGTTTAGGATAGTACGACAGTCGCTCACGGCCGCGGCGTCGTCACCTTCGGGGGAGAATTCGCACCCGATGTAGCCGTCGTACCCCGCAGCGGCGAGCGCGGGGAGGATGTTCTCATAGTCGAGTTCCCCCGTTCCGGGTTCGTGTCGACCGGGAACGTCCGCGATGTGGACGTACCCGATATGGTCGAGGTGACTCGTCATGTTGGCGATGACGTTTCCTTCCGTGATCTGCTGATGGTACACGTCGAAGAGGAGTTTAACGTTCGAATCGCCGACCGCATCGACGATGTCGTATCCTTCCGCCGACGATTCGAGGAAGTAACCGGGGTGATCCACGGCCGTGTTCAACGGTTCGACGGCGAGCGTAACGCCCGCGTCGGCGGCGTCGGGGGCGACGCTCTCGAGAGCAGCCACGATAGCACCTCGTTGGGTTGAATGATCGATATCCGCCTGTTCCTGTCCCACGGTGATAATGAGGGTCGAACAGCCGAGGCGTGCGGCCGTTTCGATGGATTCGCGCATGGACCGGCGGGCCTCGGAGGTTCGGGCCCGGTCCGTCAGCGGGACGTCGCTGCCGAGCATGGCTGCGACGTTCAGGTCGTGTTCGTCACACGCGTTGGCGACCGCATCGAGGTCCTTGTCGCGCCATCCCCAGAACTCCACCGCGTCCGCGCCGGCCGCCGCGGCGAGACCGATCCGCTCCGTAAACGGTACTCCTTCGAAGACCATCTCGACGCAAACCGACAGTTCTGGCATCGGTCACTCCTCGGCGGGTTCCGGAGTGAGCGTTCCGTCTTCGATGAGCGCATCGAGGGGGTTGTCCTCGATGTCGAGCGGCAACTCGACGCGGCCGTGTCGTCGTGACGATTCCCACGCGCCGAAGATGATTTCCGTCGCCTTGAGCGCGTTCTCCGCGTTCAGTTCGGAGGTGGAATCGTTCTCGACCGCTTCGACGACGTCGGCTATCGCACGGTCGATGAAGACCCGACCGAACTCCCGAGTGTCGAGGCCGTGGAGACCCTCGCCGTCACAGTCGACGTGTTCCCACCCGTCGTCCCCGTCGCGCTTGATGCGGAGGATCTGGTCGTCGGTTTCGTTGTTCGGGAAGCCGTGTCCGATTTCGATGGTGCCCTCGCTGCCCACCAGGCGGTTGTGACAGTTGACCAGATCCGCTCCGATTCCGGTCGTTGCGAGTCCGTAGACGCCGTTCTCGTATCTCCAAGAGGCGAGCGTCTGGTTCTCGTTGTGGGCACCGAACCACAGGTCTTCGTCCCGGTAGTCGAGCTGGGAGATGACCCACTCGGCCCTTCCCTCGTCGTTGAAGTAGTTACAGAGGTCTACCGAGTGGGACCCGTAGTCGTAGATGTTGGGAGCCGCACACTCGACCCGCTGGAGGTCTCCGATTTCGCCGGCATCGAGCAATTCCTTGGCCCTTCGATATCCTCGGCCGAAGCGGCGTTGGTGATTGAACGTCAATTTGACGCCCTCCTCGTCACATACTTCGACCATCCGTTCGACGTTCGACCACGTCCTGTCCATGGGTTTCTCGCAGTGTATCGCCTGCACCGCGTTGCTCCGTGCGATGTCGGTCACGATGTCGGCGTGCGTCGGCGGGGGCGTACAGACGCTGACGATGTCGGGTTCGACCTCGGTGACCATGTCGAGGTACTCCTCGAATACGCCGTCCGCTTCGATACCCCAGTAGTCGGCGAACGCTTTCGCGTTGGGTTCGACGATATCGGCACAGGCGACCAACTCCGCCCCCGCGTGGTCGTACGCCGCGGCGTGACGATACGCCATCGCGAATCCTTGGTTGTTCTGTGTCTCGGGGTCCGGTCCGGTTCCGACGAAGGCGCTAGTAACTGCTTTCATTGCCTCTGAATCACGTACGGAGGTTATTCGAATCCCGCAATAAAGTTTGTGATTTGGTAACTTGTACCTTTCAGATGACGCTCGGGAGTGCTGACATCGCACCGTATCCGAATCGAGCGCGAGGCTCACTGACGGATGCGAACTGAAGCACCTCGGTCCGGTCGAGCGAGGGGAAACGGTGAAACTGGACCGACGAACCGGACGACCACCGGCCTCCCGAAACGGCATGCGCATTCTGAATACCAGAACGAAACTTCGAACACCGTTTCGAAACGGTATACCGTGCTACTCCACGGGTTCGACTCGCGTCGTCGTGAAGTACGTTCGGCCGGCCGCCGGTACTTCTTTCGTCGTCGGAACGTCGAACGCCGCCGTGGAGACGATATCGCTCGCCGAGCGACCGACGCGGAGTTCGTACGGACCTCGCTCGACGGCGAGATTCATGTCCCGGTCGTGGAACGCGAGTTGCGAGGCGTCGATTTCGAAGATGATGCGTTTCGACTCGCCAGCGGCGAGGAATATCCGTTCGAACCCGACCAGTTCTTGAACCGGTCGTGCTTGACTCGGGGACTTCGCGCTCGCGTACAACTGGACGACTTCGTGTCCGTCTCGGTCGCCCGTATTGCTGACCGTAACTTCGGCGCTCACCCGCCCAGACGGAGCGATCGAGTCGGTCGATAGCGAGAGGTCGCCGTATTCGAAGTCGGTGTAGCTCAGACCGTGACCGAACGGGTACAGGGGTGTGCTCTCCGTGTAGACGTGCTCTTCGTTCGCGGTGTTGGGTTTTCGGTTGTAGTAAACCGGCAGTTGGCCGACCGACCGCGGGATGGAGACTGGGAGGCGGCCGCCGGGGTTGTGTTCGCCGAACAGCACTTCGGCGATTCCTTCACCCCCGCGTTCGCCCGGAAGCCACGCGTAGAGGAGCGCGGGCGCTTCCTCAGCGATCCACTCGACGGAGTGAGGTTTCCCGCTTACGACGACGACGACCAACGGCGTTCCGGTCTCGTGGACGCGTTCCACGAGTTCCTGCTGGACGCCGGGGAGGTCCAAGTCGACCACGTCACAACCTTCGCCGCTGGTGGGAACGCTCGGGAGGTCGGCTTGCTTCTCGTCGATGTCGGAGAAATCGACGGCGGAGCGCGCGCCGACGAACGTGACGGCGACGTCGGCGGCTTCGGCCGCCTCGGCCGCCGAATCGAAGTCTTCGGTCGAGGACCCGGTCGTCGTACACCCCTGCTCGTATCGAACATCGAATCCGGCGTGCTCGCCGCGTGCTTCGATGGCGTCGAGTGGGGTCGTGGCATCGAGGTCGACTTCCTCCGTGGGATAGTGGGCCGGATACGCGTAATCGCCCATGAGTTCCTGTGCGTTGTCGGCTTTCGGACCGACGACGGCCACGGTCTCCAGTTCCTCCCCGTCGAAGGGGAGAAAATCGTCCTCGTTCTTCAGGAGGGTCATCGATTCGCGGGCGGCGCGGGTGGTGAGGTCTCTCGCGTTCTCGGTGTTGAACGGGGCGGCGGCGGCGTCGACGTCGACGGTCGGATCGTCGAGGAGTCCCTTCTCGGCCTTCGCACGGAGGACCCGACGAACCGCCGTATTCACCGTCGCTTCGGCCACGTCCCCGTCTTCGACGGCGTTCACGAGATGGTCGCCGTAGCAGTCCGTGTAGGGGAGTTCGACGTCGAGACCGGCCTCGACGGCCATCACCCCCGCCGCTTGCTTCGATGCCGCGACGCCGTGCTCGCTTTGCAGGAACTCGACGCTGTAGTAGTCCGAAACCACTGTCCCGTCGAATCCCCACTCGCCACGGAGAACGTCCGTCAGCAACCACCCGTCGCTCGCGCACGGGATGCCGTCGATGTCGTGATAGGCGTTCATTACGGACTCGGCGTCGGCCGTTTTGATGACGGCCTCGAACGGGAACAGGTGGGTTTCCCGTAGTTCCCGGCGTCCGACGTTGACCGAACTGCGGTTTTTCCCTCCCTCCCCGGCGCCGTGACCGGCAAAGTGCTTGAGCGTTGCAGAGATGCCGTCGCCATCACCCTGCAAGCCGTTCACGTATCCTCGGGCCATCGCTGCGACGAGATACGGGTCCTCGCCGAACGTTTCCTCGACGCGTCCCCACCGAAGGTCCCGAGCGATGTCGAGCACCGGCGAGAGCGCGTGCGTCGTCCCGATCGCTTCCAACTGACCGCGGATGGTGTCCGTTATTTCCGCGACGAGGTCCGGCGACCACGTACTCGCGACGCCGAGCATCTGCGGGAACGTCGTTCCGCTCGGTCCCATATAGCCGCTCAGACACTCCTCGTGGGGAATCGCGGGGATGCCGAGTCGAGTCTCGCTCCCGAGAAAGTCCTGGAGTTCGTTCGTCCGTTTCGCGGCTTCCCGTGGTGGAAGGCTTCCTTCCCCGCCGAGTCTCGTCAGATGACCGATTCCGTTTTCGAGGAGTTCCTCCACCGCCTTCCGGTCGAGGCTTCCATCGTCGTCGAGCAGTTTGTTCGCGTTCACCGACCCCAGTTGTGCGACCTTTTCCGTTATCGTCATCTCTTCGAGGAGCTCTTCTACTCGCCCTTCGTCGGCGATACGAGGCTCTCCACGATCCGATTCAGTGTGCATCAGTTAATTTCTCGCAATCACATCTCTTAATGGTTTGGACGGGAGGTATCGCGGTATTTCCGCGCTCGGTTACTCGCTTCCCTCGGCAACGATGGAGTAGTCCACGACAACGGTACCGCCTAAACGCACGGTAGAACAGGTGTGGTTCGAGCCGTCACCGAACTGGAGTTGTTCCTCCAGTTCGGGAAGCCGGGAACGCCCGCGGCGTTCGCCAGCGATTCCCGCCAATACGGCATCCAAACTTATTTCTCGGACGATGCCGCGCCGATATCCGTCGCCAATTCACTCGGTTCGGCCGTCGAAACGTGATGAGCCGATTCATTCGACGCGAGGTACGAACACGTCTCCGACTTCGTCGGGACCCTCGACGGGATCGACCCCGAGGACGGACAGGTTTCGACGACCGGAACCGAATCGAGGGAACGAACGTCACGCCGAAAAGGGACGAACCGAACGACGGTACCGAGTGGCACCTCAGTAACTGTCGTACACCGTCTTCTCGATGGTGTAGAACTCCAGTCCCTCGTCGCCCTGTTCGCGCCACGTCTCGCTGGACGATCGCTTGAACCCGCCGAAGGGAACGTGAAGTTCGAGTCCCGTCGTCTTGTCGTTGACCTTCACGACGCCCGCCTCCACCTCGTCGATGAAGCGGTTGGCTTCCGTGTGGTCGTCGGTGACGATGCTCGCCGAGAGGCCGTAGTGAACGTCGTTCGCGACGTGGAGACCCTCGTCGAAATCGCTTACCTTGATGACGGCGACAACCGGCCCGAAGACCTCCTCCTGTGCGATTCGCATCTCGGAGTCCACGTCGGTAAACACGGTCGGTTCCACGAAGTATCCGGTCTCGACCGCTTCACCGTCGGGAGTGTTGCCCCCCGCCGCGAGCGTCGCCCCCTCGTTTTCGGCGATTTCGATGTAGTCGAGCGTCGATTCGAGTTCGCTTTCGCTCACCTGCGGTCCCATCTCGTGGTCGGCACCCGGACCGACGTCGATGGATTCGGCGCGGTCCACGAGTTCGGCCACGAACTCGTCGTACACGTCCTCGTGGACGATGGCGCGGGAACACGCGGTACAGGACTGACCGGTCGTCCCGAATCCGCCGCCCGCGACGATATCGGCGGCCTCCGCCGGGTCGGCCGAGGCCGCGACGACCGTCGGGTTCTTGCCGCCGAGCTCCGTCTGGACGCGTTTGCCCGCGTCGGTCGCCCGGTCGTACACCATCTCGCCGACTTCGCTGCTACCGGTGAACGAGACGGCATCCACCGCATCGTGTTCGATGAATTCCGTGCCGACGGCGCTCCCCGACCCGGTGACGACGTTCAGCACGCCGTCGGGGAGTCCGGCTTCGTCCAGCGCCCGCGCGAGTTCGATTGCGACGCCGGGTGCGGCCGACGCCGGTTTGAGCACGACCGCGTTCCCGGTCGCCAAGGCCGGTGCGAGCTTCCATGCCGGAATGGCGATGGGGTAGTTCCACGGCGTGATGAGCGCGGCGACGCCGACCGGTTCCGTTCTCGTGTACAGGTTCTGGTTCGGTGCGCTCGGACTCTTCATCGTTCCGCCGAGGTCGGCCGCCTTCCCGGCGAAGTAGTGGAAGATGTCGATAGCCCGCTGGACCTCCCCACCGGCTTCGGCGTGGGCCTTCCCTTCCTCGGCGACGAGCACGTCCGTCAGCTCGTCCTTGCGCTCTTCGAGCAGGGTCCCGGCCGCGCGGAGGATTCGGCCGCGCTCCGGTCCCGGCGTCGATGCCCAGTCGTCGGCCGCTGCAGCGGCGGCTTCGACCGCGGCCGTCGCGTCGGTCGCGCTGGACGACTGATAGCGTCCCACTGCCTCGTTCGGGTTCGCGGGGTTCTCGACTTCGATGGTGTCACCCGACTCCGATTCGATCCACTCGCCGTTAACGTAGTTGTACGTCGTCTTCGACATCAGGCCATTATTCTCACTTCTGCCATACGACTGTTACGGTTCGACGAACGTTTGACGGGAATTTTACTACGGCCATCACTAGTTTTTTGCCGACTGGGTTGAATCGTCCGAGTATGACCGTCGACGACTACCTGAGCGGTATCAGACAACGGGATTGGGAAGAACTGGAATCGGGCACGCTCCGCGTCGCCCTCGTGGGTCTCGGTTGGTGGACGCGCGAGCAGGCCGTCCCGGCGATTCGAGAATCGAAGTTCTGCGAGACGACCGTCGCCGTCAGCAGCTCCCACGAAAAGGCCGAGACCGTCGCCCACGATAGCTCGACCGTCAGCGCCGCCCTCACGTACGACGAGTTCGTGAACGGCGACGCGACCGACGAGTACGACGCTGCGTACGTCTGTACGCCGAACGCATCTCACCTGCAGTACGTGTCCGCCGCCGCGGACCACGGGAAAGCAGTGCTCTGCGAAAAGCCGATGGAGGCGACGCTCGACCGCGCCGAGGAACTCGTCGCGGCCGCCGAAGATGTTCCGTTGATGGTCGCCTACCGAATGCAGACCGACCCGCAGGTTCGCCGGATGCGCGAACTCGTCCGCGACGGGGCCATCGGCGACCCGGTGGCCGTCCACGGCCACATGGAACAGCAGATGCTCGACGTCGTTTCGGGCAACCCGGACCAGTGGCGACTCGACCCCGACCTCGCCGGATACGGTTCGACGGTGATGGACCTCGGTATCTATCCGCTGAACACCGCTCGGTTCGTCCTCGACGCCGACCCCATGAGCGTGACCGCACAGATGCACTCCGAACACGAGGCGTTCGACGACGTTCCGGACGAACACGCCACCTTCTCGCTCCGGTTCGACGACGGCACGTACGCCGCCTGCACCGTCAGCCAGAACGCGCACCTATCGGGCGGGTTCCGAGTTATCGGTACCGAGGGCGAACTGCGCCTCGACCCGGCGTTTTTGGGTGCCACTCCACAGACGCTCACGCTCCGACTGGCGGACGGCCGCGAGATGGAGATCGACGACGGCCGCCGCGACCTGTTCGGCGACGAGATGACCGAGGAGTTCGACTACTTCGCCGACCGGGTCGTTCGAGGGGTCGAGCCGACGCCCGACGGCGAACACGCCCTCGTCGATATGCGGACGCTCGCCGCCATCTACGAGGCCGCCGAAACCGAGAGACGGGTGTCGGTCGAGTGACCGATTCGGACGATATCTCCCGAGTCGCAACCTTTACTACCGACCTCTGGTAACCCCTCGCATGCAATGGTTGATCAAGCGAAGCTCCGCGACCCGAACGCGGAGTATACGATGCGTGACCTCTCCGCCGAGACGATGGGCCTCACCAACCGACGCGGCGGGGTCCGCGATGCGGAGATAACCGACGTACAGACGACGATGGTGGACGGAAACTACCCGTGGATTCTCGTTCGCGTCTACACCGACGCTGGCGTCGTGGGAACCGGCGAATCCTACTGGGGCGGCGGCGACACGGCCATCATCGAGCGGATGAAGCCGTTTCTCATCGGCGAGAATCCGCTCGACATCGACCGACTCTACGAGCATCTCGTCCAGAAGATGTCCGGCGAAGGCTCCATCTCCGGGAAAACCATCTCGGCCATCTCCGGTATCGAAATCGCCCTGCACGACCTCGCGGGAAAACTCGTCGAACTCCCGGCCTACCAACTCGTCGGCGGGAAGTACCGCGACGAGGTGCGAATCTATTGTGACTGCCACGCTGGAGACGAGTCGGAACCCGAATCGAACGCGGCGGAGGCGGAACGCGTCGTCTCCGAACTCGGCTACGACGCCATCAAGTTCGACCTCGACGTTCCTTCGGGGTACGAGAAGGACCGCGCGAACCGCCACCTTCGCGGTCCCGAGATAGACCACAAAGTCGAAATCGTCGAGCGAGTCTGTGAAACGGTCGGCGACCGCGCGGACGTGGCGTTCGACTGCCACTGGTCGTTCACGAGCGGGAGCGCGAAGCGCCTCGCCCGCGAACTCGAAGGGTACGACGTGTGGTGGCTCGAAGACCCGATTCCGCCGGAGAATCACGACGTACAGCAGAAGGTCACGGAATCGACGACGACGCCCATCGCCGTGGGCGAGAACGTCTACCGGAAGTTCGGCCAGCGGACGCTGCTCGAACCGCAGGCCGTAGACATCATCGCACCCGACCTCCCGCGCGTGGGCGGCATGCGCGAGACGCGAAAGATTGCCGACCTCGCCGACATGTACTACATCCCGGTCGCCATGCACAACGTCTCCTCGCCCATCGGAACCATGGCGTCCGCACAGGTCGCCGCGGCGATACCCAACAGCCTCGCCGTGGAATACCATTCCTACCAACTCGGTTGGTGGGAGGACCTCGTCGAGGAGGACGACCTCATTCGGGAAGGTAGGATGGAAATTCCCGAAGAACCGGGCCTCGGCGTGACGCTCGACATGAACGCCGTCGAGAAGCACATGGTCGAAGGTGAGGAGTTGTTTGATGAGGCGTGAGCTTTGTCGAGCCAGCAAAGCTCTACTCCGCGCTGTTTGACGAGGCATAGATTCGTCGAGCCAGCAAAGCTTTGCTTTGCGTCGTTTGACGAAGCGTGAGCCTCGCCGTGCCAGTGAGCCAGTGGCTCACGCGGGTCGTCAAAATGTCGAAGGGGCCCGTTTCGTCACCGGCAAAACGGGTTTCTCCACGGCGATACTCTTTTAACACCTTCCGCTCATCACTGTGTATGCGCTATTACCGACTCCCCGGGGGAGAGCCTCGCTCATCCGCGGATACGTTGGTCGTGATCGACGACGACGGAACCGCATACGACCTCACGTCCGTCTCAGCTGACCTCAGCTCGTTCAGGGCGCTCGCCCGCGCAGCGAACGCGAACGACACGTCCATCGATACCGTCGCTCGAAACCGCCTCGACGACGCCGACCGCATCGAGTTTGACGACGCCGACCGGAACATCCGCCAACCCATCGTCGCCGACGAGGTGTGGGCGGCGGGCGTCACGTACCGGATCAGCGAAGAGGCGCGCAAAGCCGAGAGCGGCAAGCCGGAGGTGTACATCGACGTGTACGACAGCGGGCGACCGGAGCTGTTCATGAAGGCAACGCCGTCGCGGACGGTCGGTCCGTGGGAGGATGTCGGCGTGCGCGGGGATTCGGAGTGGGACGTCCCGGAGCCCGAACTCGGCATCGTCCTGCACCGCGGCGAAGTCGTCGGCTACACGGTCGGCAACGACGTCTCCAGTCGGGATATCGAGGGAGAAAACCCGCTGTTCCTTCCACAGGCGAAAGTGTACGACCGGTGTTGTGCCATCGGACCCTGCATCGCTTCGGCGGAAACGGTCGGCGACCCGCACGACCTCTCGATGTCCCTCTCGATACGACGCGACGGTGAGACGATGTACGAGGAATCGACCACGACGAGGGAGATGGCGACCACCTGCGAGGAACTCGTCTCGTACCTTCGACGGCACAACAGCCTCCCCGAAACGTTGGTTCTGCTCACGGGAACCGCACTCGTGCCCCCGGAGTCGTTCACCCTCACCGAAGGCGACGAAGTTATCATCGACATCGACCGAATCGGGCGGCTCGTGAACGGAACGGTTACGGTCTGACCAGACGACAACCGGCGACGCGACCGGATAGAGACGTCTTTCTCCGGAAATCAGCTCCCCGACGTGATACCGCCACGCGACTCGTGAATGGTCCGTTCCCAATACCAGAACGGTCCGGGTGCCAACCCCGATTTTCGCCAGGTTTCAAAAGCGGTTGATAGCCGGGAGAGACAGCGGTATTCGACGGGATCGATGGAAAATCGGACACCGAGGTCCCTCGGGTGGACCGTTAATACGTTCTCCATATCAGAACGTATTTCGGTCGAAGCGACCGAGGAACGGTGATCCCTCCTTCCGCACGCCAAGAATTACAGCACTATTATTGTAATGCTAGGGAGAGGAGCGGACAGAAGTCCCGTTCGACCGCGGTGCGTCGAAGACGTCGAGACGCGGTACGTTTTCGATGTCAGAACCGGGCCTTCCGTTCATCCGTCGGACACGGTACGTTCCACTCCTCGTGTGTTTTCGCCCGTCGAGTGCGACCGACGGGCGTTCGGTGCGGGCGGCGGTCGGCGCTACGCGGTCACCTGTTCGGCCAGATTGTCGATGTTCTGCAGGTCGTTCGGTACCAAGACCAACCGAAGTCGCGGACGGCCGACGTCGATGGGAACCTTTTCCGTCTCTATCAGGCCGCGGTCTTCGAGTCGCGTTTTCGTCCGCGAAAACGTTGCTTTACTCGCGACGCCGGTGTCCTCGCCCCATTTGCTGATGTCGTAGAGCAGTTCCTCGTTGTTCGCTCCGACCAGCAGCGCGATGGCGACCTCATCGAGCTCGTCGTCCTCCCCCGGAATCGTATCGACCGACTCGACGATCATCATGAAATCGTCCTTGACGTCCTCCCCGAAGTCTTCGTCGAGCGTTTCTTTCACGCGGGAGAACGGCGGGGTCCGCAAACTGAACGTATCGCCCGTCTCCCACTCGTCCATGAACGTCGTCCGAACGTTTTCGACCAACTCCTCGTCAGACGACTGCAGCCCCGTCAGTTTCCCGTCCAAGGTTATCACCGTCACGACGAGGTCCTCGCTGACGAGCAGGGAATTCCGTGCGATATCCGAGGTCGTGCGGAGTGTCAGTACCTCCTGTTCGACCAAATCCGCGACGCGACTCGCGAGGATGAAGTCCTCGACGGCCGATTTCAGCACTTCGGAACTGGCGAGCACCTTGAGGTCGGGAAGGTCGATGTCGGATTCGACCGCCGTCAGTATGAGCGCTCGAAACACGGGCGGTGCGGGATTCACTATCAGGACGGAATCCGCATCTTCGAACAGCGAGCGAACGGTTTCTTCGAACTGTTGATCGACGACAGTTGTTTCGGATAGCATACATCCACCATCGAGCGGAGGTATCTTTGTTTCGACCACATTACTAATCGAAAGAGGCGGCTAAAAATAGCGGATGGAACGGATTAACTTGGGGTGCAGAGAAATGCGAAAAGTCTCAGAACACGATGGTCCGATTTGTTACCAATGTGTGACCACTTACTGAATTCGGTCTCGTGAGTGCATCCTGCTAGGTTCCCCAAAACGTATAAAAAACCAGATAATATGGAGAGTGAACGGAGCGGACAATTCCTTTTTGTGAAGGAAAACGCCGTATAGACGGCCTGTATCCATCGGTAGTTCGAATATCGATTGAGCGTATTCCAGAACCGCTCTCGACCGAGTTATACTACAATCTGACATCTTGGGATTCCGTTCTCGATATCAGGTCTCGGTACCGATACCAGTACCACGAGTGCGTCCGCAAGTTCGCTCGGATTACCCGTGGTAGCGTGCGCAATCCTCGGTTATAGTCGGCGATTACCACCGTGTTCACTGCCGGATATGGGCCGAGAACGCTTCGATAGCGACGGTCGCCGAAAATCGGGGTCGGTCCGTGGTCGGCACGGTCAGCCGCGCTTTCACCCGACGTTCTATCGCGCGTCGCCATCACTCGCGTTCGTCGGCCGACTAGTCTTCGAGGAGCGGAGGGCTACCGCCGCGATGCCTCGATGACTTCGACCGGGTGGCGCACGTCGGCGGACAGGAGATCCACGAGCTGCTCCGTACAGGAGGTTCCGGAGGCGACGACGGTCCGGTCGGTCTCGTCCTCGAACTGGTCGCGGAGCGTCTCCCCGACGTCCATGCTCAACTCGTAGTACTCCGATTTGTACCCGAAGCTCCCGGCCATGCCGCAACACTCCACGTCCGACGTAGCGACGTCGTAGCCGAGGCGCTCGAAGACCGCCTCGGTGTAAGCGTCCACTCCGAGCGTTCGCTGCTGACAGTGGCTGTGGTAGGCGAGTTTCGTGCCCGGACTCGCAAGCGCGTCGGCGTCAGCGCCGTTTTCCAGCAGTCCGAACACGTATTCGAGCACCTCGTAGCTGTTCTCGGAGAGGGTTTCGAAGGCGCGCGGGGGGAGCAACTTCTCGTACTCCCGTCGGAACATGGCGAGGTCGCTCGGTTCGATGACGACGACATCGCGGCCGCGGTCGATGTGCCGACGGAGGCGGTCGAACACGCGGTGGGCCTTCGATTCCGCGGTGTCGACCATTCCCTGCGAGAGCGGTGCGCGGCCACTTCCGGGGACGTCGGGAACGACGACCTCGACGCCGAGGGATTCGAGGAGGGCCACCGCCGCCTTCCCGCGGTCCACGAGAACGTAGTTCGTGTACACGTCGGGGTACAGGACGGCGGTTCGGTCGGCGTCGTGGACGCGGCTCCCGCCACGCGCCGCGAACCACTCGACGAGCGATTCACCCTGGAAGGTCGGCAGGTCGCGGCGGCGGTCGATTCCCGCGAGTCGGCTCATCGCGGCCCTGACGGGGGCCGACCCGAGCAGTCGATTCGAGACGGGGGCGGTTTTGCTCGCCACCTTCGCCAGCGTCTCGAAGTTGCCGAACGCGCGCTTCTGGAGGTCGAGACCCGCGGGTTCCTCGTCCGGCGTCAGCCCTTCGACGAGGAAGTCGAACTCCGACGAGTCGTGCTCTCGGTTGAGCCGGTCGCGGACGACCGTGTTTATCCACGGGATGTCGATTTTGACCGGGCAGGCGTTCACGCAGCGCGAGCACCCCGTACAGAGGTCGTTGAACTCGCCCGCGCTCTCGATGCCGTGGACGCCGGTCTCCCAACCGGTGGCGATGCCACCGGTGTACGTCTCGCCGCCGAAGGCGTGGCCGCCGACGTGCTGGAAGTTCGCACAGGAGTTCGCACAGGCACCACAGCGGATGCAGTACAGCGTCTCGCGCAACTGATCGTCCTCGCGCATCGCCATGCGGCCGTTGTCGATGAGGACGAGGTGGAACTCCCGGTCGCGCTGGGGTCCGAATCCCGGCTCGTCGGGGTGCTCGAAATCCAGCGTGGGCGAGTCGGTCGGCGGACTGAACAGCGAGACGTACTGGGCGATGTCCTGCCCGGTGGCCGACCGGGCGATGAGTTCCACGAACGGCCCGAGTTCCGACAGCGACGGGATGACCTTCTCGACGCCGGTGACCGCGATGTGGGTATCGGGCGTCACCGCACACTTCCGCGCGTTCCCTTCGTTGGTGACGAGCGTTATCGTCCCCGAGTCGGCGAGGACGAAGTTCGCGCCGGTCATGCCGACGTCGGCGTCGCGGATTCGCTCGCCGAGGTAGTCCCGGGCGAAGTCGGTGAGCTGTTCCGCCGTCTCGAACGGTTCGTCCGGGTCGAAGTACTCGTTGAAGAGGTCGGCAACGTCGTCGGTCGTCCGGTGGAACGCCGGTCCGATGAGATGCGACGGCGCTTCGTCCGCGACTTGGATGACGAACTCGCCGAGGTCCGTTTCCCAGACGTCAACGTCGTCGGTTTCGAGCGCCTCGTTGACGTCGAGTTCCTCGGTCGTCATCGACTTGCTCTTGACGACGGATTCCGCGTCGGCATCGTCGACGACGGTTCGGATGTACGCGTTCGCGTCCGCGGCGTCGTCGGCGACGTACAGGTGGCCGCCGTTCTCCTCGACCGACTCGCGGAGGGTTTCGACCAGTTCGGGGAGTCGGTCGATGGCGTCCTCCTTGATGGCGCGCGCTTCCTCGCGGACCGCTTCGTACCCGTCGAACTCCTGAATCGCGTCGTAGCGTCCCTCGTTGAAATGCGTCGTGTTCTCCTGAACGCTCTCTCCCTCCGTCTCCAGCAGGTTGCGAATTTTCGCCGCCGTCCGGCGTCGGCTCTCGCCGCTCATCAGCGCCCCTCCACGACGATGACGCGGACGTCGCCCGGTCCGTGAACGCCTTCCACGAGCGCGCCCATGTCGCCCGTGGCGCTGACGCCGGTGGCGAAGACGGCGGACCGCCGACCGGCGTCGAACTCGCTGTCAAGCCGTTCGAGCGCGTCTCGAACATCGGGAACGATGTCGCTCTCCCGAACCACGGCGACGTGACGGGGAGGATAGAGACTGACGGGTTCGGTCCCCTCTGCGGACGACTGCAGAAGGAGACTTCCGTGTGCTGCGACGCCGAGCGCGGCGGGTGTGACGCCCGTCTTCGCGTCCGCGAGTTGTCCCGTGGACGGCGAGCGCGTCACGTCCGCGTCGTCCACATCTATTCCGTCGATGTCCAGTGGGACGCCCACCGCAGGCGCCTCGATTGCCGCGTCCAGCGCGTCGGGGAAGTCATCGACGGTCGTCACTGTACACGGCACGTCGAACGTTCGTAACGACGATTCGAACGTCGCGGTCGATTCCGTCGGCATGGTTGGGTCGTTGTGGTGGTGGCCTAATAACCATTCCCGTGGCGGCGATGTTCCACCCGTTTCCTCGAAACCGCCGTCTTCCTGCCGCGATACCGATGCCTCCTTTCGACCCGTGTGTGGATTTCCGTTCGCGCACGTCGAAGAACCAGCGTGGCCGGTGGAACGGTCACCGACCGTCAACATCCGTCCAAACGGTTCGCCGAGTAACCATTACATCACTAGTGGTGTAATTCTCCATCGGGTCGATGAACGCGAACCGCTCGAACGTCCCGGACGCCACAGGTGGTTTGATAAATTCAAACGAAAGCCGGACCGGGGCTACCCGTAGAAAAACGCGCGGTTTCACGACGAACCGTGGCTCATCGAGGCCGTTTTCGGCCGAACCGCAGGTTGTTCACGAATAAATAGAACGTTTGTTGTTCTGGAATCCCCGTCAGCCCGTGTGAACGTCCCGACGGCACACCGGTTTTTGTTTTAGTATATCAAACGGAGAGCGAAGCCGAAACAATAGATTTGATGATTTCAAACGAAAAGCCGTAGCTCATACTAGCTCCCACACCACTGGAATCGGTACGAAACCCGCGAGATTCTCCGTTTAGGTGCGCGATTTGTCCTTTCTCGGAGCGTTTCCGTCCCTCGTCACGACGCCGTATTCGGAATCAGTATTCGTATTATTTGATGTAGTCAAACACTTCCGCCGCTCATCGACGGGACGTCATTATCTCGTCGTTTCGAGGTTGCAAATAATCGTCCAGGAACGCGAGAATCACCGGTCGCGTATCCGTGGTACCCGGACGGACTTTCCGACGAACCACCGGAGTGGTCACGGGAAACGTGAGCGTCGGGTGTCGCCGCGGGAAGTCCGGGCAACCCGTGCACGGACCGCCGAGTGGGGGAGAACGAAAACGAAGCGAGGCGGTTCGGTCAGTACGTCTCGGCGAGGTGGCGAACGGAAATCGACTCTTCCAACTCCTCGTCGGAGACGTCACGCTCGGATTCGTACGCGAGCGTCCGCTCCTCTCCCGGCGCGAGGTGGAAGTAGTTGTCCTCGAACCGCCCGCGTCCGTCGCTTCGCAACTCGACGAAGAGCGCGGCTTTGGGGGCGCGAACGATTGCGTTTCCGTCGCGCACCGTCAGTTCGAGGTCGGAGTCCGGCAGCGAGAGCCGTTTGTACGGGACGAGCGTGTGATACGCGGACGAGGCAGAGCCGAGAGTCACCGGGGTCGCCCGGAACAGCACCTCCGAGCGCGCGGCGTCGCCGAGTGCGGTTCCGACGTCGACAGTGCCGATTCGGTCGCTCCCGTCCCCGTGTACCTCGGCGGCGAACGCGGTTTCGAACAGGTGCTCGCCGTCCACCGTGACGGCGTCCACGCGGACCGTCCCGGAAATCGGCTCGCCGCCGTCGTTCGTCACCCACAGTTCGAGGTCCTCCTCGTCCTCGACCATTGAAACCAAGGTCGGTTCGTAGAATCGCCGCGCGATGTGGTGGAGCGCCTTCCACTCGCCGCCGTATTCGACGGACGACCACGACGCACACTGCCAGAGGTCGTTCAGCTGCCAGTAGAGCGTCCCCATACAGTGTGGTTTCCGCCGTCGCCAGTGTTCGACCGCGGTACGGATGGCCAACCCCTGCTGAATCTGGCTCAAGTAGACGAAATCGTCGAAGTCCGACGGCATGCGGAAGTGGTCGGCCATCCGCTGGAGGATGCGCTTGTTGCCGCCCTCGTTACGCTGGTGGTGTTCCATCAGCGGCGCGGTCGGATTGTGCTGGTCGGCCGGAACCACGTCGGCCAGCGTTTCGACCGAGGGGAAGGACTGATAGCCGAACTCCGAGACGAACCGCGGTTCCGTCTCCAGAAACGCCGAGAACGGTTTCCCCTCGTGCCAGACACCCCAGTAGTGGATGTCGCCACGTCCTTCGTCCTCCGGGTCGAGCCTGTCTGGACCGCTGGACGGGGAGGCAGACCAGTACGGACAGGACGGGTTCTCCTCGTCCACGACCGCTCCGAGAGTTTCCCTGAACAGTTCGTCGTAGTCGTCTTCGAGTCGGTCGATGTGGTCGCTGTCCGCGAACCAACTCTCCACGCCGACTTCGAGTTCGTTGTTGCCGCACCACAGCGCGACCGAGGGATGGGTCGAAAGACGACGGACCTGATAACGCGCCTCCGCCTCGACCGAGTTCACGAACGCGTCGTCGCCCGGATACAGCGCGCAGGAGAACATGAAGTCCTGCCAGACGAGCAGTCCCTTCTCGTCGCAGAGGCGATAGAAGGCGTCTCGTTCGTAGTAGCCGCCGCCCCAAACGCGAACCGCGTTCATGTTGGCATCGACGGCGCTGGAGAGCAAGTCGTCGTACGTTTCCGTGGTCACGTTTCGATACATGGCGTCGGCGGGGATCCAGTTCGCGCCGCGGGCGAAGATCGGTTCGCCGTTCACTCGGAGGTGGAAGCCCTCGCCGTCACCGTCCCCGTCGGGCGGTCGAACGAGTTCGACGTCACGGAATCCGATCCGTTCGGCCACCGAGTGGGCGACGTCGCCTTCGACGGTCACGCCGAGGTCGTACAGCGGTTGGTCGCCGCGACCGGCGGGCCACCACAGTTCCGGCTTCTCGACGGTCATCGACAGCGCGACTTCCCCGTCACCGTCGAGCGTCACCCGCCGACTCGCCGACGCGTCGGTTCCATCGACCGCCGCGGAAACCTCGTACTCGCCGGGGGTCGGCACCGAGAGTCCGACTCGAACGTCGAGTTCGACGTCCCCTTGGCCGTGGCGCTGTACGGGCGTTACGTGGTCGATTCGCGGCGACGAGTGGGCGACCAGTCGGAGGTCGCGCCAGATACCGACCGTGGGAAGACACGGCCCCCAGTCCCAGCCGAAATGACACTGGGCCTTTCGGATGAAGTTTCGAGCGGGCTGGTCGACCGGATATCGAAGCGTGGGCACGTCGTACGGGTGGTCCGCCGCCCGCTCGGCCGCGTACTCGACGGGCGAGCGAAACCGGATTCGAACCTCGTTTTCCCCTGCTGTTAGGGCGTCGGCGACGTCGAACACGTGTCGTCGGAACATGTTTTCGGCCCCGCCGACGATTTCACCGTTGACGTAGACGGTCGCAACGGTGTCCAGACCGTCGCACTGAAGCACGACCCGCTCGTGGTCGAGGAGCGATTCGCCGACCGTCACGACCCGACGGTACTCCCAATCCGATTCACCGACCCACTGCAGGTCGAGTTCGTTGTCGTTTTCGTACGGATCGTCGATCTCGCCCGCGCTCAGTAGGTCTCCGTATATCCCTCCGGGAACGGTCGCCTCGCGCCAGCGTTCGTCGCCGGAACGTCGAAACTCCCAGCTCCCACTAAGGGTGGCTGTCTGCATACTGCTACCAAATTTCGACGGGGAGATATAATACTTCCCCTCTCGACGATGCGACGGAAACCGCCACCCGTCGTCGGCGACATGACGGGGGCGATGATATTTTTATACCCCGTCGAAGAAACATGGGGCCATGCTCGAACGGACGAGAGACGCGACCACGCTCCGCTACGACATCGACGAGGCCCAACTGTCGATTCACGACGCCAACGGCGTCGTCTTCGCCGGTTCTCCCGGTGTCGTTCTCGACGGCGAACTCGTCACGCCCGACGGGTCCGAAGCCCGCTCCGCCGACGCCACGCTCGACGATTCGACGCCCGCCGTCGTCCACCGTTGCCGACGCGACGGCGGAGAACCCGTCGAACTCCGTCTCGAACTCGATACGCATCCGAGCGGCGTCGTCGTGACCATGGAACTGGAAAACGAGTCCGAAACGGCCGTAACGGTCGATTCCTTCCGGATAGCGGGCGGCAACGTCGAGTTCGGTTCGGACGCCCGCGTGTACCGACACGGCTACCAGTCGTGGACGCCGACCGGGGCGCTTCCGGTCGGGGAACGCTTCCCGCCGGAGAACGAGGACGCCGCACCGATGATGTACGACCTGGCGACCGACGGGGAAACGCGGACGAGCAACTACGTCACGGCCGTCGCTGACGGGTCGCGGTCGCTCACCCTCGGGTTTCTGGACCACGACCGCTACGTCACGCGGTTCGACATCGCGGACGATTCGACCGGCGTCTCCGGCGTGACGGCCGTTTGTCCGGCCGACGGCTACCGTCTCGCCCGCGGCGAAACGCTGACCAGTTCCCCGCTTCTGGCGGACGCCTCGCGGACCGTATCCGATGCCCTCGCCGCGTGGGCGTCCGCGGTCGGCGAGCGAATCGACGCCCGCTTCCTCGAGACCGTCCCGACGGGGTGGTGTTCGTGGTATCACTACTTCACGGACGTCTCCGAGGCTGACGTCCGAGAGAACGCGGAGGGGTTGAACGAGTGGGGGATTCCGGTCGCCCTCGTGCAGGTCGACGACGGGTACACGACAGCCATCGGCGACTGGCGGTCCGTCAACGACGACTTCTCGGACATGGGCGCGCTCGCCGCGGACATCGAATCGGCGGGCTACACCCCCGGCATCTGGCTCGCGCCGTTCCACGTCGCCGCGGATTCGGCCGTCGCCACGGAGCACCCGGAGTGGCTCATCGCCGACGAGGACGGTCCCGTGGGAGCCGGATTTCGGTCGGGGGAGTACCTGTACGGCCTCGATGCGACCCACCCGGAGGTCCAGACGTGGCTCCGCGAGACGTTCCACACCGTCGTCCACGAGTGGGGCTACGACTATCTCAAACTGGACTTCCTCTTCGCCGCCGCGCTACCGGGCGACTACCACGACGAAACGGCGACGCGGGCGGATGCCTACCGGACCGGGCTGTCCATCATCCGCGACGTCGCGGGCGACGAGACGTTTATCCTCGGATGCGGTGCACCCATCGGTCCCAGCGTCGGCATCGTGGACGCGATGCGAATCGGCCCGGACGTGGACCCGGTGTGGGAGACGCCCGGCGAGTCGGACAGCCAGCCCGCCCTGAAGAACGCCGTGCGGAACACGCTCAACCGCCAGTTCACTCACCGTCGCCTGTGGCTCAACGACCCGGACTGTCAACTCGTGCGGACGACGACGGACCTGACCGACGCCGAGCGGCGGGCGTTCGCGGCCGTCGTCGCGCTCACCGGCGGCCTCAACGTCTTCAGCGACGCCATCGAGGAAATCGACGACGCGGGACGCAACCTCCTCGAACGAACGCTTCCGCCCGCCCGAACCGGCGATGTCGTCGGCGTCGGGAGCGAGGAGTTCCCGGATCGCCTCGTCTGCGACCACCCGTTCGGCGACGGTGCGACGATCGCGGCGTTCAACTGGACGGACGAACCGGCGACCGTCTCCGTCTCGCCCGAGGAGGTCGGCGTCAGCTCACCCGTCGCGTGGGACGCGTTCGAGGAGCGCGCCGTTTCGCTCGACGGGGCGGGAATCGAGCGCACGCTCGCCCCGCACGACGCTCTCCTCGTCCACCTGTCCGAACCCACTGACCGACCGGGAGTCACCGGGACGCGCGACGCGCTCACGGGCGAGTCCGGCGCGATTCGTTCGACGTCGTGGGACGACGGGACGCTGACAATCGAACGCGCGGACGCTCCGCCGGTCGAAGCGCTCGTCTCGGTTCCCGAGGGGTGGTCGTTCGACGGCGAGGACCTCGCGGGAGGCGAGGACGGCACCCGGATATTCGCGGTCGAACTGGAGGCCGCCGTGACGGAACTGACGTTCTCCCCACCATCAGAACTCGACTGAGACGGAAATCCGCCAACGGAAGCGGCGCTTATCGTCCGCCCTCGACAGCGGTACGGACGTTCTCCTCGGCCTCCCGGAGCGCGGGGAGCACCCGGTCGTCCGGGAGTTCGTACTCGACGACGAGCGGGGCGTCCACGGCACCGTGGTCGTCGAACAGGCCGAGAACGGTCGGAAGGTCGAGCGTTCCGGCACCGGGGAGGTCCTCTATCTCGTCGTCGCTGGTGTCCTTCAGGTGGACGGCGACGATTCGGTCGCCGACCGTCGAAATCACGTCGGCCGGAGACTCGTCCACCACGACGAGGTGGCCGGTGTCGATGCAGACGCCGAGTCGAGGGTGGTCGTATCGGTCCACCACGGACCGAACGTCGTCGATGCCGGAAAACACCGTCGAGAGGTCGTCGTGGTGGACGGTCGAGTAGTTGTGAATTCCGACATCGAGGTCGAACGCCTCCGCGAGGTCGACGAGTTCCTCGGTGATGTCGTCCCGCGCTGGCGGGTAATTCACGGTGACGTACTCCGCGCCGAGGTCGGCGGCGGGCGCGAAGCTGTCCCGCGCTTCCCCGGTGTCTTCGATATCGATAACGCCGTACCCATCGACCGCCACCGACGACTCCTCGATTCGGCGTCTGCCCGCCGCGATGGTCGCCTCGTCGTCCTCGGGGGACAGGTGCTCCCCCCAGAGTTCCAGTCGGTCGATATCGGTCGATTCGAGCGCGTCGAGAAGGTCGCCGAGCGACCGGGAACGGAACACGACGCTCTGTACACTGATGCTGTAGTCGGACGGATTGGACATGGTAGCACCCACGGCGGGGCGCGCGAAAAGCGCACCGACACGTCCGGGGTTCTTGCACACTTATTATCGACACCTTCGTACGTCGAATACCGCCATGTACTCCGATACGCATCCCTCCGTGTCGCTCCACAACGTCGCGGAGACGATTCCCGCCGACTGGGCGACCGACGGCACACAACTGTGTCGCGTCCCGACGTCCGTCGGGAACGACCTGAACGTCGACGCGCGCGAACGCGTTCGTCACCCGACAGGGTGCGAGGTTCGATTCGTCCCGAACCGCGACGACGCGACCGTCCGTGTGACGCTCTCGGCGGCCGAATCAGCGGCTGCCCGGCCGTTCTGGGGCGAGTTTCAGTCGTCGGAACTCGTCACCATCGGACCGACGCCGACGACGTTCGAGTTCGCCGTTCCGGAACGGCTTCGAAAACTCGACGACGAGACGGAGCGAGCGGGCGCGTTCTCCCCCCGGGTCTGCCGACTCCGATTCGAGGCCGGTGCGCCAGTCGCCCTGCACGGCGTTTCGGGGGACTGCCGCCCGCCGACGTCGGACGAACTCCCGAGCGGACGGTATCTCGCGTACGGAACCTCGATCAC